>QMRG01000008.1 GCA_003649235.1 Thermoprotei archaeon | reverse complement strand
TACACGCCAACCCTCGCTGACCTAGGTCTAATGGTGATGTTACTAGGAGCGTCCGGAGCCGTATCAGCCTGGATAGCAACCCTAGTAGGCCAGCAATTCGGAGCTGGATTCCTCGCAATATTCAGCGAAGAATTCCGAAGAAAGAGAAGAACCCTAAGAGAGTAAGCCGGAACCCCCCGATTCAGTACCTCAACCTCTCTTCTTCTTTTTCTGTTTCTTCTTGAGAGCTAGCGTATAGCCCATCGTGCCATTATATATCGCCGGGAGGCACTCTATCCCGCCGCCGACCTCTTTCTCCAACCTCTTCTTAATGTAGTGGATGTTGCGGCGATCCACCCCGCCGCCGCTGAGAAACACAATCTTGCCCTCCAAGAGCATTTGCGCAATGTGGCTATAAGGTATCCCGCTCCTCGTCCTCCTAACCAGCAAGCCCTCCGGGTCCTCGAGAGCCGTGATCCGAATCTCCCTCTTATTCCACCTAGTATAGCATACCAGTTCCTCATACTTCCCAGATTCAAGCCCCAAAATCTTCCTGAACCCATCTATCTCCTTGAACAACTGCTCAATAGGAGCGCTGAGGCTCCATGCCGCCAACGCCTCTCCGTTCACGCCATACGCCTCCCAGCGGTCGCCGTCGGTTACCAGCAAGCATTTAGCGCCCACAGACTTGCAATCTTCGAAATAATCACTTGGCTTCGGCACCTCTCCCATCGCCCCTACCGCTACAGATACTATGGGCTCGCCATCGGCGAACAGGATGTAATCCGCCTGCCCAAAGCCCCCCTCCCTCCTCCTGACATCTTTAGGATCCTCCGGATCCCAGCCCATAAGCCGCAGAAACGGCTCCACCAAAGCGCTCTTAACAAGCTCCCGATCACGCCTAAGTTCAGACGAAAACTCGCCGACCCTCCTCCGAAGAGCCTCAACGAAATCCACTAATCCCCTCCAATCAAGACCATTTGCAGACATTCTGGATGCTTCTAGACAATTCCGCATCGTTTTGCAGGCTTCCAGACCTGCTATTAAATACTTGCCACCCAAACTCCCAAACGCCATGCCGGCCAAGTTAGGAGAGACTCCGGGTAGAGTTGTAAACACCCCATACGGAACAAGAGTCTACTACAAGCCAACGCTCCGCAAGGTCATCTTCCGTAAACCTGGAGTCCACCGAAGAAGCGAAAAAGTTATCGCAAGAAACGAGAAAGTTGCCGCCGCAAAGCCTGCCGCTAAATGTAAGGGCCTACCATGGGACAAATTCGTAGTCTGCCTAAGCGAGCAGATGAAGAAAGTCTAAACACCTAAACCTCTTCCCTAATCTTTCCCCCATTTTTTACGTCATGAATCTGAAAATAAAATTCAGCTTCATAGATTTTAAATAGGATTTCTGGTGGAAGGTGAACAGACATGAAAAAAGCAGTATTGGCATACTTGCTGGCTTTCCTACTGGTAGCATTAGCACTACCAAGCGGTGTATCCGCCTTCGAGCTAACCAAACCTCCATCAGACGTATTGAACCCGCCAACATCGCCTCCTCAGACCCTTATAATCAATGGATATAGAGTACCTGTTGGAGCAGTAATAGACTATTCGACCGAAACGATAACTCTCCCAGATGGCACCACCTGCAAACTATCACAGCTAACGCCGGCAGGATGTCCGACCGCCGCATCAAACAACGTCCTAGACCCGGCAATCTTGCCCACGTCACTTCTAGCAGTCATTCTCGTCACTACAATAATCGTCGCCAAGAAGCGCAAACCATCGAGAAAACGCATGTCAACAGCCATGATAGCGATCGCCTTTACGAGCCTCCTCCTAGCCGCGCAATACTTGCCCTCGGCATCAGCCGTGACGCCTCCACTCGACACATCTCAAATAGGCATAATGGCATGGGAGAAAGTCGCAGACTACATACAGCTAAACAAAACCCTATCAATCTACGAATCCTTCACGTGGGGAGGAAACTACATAGACGGCAAAGTAATAATTGCTGACGGCAAAAACAATGCTTACGAACCAGGCTCAGATGACTCTGTTTATGGATACATTAAAGTGGATGTAAGGGTCAGAGCCGACGGATACGTAATAGCGTATCTCAAGCGAGCCTCCGCGGGAGGCTATACCACGGGTGGAAGATGTTCACTACTATGGACAAGCTTTAGAGATGGTGATAGCGGTGGAACGACTCTAGCTAACGGAACTGTTCTATCTCAGGCGATTTACGTAGTTGCCAAAATCGCAGGATTATCGCCAGACCAGCAGACGATTTTCAATCAAGCCAAATACTACGATTTCGAATACCCCGAAGCAAAAAGGCTAATAATCTTCGGAAAATGGGGCGGAGGAAACCCCTCCCGCTTCTACTTCACACCAATAGATGTTAAAGTCATTAAAGCGTACACCTCCGGAGAAGGTAGTTTTACACATGATCAGGATTACTGTATAGATTCCCACTGCTTAACCTCAGGTGAGCCCGATGATACCTGGACGGATAAGCCGCATAATGAATACTGGAAGAAGGTTGCTTGCTGGGACATAACAAACACAATAACTTGGACAAACAATACGGCGCATGTCTTCAAATTTGATGGAAGTAGCGACTATAGGAAAGTATGGGTAATAATGCTTCTAGCCGGATAACCATCTTGGCTGTCAGAAGGTGAGGGGGACATGGAAAGGCTGACAAGCATAGTAGCCTCGACCCTGACTTTAACCTTACTTATAATACTACTAATGTCGCCAGAACTGATTCTCCCTTCTCCTGTCGGGGCAGATTTCGCTAATGTGACAAGCGTTTCTCTGGTTTACGCATGGACTAACATAACTGGCGACACTATAACGATTGGAGCTACTACGGGATATAAGATACTTCAAAAATACTTGACACCAAGTTCTGATGTAATTTCTGGTGACGCTGGAACCAACCAGACCCTATATGATAAAAGCATACTCTTGATATCCGTTAGCTTGACACATATATATGGCAATACTAGCATCTGGAAGTATTCAGCTTCTAGCTGGGGTGCTTCAGTAACCTATGAGAAGCTAGACCCGCAAAACCTTGGCCCACCAGAACCTGTAACAGTTTCTGGCGATGCGGGTGCAGAACAAGTTCTGCATCAGGGAGTCCTAGTACAATGTGTCAGCCTTTTTGTTCCTTATGGAATCGGCGAACTCTACAAGGGCTCAACATCTAGTTATGGCAGTTCTATAACTTGGACCAAATATCTGTTAGACAACTTCCAGCAAATGGTAGACATTAGGATACGGATAATGAATGACACAGCTCCACCTGAAGTCGTATTCAAATTGGAAGATGCAGGATATGTTGGATCAAGCAACATCGTTGTGGATGACTTACCCGAAGATGCTTTAGTAGAACTGTGGGGAACACCCGTCTCGAATAACACGATAACTGTTGGAATAAAGCCATCAAGTTATGGAGGATCAGCAGATTACATCAAGATTTACATAGATGGAGTCGGATGGGTTGACCAGGAAGCCGGAAGCTTCAGAATAGAGGATGGCATCCCCAAAGCAGATTTTGTTCTTCCAGAAGGCGTTAACACGATAACTCGTGTCGGATTACATCACTTCGGCTCGGGCTGGTCCGATCCTACTGATGTCTGGATTTGGGACGCCAAGGGAAACCTACTATACCACACCACTGTTAATAGCCATGAGTGGGATCAATCTTTCTCAAATTACTTCGAATACGTCTCCATATCATATACTGTATATGTGATAACAGCAAATTTGATGATATTAGATATCCATAAGACTGTTGGAAACCACACAATAATAATTCCGGTTGGAAGCGACGTAACGCCACTTTTCTTCAGGATATATCTAAATGCCTCTGAGGATCCTGTACTAGTCTACGAGACATTCCAAAATGACACGCTTTACGGAAACATAAAGCCAGGACACAAATACGTCTACTCACAAACGAACGACCACTTTTTCATAGTTTCCTATATGGAAGACGGGATAACTAAGAGAATAGCATTTCCATTCGGCAATAATATCAGAGAACTCAGCATTTTCGCCGACAACATCACGATAACCCGCGAGACGGTCTCCCAAGCCTTTAACCACTCCACTCCCACGTCGGTTTACAACCAGCCAGGTGGTGTAGACCTCCAGCTATACGTAAAAGCCATAGGCCAGTTACTTAAGATAATAATACAGAACCAAGATGGTGGCGCGCTACTATCTGAGCATCAGTCAGGCTTTTACATTAGAGTGCTGAATTACTCTAACTTGTATCCCTTCTTCGAAGGTGAATATGTTAAGGAGAGGTCTCTTAGCATTCCCCTTGACTATCCGGAAATTCTGGTCTCCATATCTTACAAAGGCTTCACAATCCTAGAGAAGGTTCTCTCAATGACCGAGCCCCGCGTGATTAACCTGACCTTATACGAGGAAAGCTTCTGTGATCCATACTACAATACTAGGCTATTGCTCGCTAACGCGTCTTTCTCAAAGTTTTACACTTCTGACAATTGGCTGGTCTTACGCCTCCATGCCGCGGATGGACGAAAGATATGGGTGAAGATAGACAATCCATATCCGGCATCGCTTTCAATTTTGGCAAACGTGTCTTACACTCGGGTAACTGTAGGCGACGAACTGCTGATAACCCTCAACGCGAGTTCTGCCTTATTGAGGATCCATGACCCCGCATCCTTCATCCTGACCGTAACCAATCCTCTGGGCCAGCGATATCCTGAAGGCGCTGTCAGCTTACGAGCCTTCAATGGGACTTGGTTCTCTCTTCCCAACTCGACCAGCATCTGGTTGCCGGCGAACAACTACACCGTTTTAGCCTCAATTTCAGAGTTGGGCGTTGATGTAAGAACAAAGATTGAATTAGAGGATCATAAATCCATCGTTCTCGACCTGCCCTACTTAGAGTTCTTGGACTTCGCTGGCAATAAGAGGAAGTTAGCCGCCAACAACTCGATACAAGTAAGCGAAGCTAATCCAAAACTGCCAGGAGCCCAGACGATTTTAATCATAAGCGGGCCGGCTGAAGTCGCTTATCTGATACCCGCCCTAAACGATAGCCAGAAAGCTATTCTCTCCGTGAACGTCACCGCAATACTGTCGCTAGACAATCAAGTGATAAAGCTGATATTATCCGACTGTGCAAACGCCTCATTCACGACTTTAGTGAAGACACCGATCATGCTTCTCGACGCCTATGGTCACAGAGAAATACCGATTGAGGCAAACATCCTACTGAACGGAACCTCGATCCCCATCTTTGGGTCAGACATCTTCTGGCTCGATCCTGGAAATTTCACGCTTGAAGTTCCTGACCAGATATCCGGCTTCAAGTTCGTCAAATGGGAAGACGGACTAAGACAGAAATCGAGAACTATGACAAATTACGCTAATTGGGTCTCGACCGCCCTCTACAGCGCTCCATCGAGCTTAAAAATCGAGGTGACGCCTAGTGGCAAGGAAGCGGAAATAAAGATAACGCTAAAGGACTACTTCGGCGCTGTAATCCCAAATGCGGAGATTTCGATATATACGAGTATCGATATGGCCACGTGGAAGCTTCTCGGAAAAGTATGGACTGACGAGAATGGCGTAGCATCTCTGAAGCTCTACAGAAGAGAATTTGACTACTATGTGAAGGCGGAGTTCGCCGGGATTGGCGAGGAGCTTCAGCAGTCGTCGGCCACAGCCATGGTTCCAAGCCTCGGGGAAGAGGGAGAGTCTCCGACTGAAGAAGTTGGTATGCCTGCCGAGCTAGTTCTCGGTATAGTTGCCGGTGTCGGCGCGCTCATAGCCGTAATCTTGGGCATCTACAAAGTCAGACACGCCATCCCGGAGAGGCATAGCCGGAGAGTTCTCAGACCCATAGACTGGATGCTGAACGCCTATATATTCCCGGTCTCCGGCTGGAGGCGGAAGGCATGAACCAGAAAGTCCTCAGCCTGATCCTCCTAATCCTAGTATTATCAACTTCATTCACTCCCCTAATCCAGAGTGTCGTTGCGGCAAAAAGTGGAGACGAGCCCGCAGAGATGCGGCTAATACCCATCGCCAAGATTAGCGATACCTTCAAAAGCGGATTCTGGTGGTATGATTATCTCTTCATTACCTCTGCAGGGAAGATGTATGCTTCTTACGTTTTTGATTTCGACCCAGAATCCATGGTTTTTGCCATATCGTCGCCTTGGGTTTTTAGGTATCATGGTGGATCTAATCCTGAGTATGAAATATTCAATGCGGAGAAAAATAAAGTCGTTTTCAAATACACTTTTTCTCGGGAGGAATCCATCTTCAGATTCTATCGACTCGACCCTGAAAGGGATGAAGCGATCTTCCTTTCTAAAGTAGAAGGCCCAAACCTTGGGGCAATAGCGGTAAGAGTTGTCGGCTATCAAGCCGGGCTAACCGGCATGGCTCTATGCTGTAACCCTCTACCTTGGTACGTTGCATTCGTTGACGTAAGGGAGGGAGGAAACTTTTGGGATCATTGTATCCGGCGTGATGCATATACTATAGACGCCAAATATGCCATACTAACTTCTGGCAGTGTTCTTGGAGGGATAACTTACACGCACCTTATTCTCGTCGATGGGGTTGGGAACCTATACGACCTAGGTGAGTATGACGCGATAGCTTTGCTCCCAGAAGAGGGGGTCCTTCTCTTTAAAAATGAAAGCAGGGTTAACCTCCTTTATTATCCCTCCGGTTTCCTAGGTCCATCCACCCAATGGGTTTCCCCCCTGGAGAAGAAGACGCCCGAAGGCAGGATTTTGGGGATTAAAGCCGGAGCTTATGAAGTGAAGCTTATCGACTTTTATTCCGGTGACGAGTGGACGGTTTTCTCGAACCGCAACCGCGGATATGTATACCTCTCCGGCAACCGGCCGAGGTTCTTTGGACAACTCCCTTACATTGCCGTGCTAGAGATAGTCGAACCGTTCCAGCGGCCTCCTAAATATGGTGACGTATATGTTATCTCGTTGTGGGGCTTTCCGGGCAAGGTCTATGTCTTGGATCAGCCGGATGCGAAGAGTCCAGGTCCCGGCAAACGGCCTCCGATAGTTAGAGGAGGATATCTTATATTCTCGGACAATGGCAAGTGGGCGTTCAACGGGACCCACGTCTTTTACGTCTGGACGACGCCTCTCGAAGACCCGCAGGTTGGGCCGAGGGTGAGGCTGAACACTTGGTTCGACTTCAAGAC
The DNA here is from genome assembly GCA_003649235.1 of Thermoprotei archaeon. Lineage (GTDB taxonomy): Archaea > Thermoproteota > Thermoprotei > Thermofilales > B69-G16 > B69-G16. Next base: position 20,618 of record QMRG01000008.1, on the reverse strand, counting down.
ATCCTTCGCTTTCAACAACTCTATGCCTATCTCCCTAGACCTGCCGCCCAGCACCTCTGGAACCAGCGTCACAGAATATCTTATCAAAGAAGTGAGACTGAAAGTAGACTACTTGAGGACGATACCCTACACAGTCGATATAACCCCGCCGGAGGTCAAGAACGGAGAATTATGGAAAATGGGTCAGATAGACCCCGGCGGGACGTTCTGGACAACTCCGAAAGTATGCCTCCCCTACACCTTCCTATGCGGAGAGCCAGGCGAATGGCCTGAACCCCCCAAACTCGAACCATACCCGCATGGTGCCCACATAACAGGCAGAGGAATCATCAAATACACATATCTTCCGATAGCCGTCCCGCTAGCCTTCGGGGCTGGTTATGTGGTTTATGGCCCTGGGCTTAGCGGAGGCCCGCATCCGCCGATCCTTCTGACGCAGGCCGGCAACCTCACAGTCTTCGGAAGCTTCTCCCCAGACTTCTCATACATCGACAAATCCCAGCAGAATGTAGGCTTCAACTGGGACACACTTTGGGTACTCATCCCAGCAGGCATAGGTCTCACTACCTATCCGCTGGTCACCAAACGTACAATGGACCAGATGAGGAGGATAGCAACAATATCCGATGAGGTTGGGGTAGACTTGAACCTTATTGACGAAACATTCCAAGGCTGGCTAGAGTGGTATCCAACGATAAAAGGAAAAAGAGTAATCATAAAACCGCCAACAAAAGTAACCGTAAAAGAACCATTGCCAGCCGCCCCGAAAGTGGCCGGAGCTGTCTATTCGGTCAAAGTCAAGGTCACTTCTGCCGCCCAAGCAGAACAAGCTCTCAAAGACATCCAAGAGGCCAAGAGGATTATCCAAAAAGCGAAGGTGGATATTGAGAGCTGGTGGCCTAAGCTCCTAGAAAACGACCCCGTACTAAAAGCATATAGAAAGAGAATTGAAGAGCTTAGGAATGCCGCCGAATGGGTTGAACGGGCACGCCGCGAGGGCGTGATAGATGTGGCCGAGGCAATAGACAATTTAGAGGATATTCTCGGGGAATTGAGAACTGATATACTGCCCAACTATGCTAAGAGAGTCAAAGAACTCGCAGAAGCTCAGAAAAGCTCATTCTTCGAAAAAGCGCTGAACGCCCTCAAGAAGATTGACGGCGCCGTAATCTACTCCTCCATTGCTGATATGACGATAGACGTAACCATAGATAGAGCAATCGGCATGGCCGCTACCGGCGGAGGAGTGAGTCTTTGGGGCGCGGGGGCAGGCGCGGCAGGTGCCGCATTTCTAGCCGCCAACGGCATCACTAGCCTTGTGCGATGGGCTTCCCCAGTTACCCCCTTCTGGAGGCTCTATGGAACAGACTACGGATATGTGATGGTCTTCGAACTCAACGTCAAAGGCAAGACAAAATACCTTCTCCTAGGATACACAAGTGACAACAAGTATGGTAATTGGCACGTGAAGGATATCATTAGAGAAGCGATCGAGGACCGCCTCCTAGGTGACAAGCCCGGTGACCTAGAACCCCATCCCTTAATCATCGATAAGATAGTCACGGTCAAGAAACTTTACACATCAGAAGAGCTGATGGAGGTAGCTAAGGCGGGTGAACCGAAGGTAAAAGCCCTCTGGGAGAAAATCCAAGCTAACCTAAAGATTCAGGCTAAAACGCTGAAATCAGAGCTAGAAAGCCTATACTACACGCTTGACGCCCAGCACCTAGCTGAGCTTCTGAAAGCCGATCCGAAGGACATATCCATTCAGAGAATCGTGATGTATTCAGTTTACGTGCCATGGAGTGTAACCTCGTGGTTCATAAACGTGGAGATTCCTGTAGATGTCGTAGAGCAGACCTCCGGCTTCGAATTATACCTCACTATCGGGAATGATGAGGTAATCTACGATCCAGACAGACAAGTTCAGATATTAAATCCTACGAAAATCACTTGGAGAGATATAAATGGCGTTTCTCGTGAATCGAGTGCTGAATGGGTCGTGACGCCAGATGGCGCAACTCTAACTTATGCGTTCATGGTTGGTGAGAACGAGGCTGGTGCGACTTCCTTCACAATCAATAGCGAATCTAAGACTCCGTTCATCGCCTTTGTCCACCTAAACACGAGTCTATGGATCAAGAGTCATCTAGTCCCCTTAGGAGGCGGATTCACTTTCAAGATGGATATACCTTGTATGCTTAACATAACGCTCCGCTCCGAATCCCTAGAACTTGTAGACCTTCCATGGATACCTGACAAACTCTTCCTGAAAATCTACGGCTATGACCCTGACATCGGACGCGAGGAAGTCAAACAGGTAGAAGTGCCGGGTGACATCTTCGTCTGGACATGGCGTGAAACAGGTTGGTACGGCTACGCAGACGCGGATGATTTACCGATCCTAGACATTCTTGGGTCATGTTTCAGCATGGACGGCGAACTCGTTGAAGGTATCGAAGGACTGAATACTGGCGTGAAAGTCTCCTTCGACTCCATGACATTCCCAACTAAAGCTAGGTTCTGCGTATACTCCACAAGACCTGATGCCTATGCCGTCATCAAGACCAGAGTTTGGGTCGAATACTACACTCGAGAAGTCAATGAAACGATAGTTCACGCCGAGCGCTGGAAGACGTTCACCGCCCGAAACCTCTCGGAGACCATAAATATAGATGGAAAGCAGTATTTCGCCAAATGCTTCTTCGAAGACATAGGCGACCTGCTTGCAGAAGCTAGAGAGCTTGCATGCCAGACCGGAGTCCATGATGTTCACTTATCTGCTGAAGTCTGGCTCATAGAATCAAACTATCCAGGATTAGAAGCTGACGATCACGATATTGCCGACACTCTGATAACGTGTACAAAGAAATATGTCGAATTCTGCGCTCTTGTAAAAGATGATGTCAGCCTAGAGGGCATAGCAGGAGCAGAAGTCATACTTTACAACAAGACACAATACCAGTTAATCAAAACAACAAACTCTACAGGCCATGCATATTTCGGCGTGATCCCAGCAGGCGAGTATAACATTACCGCAACAGCTTTCAATTACACTGAGTGGAATAAGATGGTTCCGATACTACGTGACTATCCATGCCAGAACCCATACATCATCTATCTCCATCGAGTCGAAACCAAATTGCCGGTAAGTGTGACCATAACTGTCTATAATGGTTCCTCGAATCAGGTTCTCGAAGGGGTTGAAGTCTCCGCTTACGAAAAGAAGGCTGGTAAGCTAGTCGCCTCCGGCGTCACAGGAACTGATGGTAAAGTAACTCTAATCCTTGACTCGAGCATCTACTATAGAATTGTTGCAGAGAAAGATGGTTTCCTGCCTGCAATCACAGATTTCGTAACGAAGCGCGACACCACCTTGGCGATATCGCTCACACCAATGCCTGAAACACACTTAGTTACAGTCACGGTGTTAGATGCAAACACCTCCGAGCCAATAGAGGGCGCTAAGGTCTCATTCCTCGATGGCATTCCATATGTAAACTACACGGACTCCTCTGGCCGAGCCTACTTCAGACTGCCCGAAGCAGTCTACACGATGAAAGTCGAGAAACTAGGCTACTCCAGCGAGACAAGAATCGTCGGAGTATACCGAGACCTTGACCTAACAGTCCTCCTCTATCCATATCCGGTGCCACCGCCTCCAATCCCGCCGCCGCCCCCGCCACCCGATGCTGAAGAAGGAACTGTAACCATAAAGGTTTTGGAAGCCGATACGCTCAACCCTGTCGAAGGAGCGGTCGTCGTCCTTTGGAACCAAGGAGAAACTGTAGTCGGGACCACGAACTCCAGCGGCATGGTTACTCTCAACATTAAAGAATGGTGGTATGCATACAATATTACTAAGCCCGGATACACGCCGATTCTAAATGCGCTACGCTATTGGATTGTGGGCGAGACATATGTAGAGTACTTGACACCTGAACATTTAATCAAGCATGCTACCCTGCATGTCAGAGTATTAGACGAAGCTTCGAACCCGATTGAAGGAGCATATGTCATTGTACAAAACTCCACAACCGTATTGACAGACTTCACGTCTCTTCAAGGCTGGGCAAACTTCACCCTGAATGAAGGCTTCTACACCGTTACTGCAAGTCTACAAGGCTACTACCCGGCTTCCGTGCCCATCTACGTTTCTGGTGAATTCTACTTATACCTGACCCTAAATCCAATCAGTCCTATACCTGAGAACTTCACAGTAACCGTCCACGTTTCAGACGCTATGACTGGAGAACCTTTGGATGGCGCCCTAGTCCAGCTATCTTCCGGCGACTTTGCTACCAGTACAACTACTTCCCAAGGAATCGCCATCTTTGAAGAAATTCCGGCTGGATCATATCGTTTAGCGGTCTCAAAAGAGCCAGATTACATCCCATTCTATGAGACGATCACCGTCGATAACAACCTAACCATATTCGTTTCCCTCATACCGAAATCCATTAGAGAAATTCACCTCCTACAGGTTCAAGTCTTGGACGCTAATACTTCTATGCCGGTTCAAGGCGCTCTCGTCAAACTTAAGAACAGCACCCTTTGGTTCCAGAGCTACACGAATGAAACCGGCTGGGTAAGCTTCCTACTACCTGAAGACCGTTATCTCATGACCATAGAGGCTAATGGATACTACACGCATAGCGAGAGCCTCTGGCTTGTATCAAACATGACGATAACCCGAATGATTGCGCCAGTCGGATATCCTGACGTAGTTGGAAAAGTGGTAATAAAAGTCATCGACTCCCAATCAGGATCCCCAATACAAGGCGTTAAGGTCGAGGTGACTAACGAAACAGCGCCCATGTTCACAAACTATACAGATTCTGGAGGTATCGTCACCTTCATTCTAGAAGCGGGAGTCTACAAAATAGACTTCACGCATAAAGACTACGCTCACAAACACGTCGAAACATTCCTAATTCCTGAAAGAACTTATATCTTCGAACTGGTAAGAAGCGAAGAGCTAACCGCCACCCTAACAATCAAAGTCTCCGACGCAGAGACACTCCAACCAATACCAGATGCCGAAGTAGAGATAAGAAACTCCACAGCCACGGTACTGCTCTACACGGACGAAGACGGCATAGCCTCGATAATTCTAGAAAAAGGAATGTATGAAGTGAAAGTAACTCATCCATTCTACTACGACTTCGGTCCCATACAATACTACATAGGAGCCGATCAGGTCCTTAACGTCACCATGATACCCCGCTACGAATGTCCGGCCCCACCTGGAAGCAACTGGACGTATCCCTCCCCGTGTGGCCTCTACTGGTACGTCGTTCAAGTCGTTTACAAGGATGGAGTAGGATACCCCGGAGCTAATGTGAAAATCTACGATGCAAGCAACTCTACACAAATCGCCAATGCAACAACCGATGGAGATGGATTCGCCAAATTCCTGCTTCCGGCTAATGGAACTTATCACTTGAACCTCGTAGCTCAGAATCCTGAAACTGGAGAAGTTTGGGACTTCTCAGAAAAATTCACGCTTACGGCCAGCATCTGGAGAGTCGTGACCCTGCCTTGGTATAGCCCATACTTCAAACCTGAAGTATGGGCCAAGGATATCGAATTCTGGACTTATAAGCCAATATGGAATGAAACTCATCTGATTTTCTACGAGATATGGAGCAATGTAGAGCAAAACGTTACAGCCCTCATAGAAGTGGTAGATATAGGTACTAACAAGACCATCGCCTCCTACACCGTTTCCCACGAACTTGAAGTAGGTTCTAACGTGTTCTGGATCAAGACCTTCATCAATGGATCAGGTGTTGCAGTTCTCAGACCAAAGCTCACTATAGTTGCATATGAGAACGACACGAATCCGGACAACAACATCTGCTGGGGCGAGAGCTTAATCTTCAGGCCTTATCTCGACATTTCCGTTCTACTAGTCGTTAGGGTTTTAGACTTCGGTCCACCAGGCGTCATGTATCCTGAACACACTATTATGGGAATCGACATAATGCTTGAATCTACCGCCGCGGTCCCCGATCCTGGCACTCTAATAATGAACCTGACTTATCGCTCGAGCCTGACCTTGAAACAGGTGGTTAATGCTTCCTTGACGCCCTTCAACGTCACTAGGTTGCAATGGATTAACCAGACTATGAAGTTGCCGTGGGCCGGATCAGTCTCAGTCTCCGTTGACGTAAGGCATCCTTACGAGGATATGGGAATAGACAACCGTAAGAGCCAGCTTATCGTGATTCCAACAGCATTGAAGCTCTTGAATGCCACCTTCCCGAAGATTCTTGTCCCCGGTCAGACCTTCAACGTAACAATGTATGTCCTTGCGAACAGAGCTAAGAACTTCTCCTACCAGATAATGATAAACAATGATACGATTAATTCGAGGATGAAAGAAACTCCAGAAGGCATATCTTCTACATCCATCTCTGGGCGCGCTCCCTTGCTGTGGATAGCTCTAGCTAATCTCACGGCATATGCTGGCCCTGACATCTGGATTGGTGACAACTCGCTATCGACGATAGTCCCCATTGCCCACAACTGGGTCTGGATTATGCTTATTATATTGGCTCTCGGCGTCGGCGTCGTTGCGATTTACAAAGCTAGCAAGCATACTTTAATGGCCATACGAAAGAGAAGAGTATTGAGAAAAGTCTATGGACCCAACTTATTCGGCGAGCACCAGCTACCTCCTCCTCCAAATGAAAGACCGAAGAGGAAGAGGAGGGTTTTGAGAAAACTCTACTGCCTTACTGTGGTATTAGTGATGCTCCTGTTATCGACTTCAATCACGCCATCGATAGCTCAGGTCTTCAAGCATCCCACCTACACGGAGGAGCATCCATCGCTCGCGGTAATAAAGCTGAATGAGGGCTTGGGTCTGGGCCAGGGCTTCCGGGAGCCACCCTACCCGGAGCTCTCCTCGATATCCGTCTCCAAACCCGTCTGGAATATTCAGCCGCCGGGATCCGAGTTCATGCTCACAGGCGCCTCTAACCAGACGCTCGGCTTGATGTTCGATGAGGAGACAGGCGAGCTCATCTACAACTCGACCCAGGGGCTGGCGGGCGAGATATACTCGACCTGGAGGGCCACGACCTTCTTCTTCGAGTGCGGTGAGGAGACAAACGCCACGCTCTCCGAGTTCAGCTTCACCATCTTTCGACTCAATCTCGCCGGAGATGCCGTGGTAGAGTTGGAAGTGATTCAGCCGGTGAACGTGACCATTTGGGAGGAGAACGTGACCATACCCTCGTCGGCCACGCCCTCGATAAGCTTCACCTTAACTCCTGGAGCCCGGTTCAAGGGTGGTGAGGCGCGGCTTAACTTGAACGTCTACTTCACGGCCAATTCCACCTCGCCGCAGTGGCTCACCATAAAGGATATCTCCCTAAAGGTCTCGCATGAGCGCTACGTATCCGACCGCGGAATATTCATCCCCCTGAACGTCGAGACATCCCCCGCCGACAACACCCCGAAAGTCTTCCCGCAGAACGTGACCTACACCTTCAGACTCTGGATAGTACCCAAGCTGAACTTGACCTGGCTCTCCGACGAGCCGGGGAGAAACTCGACCTACTCACTGGCCGTCTACGACTCCGCCGGCAACCTGCTGTCCAGCAACCCTTCCGCCGAACACCTAGTCCTTGAGAAGGGCGTGAACTACACGATCGTCATCGAGGGCAACACGACCGTGGACTTCTACGACCCGGACTGCGGAGAAACCGTGTGCTCCCCCAATATAGGCCACTTCATAGAGCTTGATGCTGGAATAGGCGAACTCTTCAACGTCAGCGTCCTGATCGCCCAGTCCCCGGTGATCACCGCGAGCTATCCAGGAATACTAGAGTCTTCGAGTGCAAACGCGAGCCTCCGGCTAGAGGTCAAGCTGTCGAACATGACGATCCCCATAGCTGAGGTCTACGCCGACAAAGGTTCCGCGGAATATAGCTACACCCTCGACAAGATAATCCTTACTGGCGGAGACGCGATTAACGGCGTCACCTTATCTTTCAGAACGCAACTTCCTTGGTCTCCGTCCTTCGAAGTGAATGGAAAGTCCATAGCAGGTCTAACCGTTAGACCTGGTGATGAGGTAAGGCTCCTCAACTTCAGCGAGCCGGTAAGCTTCGGAGAATCGAGATTCGAGCTATGGGATACGGAGGGAGAAGTCATGCTGAGAACACTAGCAGACTGGAATGATAACCACAGCTTCAAAGTTCCAGAAGACCTCCAGCCTGGATCATACATACTTTATGGAATCTGGAGAAGCCCCGATAGGTGGGGGTATACTGTCACAACAGCATTGATGCAGGTTGAAGCTCCAGCTATTCCATATGCTATCATTATAGTTGCGACCGCCGGAATAGTAGCTATCATAGCAACACTCCTCCTCATAATCAGAATGAGGAAGAAATGGATGATGACCTTAGAAAGTAGGAAGAGGAGGACTCTAGAAAACGGTTTCGGGGAGGTGAGAACATGAGGCTCAAAATCTATCTTCTATTGATGTTTTTAGCGATTCTCGCCGCGGCACAACTTGTGTATGCAACTCCAGCGGAACTAAATGTGAGAGTTGCCGATCAGCAAGGAAACATCGTGCAAGATGCCACAGTTCTGCTGGTCAACGGCACCGCCCTGGTGGCAGAAGCGGCTACCAACAGTAGCGGTTGGGCATCCTTCCTCATAGAAGTTGGCGGAGAGGTCAAATATCTCTTAATCGTGGAATTCAGCAATGTCATCGCTTTCTCTAACATGTCTTTATCTCCAGGCCAGACAGTCTATGTAATGCTCAATGCATCAAAGCTCTTCCCCCTAGATGTCGAATCTGAAGGAGTTGAAAACGTTGAGTTCCAAGCAAACCTGACCAGCAACGGCGCCTACGGCATCCGCAACTACACCACCAACGTAGTTTTCTACGGAGATAATGAAGCAAGCGCAACCTTCGTCTTCCCAGAAGAAATATGGTTTGACTCAAAGAAATACGAGCTGAAAAACGTGACTATAGAGATGTATGGCGCAAAGTTCATTCTGAAAAAGCCGCGGATCGAAGTCGAATTCGGAAACCAAAGCGGAGACGCATACAAAATTTCCGTTGAATACGTTGAAATTTCTCCAGCCCCACCCGCAGGCGACCTACTAGTCTCAGTCTCTTGTCTGGCAGTCTCTGTTGCCGCGTTGATAGCTTTTACAGCAAGCCTGATCAAAAAGAAACCCTTAATGAAAAGCATTCTGGCTAGACGTAAACGAGTCCTACGCGAACTAAACTGATACTCAAGTATCAGTTGTCAGGTGGACAAACTCTTAATAATTTCTTCTGCATCCATTTTTTGGATATGCGGCTCCGCCGAATAAAAAACGATAACGGTCTGTTTGGCGAAACTAATGCGTCACTCACACCTGCAGAGGAGTGGCCTTCAGCCGAATACGAACCGGATTACCAGCCGAACGGCGGTGGAAGAAAAAGCCTCCTCGAGCTAATCAGGAGAAAGCGTAACTTAATAGACAACTGCTTCGAAGACGAAAACTATGGTGTAGAGCCATGCTGAGGCAGGAAACCCCATCACAAAAGGAATTACCCGAAGAATTAAAAGAGAAGATAGCGCTCTCCGTGGACGAGGAGCTGTTCTGGGCCGCCGCCAACCTGATCCAAGCCGAAGAGCACCTGCTCCAAACACTCTACGACGTTCCGGCGAACCAAGTCCCCACGATAGGCGAACTCATAGCCACCATCCGATCCACCAGAGTCCAGATAATGAAACGCCTAGGCGTATCAAACCCGAAAGGACAAGTATGGTGTATGATGAAACATCTGATTTCTGCCGCGTATCGGCTGATGGAGGCGTCTGAAAAGTCGATAACCCAGCTGAACGACCCAATTGCCGCGAGAGAGTACTCGGAGATGGCCAGAATCCTTATGGAGCTGTTCTTGATAGGTGGGAGAGAGCTTATCAGGAGGCTGAGAGAAAATGAGGCGAGGGCTCAGGAGAATACGGAATGATAGGCTCTTAGCGGCGCCCTACTGTTCCCTGAATCCCATTCTAGAATCCAAATTGGAATCCGCACAAGCTCCCAAAGACGCCCTCACGTTAGAGTTGGAGCTTAGGCCGCGGCTCATGCTGAACATTTTCGCTTACACCTTGATTGTGGCATCCCTAATTCTTCTCTTTGCTCATCTACTCATAGGAATCCAGGTATGGCACGCGCAACTCCTAATAGTCGGAGCCTACCTCCTAGCGTCAGCTACAGTTAGGAAACTAATTTCTGGCTCAATAACCTTTATAATCCTGATTGTCTTAGCACTTCTCAGCTGGGTATGAAAGGAAAAAGTCTACTTGAGAGGCTTTCACCGTTTCTAATGTTCTTGGCCGGAGGCATATACCTAGTATTCGCCGCTTATCTACTCATAATGGCCATCGACGCATATCAGGGAGGACTATCCGACATAATCAACGCTTTAGAGCCGTACATGGCCTATCTCGTCTACTTAATACCCGTGGCCCTCGCGCTAGGCTTCCTAGGATGGTATTTCGGCGCCGGGCGGTCGCCTACCGCAACCATCGTAATGACAATCGGCTCCGCAACTCTCCTATCGAGCTTCCTAATCTACTGGGGCATCACGGGAGCATTATTCGACACCTTGGTAGCCTACTGGATATACTGGGTGCCGCCGGCGATAAACCTCCTCTTAGGAGCCTATGCGATCATCGGCGCCCCCGGCGTAACAGCGCCACCGCCGTCAGCTCTAGAAGCCCTGCTACCGCCAAAGCGGCGGAGAACCCTCAGGTCAGCATATCCACGCGGCTATTCGGCTCACTATAGAGCGATAAGGTTCTCAGAACCGGAAGAGATTACTAGGAGGAGAGCCTTAAGAAGAATCTAAGCCTAAGGTTTCCTCCATCTGCCTGGCGACCTCGCTAAGCCCATAGGAGGCTCTCCTAATCTTCAGAGAGGCCCTCCTAATCTCTGCGAGAGGACTACTAGAACCATCTGTATCGTTTTCTGCGGTGTTGGTTGTCTGGCCTGCTGGCTCGGTCTCTGACCCTTCTTCGACTGCTGGCAGAGGCTCACCCTCCATAACGCTCTTCAAAGCCTCCTCGTCGCTGAGTATCATCGCAAGCTCTTTCTTCAATTTCTCAGCCTCCTTCTCGCTAGGGGCGTCGAAAATTTCCTTGGAAAGATTCCTGAACAAGCCGTACATCGATGTATTACCACTCGTGGTAGAATATATTGATAATGCAGTCCAAATCGAGTCGGACATAAGCTTGACTCCCAAATCCCGAACCTTCTCATTTTTAGCTAGATATGCCAGCCTAGTAGTCAGATAGGCGAGCTTAGCCGCCCACCTAACCCCCTCCTCGTACATGGCCTTCGCCTTATCAGGTCTCTCGCCAAGCCTGAGAGCAAGCTCCTCAGGGCTCTTCCCGAGAACCAAGCGGCCAGCCACGTATATCAAGCAGGCGTAAAGCGGAACCTCTTCGCCATCCTCTCCAAGCTTTATTGGGAAGCCGAACCCATTTAAAACGAGCTTCCTTTTCGGCGCCGGAAGCCTCGGCACGGGGCCTAGAACGTCCGAAACTTTCGCATCCTCAAGTTTATAGTACAGCTTAACGGCTTCAGCGGCCACCGCTAAGAGAAGCTTACTCCCCCTCTTCAGCAATCCTCAACACCCGTCTCACTTTTCTCATAGGTAATTCAAGAAACTTAAGCCCGCCCGACCTAAACAGGCCAAGGCCGAGACCCGCGAGCAACCCCATCGTGAAAGGAGTCCCGCTGAAAACGTTGTCAATCGCCTGATTGCCTGTCTTCAGCCCCCATAAGAAGAGGTCTGCTAGAAGCCTTTGCAAAGCATCGAAATTAACGGTAGCAACCCCGTTATGAACCAGAATTATCAACCCCATGACAAATACGCCGATAGCAAACATGATAATGCCCAAAATCTTCCGAAGCGCGAAGCCTACCACGAATCCAAGTAAAGCGCCAGCCCCCACACCCATTAGTATCGACGCCAAATCCACCATCACGAAACCCGAATCAAAAATCTAGGAATAGATTTATGAATTTTAGCGCTCCGAAAAATGCTGGGGGAGGCCAAGGTGCAACTCTACCGAACGGACTACATCGCAATAGCCGTCGGCGTAATAGTCATGATGATAATCGGACTATACGCCCTCTGGTTGGCCAAAGAGATGCCGCCCGAAGCCTATCAGCTCGCCTCCAATGTCGCCACCATGATATCCGTATGCGGCGCCTTCACAGTCGCATACTGCATATACCGCGTAGCCACAGCGAGACCTCCAGAAAAACCCTACATTCCACAAAACCTCAAGCCAGTCAGAGTTCCTAACACGTACCTAAGGTATGCGCTAAAGCGCTCGGGCAGAAGACCGGAAGAACTCATGGCTAGGAGAGGAGGTGCCTAAACATGAGCGAGACAAAAACAGCCTTAACTGAAAGCGGCATGAAAATCCCATCCGGAATACAGAGCCTCATAATGTTCTTCGAAGAAAGGATAATCAATGGCAGGATCAAGCCGCTTGAAACAAAGCTCACGCTCCTCGAGCGGAAACTTGACAGTTTCACCACCGAAATCATAAAGGAAGCAATTAACAGCGCCATAACCTCCGCATACAAGACAATATCAGACGAGATGCGGCAAATGGTGAGAAGCGAAGTGGAGCGCGGCGTAAAAGAAGCCTTGACGACATATTCCGCAGATATTGAAAAAGCCAACCAAAAGCTGGAAGAATACGTCAACGCGGTGAAGTCATCAATAAGCTCCCTAAGCGGCACCTTAGAAGCCAAGCTCTCCGAAGTTCAAGAAAATCTGACAAAACTCGAACCCCGCCTCGAAATAGACGCTGAACGCATCGGCAAGGAAATATCAGAAAAGTTGACGCCAGTAGCCGATCAGCTTGCCAAACACGTCCTCGAAAAAGTGACACCATACGTTAGGCGAATGGAAGAACTGGAGTCCAGGCTCCTAGGAATAAGCCGGCAAGTAGAGCAACTAGGCAGGCAACTTGCTCACTTGACCTCCGGGCTAGACGAGTACATTGCCAGCCTAGAACGAGCAGGAATTCTCAAACCCCCAAGAGAGGAGGAGAAATCGGATATGGGACAACCTCTCAGCTCTGAAGAGCTTGAAGCCGGGGGCGGGACCTAATGGCGCAGGATCTTTTAACAGAATTCAAGAAATGGCTTAGCGAAAAACTGCCAGTAAGACTCGATTCTCATAGAAGAGTTGACTTAATGCAAGCTCCTCCAGCGTTTACCGCCGGGCTCGAAAGCCTCTATGGCATACCTCTTTTCGACCTCCTAGAAGGATACAAGGGGCAGGTAGTTGGGGTAGAGTGGCTCGGAAACTACACGGATTACCATTACAAAATGCCAACTACCGCGATCAGATTCAAGCTCGGAATCAGCATGTTCTTTGGGAGGGCTAGGCTTAGGCGCGGTGAAATCGGGGCGTACACGTACCCAATGGTCGTCCTAGGTCTCGCAACACCATATGTAGACCTCCTGAAAATGCCAGGAGTGGATTTCGTCTTCGAGGAGTATAGGATCGACACGGGAGAATTTGTGGTTGCCGTAGACGACATACTCAACCTAAACCAGGTAGCCGCTGGCGATGCAGCCGCCCTAATCACCGACAAATACCACGTAAGAAGCCTAGAAAGAATAAGCGAGGCAGAAAGACTCAGAGAGCTATCACATATAACCGAAACCCTCACTTACGAGCTTCAGAAAGCGCAAATCAAAGCCGAGGAAGAAAGCAGAAACGCGAGAATGGCCATCAACATGGCGGAATTCTACAGAAGACAGATGGAAGAAGCCCATGAAAGAGTCGAGAAGCTAGCCAAGCAATTCTACGACCTAAGAGAAGAGTTCGAGAGACTTCTCTCGAGCTACAGAGAGAAAATAGCGCAACTAGAAACCCAGACCGAACTCTCCGAACGCGCGAAAGCAATCGCGCGTTCATCACTAGACACCCTTCAAGACTTCGCGCAAAGAATCAGGGTAGCCGGAGAATCTTTGAAAGCCGTTATGGAAGCAACCGAGGTCAAACTACCGGGTCCAAAGGAAGGTGGCTAGCGATGAGTGTTTCACAAGCATCAACAACCGCGATACTAGACCAGCTGGAGAAGCTTCTGATGCAAGCTAGCCAAGGGAGGGATAACCTCAAACCCCGAATACTCTCACTCCTCTCAAACCTTGAACACGCGATAAGAACCCAAATCAACGCTAGGATGCTTGTCAAAGCAACGGGCGGAGTGATCACCGAAATAGTTCAAAGCTTGAAACCAGTCTTCCAAGCAATATCCTTCATAAGAGGATGCGTACATGCAAACGAATGGGAGACCGCCCTCAAATCCCTTTACGCGATAGAGACCGAAAAAGGTGAAACGCTTCCAGGCCTCAGAGAGGCAATAATGCAAAGCGAAGCCGCGCTTATGCTGGCTACACATGGATTCAGGGAAGAAGCCGCCATGGCCTCCCCCAGCGTGCCAGTAACCCCGCCTCCTGACCTTATTTTCGGCGTCCCAGCCCTCGTCATACCATTATACAACATGCTCGTCAGGGAAGGGGAGATAGAGAAGGAAGTTGCGGCAAGGAGACTTGGAATAACGACCGAGGAACAGAGGGGAGAATTCGAGCATGCCTGCTCAATCCTGATATCCAAAGGTTACGCCGAGCTTCGAACCGACCGCAAAGGAAGGCAATACCTAGTCTACACGGGAGGTGAGTAACGCATGGTTCAATCTTCAATGATGTCAGCCGTCCAGTTCATCTTCAGGATAATACTCGGAATCAAAAAGTTGCTGTCTAAGAAAGCGCCGCCACCAAAACGCGGGGTCAAGCCGCCACCACCGCCGACACCCTCATGGTCTACGAGAGGAAGCTTCGTAGAATATCACGGTGTTTCCACAAGCCTAAGACCAATCCTTCCAACACGCCTCGAGACCCAGCCCATAAAACAGCCCGAAGGAACTAGGCTCTACCTAATCTGGAGAGACCTAGTATCCCCCAACTACTTCCAAGACCTCCGAAAAATGCTCGAGTCGGGGAAAAAGCAGGGGGGCTGAAGCTTGGTGGAAGTCACTCTCCAGGAATCGCCATTTTGTCCATTTTGCGAAAAGCTTAGACCCATCCTCGAGAGAATATGCGAGGCCCTCAACATACCGTTCTTCCGCAGGCAGGTCAGCTTAGACCCACATATCTGGGGAGGAGACGCCGCCCATGAAACATTCAAAAAAGAGTTCCTTGAACAACACGCGCCAGACCTCGCGGAAGACCCGTTTGCATCCGCGCTATCAGAATACCTCTCCAAGAGAATACACACGCCAGTAGTCGTAATCTCCGCAGACTTGCCAAGCGGCCCCCTTGAGATAGTCATACGCGGGTTCACGACAAAATACGGGCAAGAAACAGTTGCATTCGAGAGGCATTTGTTCATGTTGTTGAGTAGCCTTAAAGAAGCGGAAAAGAGGACAAAAAGGTTTGTTCATACTATCGAGACGGCTTTGAGGAGGTGAAAAGAAAACCATGGTCTCATGGGTTAGGGTGGTCGAGGCAAGCTTCACGCTGATAAACTTCATAGTCTTCGCATGGTACACGATAAGCGTCATAGGCTGGATCACGGGAGTAGATGTAATAAAGCAAATTGTAGAAATGCCGCCAGTAAAGTTCGAGAAAATAGTCGAGCGATATCCTGAAATCTTCTACGCCCTGAGCCTCTCGACGGTCAGCCTAATCTGGGTAGACTACTTTGCCGTAAACATCATCTTCAGGAGGCGCGGCATGCCTCCCCCACACTACATCCTAGCCTCATCGATAGTATTGCTCGGCCTCAGCGTAACGCAGTACCTATTCCTAAGGGCAACCCCCTTCGCATGGTGTTACATATACTTCGCGGTAATATCCCTATTCGCCGTGATACACAGCCTACTCATACTCACAGGCCACATCAAAGAAATCCTCCCAAAGCAACAGCAAGCCCAAGCCCTTGCCTTAGAGGAATTCCTAAACGCGACTTGGGGCCCGGAAGAATTATATCCTGAGTCGGCGATCGAGAAGCGGCGGAGGGCGCTGAGGACATGTTGACATTCACGGATTTCCTCCTAGCATTCGTAGAGTTCATGCCACTATTCGTGATACTAGACCTCATACCAACCCTAGTAGCCAGCATAGTAGACGACTACGTTGTGAGAAAATGTCTCCTAAAACAAACCGGAAAAGCTCCAAAACACCAAACAATTCTCTCATACTCCCCGTTAATACCCAAAAGCATCTACCTCGGCCAGCTGACCCACCTCTACGCCACCGGCATATTCGTGATCCTAATAGCGCCATTCGTCGAGGAGATAGTGTTCAGGGGAGTTCCCCTGATGATACATCCGCTCCTAGCATGGGTAGGCACGATCGGATGGGCTCTCTCCCACCCGATAAGAGCCGTGGCAACTCTAGAAGTCTGCCCCCATGAGCAGAAACTCGCAATCATAAACATGATCACTCTCGCCGGCTCATTCCTCGCATCAGGAGTCTTCTACATGCTCGTCTGGCTAAGAGGATTCGAATACGGCGCAGTCGCAATATCCTACCACATGTTCCACAACGCCTCAGTATTCTTCGGCAACCTGATACAAGAAAAACTCGCACACCGAAAGAAAAAGCAATACATCAAACGTCGGATAACCCAGCCAATAACGCCGCCGGCAGAGCCAAGCGAAAAAGCGCCAGTAGCAAGAAGAGTCCTCAGATACGTCGGCCTAGAAAACAGCATAAGCCCCGCAACCGGGGAACGTGAAGAAACCCAAAAAATGGCCCATGCCATCGAATTTATTAAAGAAAGAAGACGCCGGGCTCTGCGCAGAGTTTAGCTACGTACGACTTAAATACATTTGAAGAAAACTCGAAGCCGATGCGAAAGAGGAGGGCATTAACTAGCATAGTGGAGGAGGAATTCGCCGAACTACCGTTCCATCAAATTGAGAAGCCGACAAGAGGAGCTCGAGGAGCCAGAGGTGGTAAGGCCACCCGCTTTGAAACATTTGTGGCCTTCATCGCTGTCCTATTCACGATCATCATCGCCATAGCGATGACCTTCGGCTATGTTTCAGCGCAATCGGTGGCCATGATAGCCTTCGCGATGCTCTTCATGAGCGCGGTGCTGATGCTCGGTAACTATCTGATAAAGAAAGGCAAGCTCACAGGAAACGCACAAATATACCTCTGGGTGTTCGGCATAAGCATCTCGCTACTCGCCCTCTACCTAGTCCAGAAGGGAATAATACCGCTCATATTTGGAGGCATGCTGGCGGCCCAAGGTCTAGCGCAATTCGAGGAATTCATCAGCTGGATCGCATACGTAATAATCGGTCTGCTCGCCGTCGGGGTCATCGTGATAGCCCTCATGACACCAGGAGAAGAAGAAATAACCGCGGAGTAATCTACGAAACCTTGATTAGAGTCAACTGAGCAACCGAGAATGAGGAATGTTAAAGACGTTCTTCGCCGCCATAAACCTGCTGGTTGGCGTATTGCTAGTACTGTTAAGTATAGCGTGGTTTAGGATATCTCCTCTTGTATCCGTCATACTGCTGATAGCATCATTTGACCAATTCGAAGACGTTTACTTCCTAGCGAAAGGTCGATCGCTATTCCCGCCCATCCTATCCGGGCTGGATGTCGGCGCTGAGCTGATGCAGTTCGTCCTCGGAGTCGCGATAATGCTATTCGGCGCGTCTTACATGGGCAAACTGGAATACCAACTGCTCCCCGAGCTAATGATAGCATTAGGATTCATGGTCAGCTTATCCTCTGCATATGATTTAGCCCTGATGCCCTCCCGCCATAGACCAGTCAAGAAAATGGAGGTGCTCTCAATTGAGGAGGGTCTTAAGAGATATAGAAGAATCCTCCGCAGGGCGTAGATTTGGGGCCTTAGGGCTGGCCCTAGCCCTGCTTATCACGTGGATAACCCTAGCATCATTCGTCAACCCCCCGCCCCAAATAGGCGGGACGGAAATACGCTATGTAGTGAACCCAGCATCAGTTGACAAATGCCTCAAGGTATGGAAATTTGGATCAAACATAATCTGCAAAACTCAGCAAAGATACGTCCCATCTCTAGGTGCCAAGGCTTGGAAGCCTATGACAGCGTTCACACCCATCGTGCAATACGGGCCGGAGCCAGAATCGCCTTCAATAAACTTCAAGCTACATGGCAGAGGCTCGTTTACCGGAAGTGGGGTAGTCGTAGCGGTAGTAGATACTGGCATAGACTACACTCATCCAGCTTTCGAAAATGCAATCCTCGAAATCTGGACAGTCCTCTACGTCTCAGCGGAATCCGGTGAATTCCTCCATTGGATAGTGGGCGTGAACGGGACAATAGAAGACCTTCTCACCTTGGATCAAGCCATTAAAGACCGATATGGAGAATATGCTTTCGCCGACGAATGTGGCCATGGAACCCACGTAGCTGGCATAATCGCAGGCCGTCAAGTTGGAGACTTCGTGGGATTCGCCCCAAGCGCCAAGCTCTTCATAGTGAAAGCCTTCTGGAAGAACGGAACCGCCGGAACCGATATGGTCCTAGACGCCCTCCAAATAGTCTACGATAACGCCGACAGGCTAGGCATAAAAGTCGTAAACCTAAGCTGGGGAGCCCTTCTAAACAGCGATGGATCAGACCCGATCAGCGTAGCCGCCGCATCACTAGCGGAGAAAGGCATCCTCGTCTTCGCCGCCGCTGGAAACGAAGGCAACCTCCCATTCAAAATCCTAAGCCCAGCAGTTCACGAAGACGTTATAGCCCTGGGCGCCGCGGATCCCTACACCGGCAAAATCGCTCCATTCAGTAGTTGGGGAACCACGGTAGACCTGAGAATGAAGCCAGACTTCGTGGCTGCAGGCGTCAGCATACTTTCCGCAAGAAGCAGTTTCTCAAACCTAGCTCCATGGGAAAAGGACGAAAGGCTGACTTACGCATCAGGGACGAGCATGAGCACCGCAGTAGCATCCGGAATAGCAACACAATTCGTCGAATACTGGATGAAGACCAAATCAAAGGAAAGCCTAAGAGACGCCTTCATGGATTTCGAGAAAAACGTCGCCAAAAGATACAACCCCTACTACAAAGATTTCATATCAGGGCTCGGAATAGTAATCCCACCCTAACGTCTGGGTGAAGAACTCTTATATACGGTCTTACAGCGCATTCAGCCAGAATGAACTGGAAAATACTTCCCGTACTGTTAGCGGTTCTCTTAGTAGCCTTACCAATAGCCGCCGCGCAAACAACCTGGCCCACAACTATAGTTGTAAACGTCCTTGACGAGAACGGTGAGCCGATATCCGGACTAGAAGTCATAATAACCAATTCTTCGGATATAGTTGCTACCGCGACCACAAACTCTACTGGATGGGTTAACGTAACGGTTCAAGCCGCTACTGACTTCGATGCATTGATAATAACGAAAGGACCGATAGCGTGGCTCGCACAGCTGATAAGATACAACACGACCAACACGGTAGATATCTGGCTAAACGACACGTCAACATGGCATGAAGTCAACGTCACCGTAATAATAGGATCCGAAGAGGGAACCATAACGTTCAACGCTACCTTTAGGGCGAGCACGACAAGTCCAGTAACCGCTAACATAACCGGTCTTCAAGCGCCGGTATTCTTCTACGTAATGAAGGGTGATGACACGGCGCAGGTCAACCTAACCCTTCCAGAAGAAATCACAAAGAACCTGGTCACCTACAAGCTTGAGAATATCACGATAACCCACACCGGCGGCACCAAGGAATACACTAACGAGACCCAGATTACGATAGATGCCTCGATAGAAAGCGTTGAAATCAAGTACTCGCCAGCGGTCCCGGTGTTCCTCGGAATCCCGCTCCAGACTTGGGTGGTAATAGGCTTGGTGGCAGTACTAGCCGGAATCCTAGCGGTGGTCGTCAGGGCGAAGCAGGCCGCCCAAGCAATCTTGAAGCGCGAACGCAGGATCCTCAGAGACTACGAGCTGACAAACAACCACAACGGCATACTCTTCCATGCGATGGAGTCATACGACTTAGAGAATAAGCGCAAGCTAGCCAGAAGGCTACTGAGGCGCGCCGACTAACAACATTAATTAATTTCGCTGACCTTAGCAAGGTGAAAGTAGATGATGTCTTGTCAACCGTGGGATAAAGAATGCTGGCTTAAGCAACAATGCAATCCAACCGACTTCACGTGCCAAGTCATGAAAGACGAAGAACTCTACTCCTATCTGATTGGATCCTTCTGCCGAGACCCTCCCGCATGCACCCAGAGAGGTCGCCTGCCGTCAGAGTTGCTATACCCGATATTCGAGGCTTGTGAGCAGGAATCGGCGGGCGATCCCGAAAGATTCCTGAATTGCATCCTAGACATGAGAGACCTAATTTATGAAAGCCTGAACCACGTTAAGGAGGTGTTAAAGAAGTGAGCGCCGCCCAACCTAATAGTCAGCAGAACGGCTTCCAGCGTCCAGCCCAATGCGATCCAAACGACTACGCCTGCATCGCGCTCCAATACGATGAACTCTACAAATACGCTGTAGGAACTGAAGGATGCGTGGACGAAGCCT
>QMRG01000007.1 GCA_003649235.1 Thermoprotei archaeon | reverse complement strand
CTCCCGCAATTTGGGTGGGTACTTGCCATTCCCGACAGGCAGAGCCTGTTAGCGGGCGCTCTTCCCCTGAGCTACCGGCCCACATAGTTTGTAGATAGTGTCGGATTTAAGTTTTACGTGAGTATTTAAGAACTAGTGAAGATTTGCTAGATTACTCATATTCTCGCCATGTATAATTACACTTAGTACATCTAAAGAACCTCGTCATGGGCTCGTCTCCACTTCTTGTTTGCTGCATCCAATAGTAAGCTTCATTGTTTCCGCATTTAGGACATATAATTTTAGTTCGCGGTAAGAGCACTCTTTCTTCGGCTACATATATCTTCTGCGAAGGATGGTGATAGATCTTACCTTTAACACGGTATCCTTTATCGGGTTTATTTTCTTCCGAGTATCCGCATTTAGAACATACAAGTATAGTTTTTCCATTCTTTTTTTTAGGTAGGAGTAGAGTACCACAGCGAGGACAATATTTCACTTTCTTCACCAGATTTTAGAGTCTTCATATAATTTCTCTATTTAAGCTTTGCGCGTTTACGCTTGTGCAATGATTACAACTAATTTGATTCTCCTCGCTAGAGATAAATATCACGATGAAAGTATTTCAAGAGAAGGGATCTACATGTTAAGATTCATATATCCGGATGCTCGAGAATGGAAATACCTAATAGCGAGTTTAGCCACCCTAATAGACGAGGCGAATTTCGTAGCCACAAAAGAAGGACTTAAATTAAGAGCCTTGGATCCATCGAGAATAGCCATGGTTGATTTAGAGCTTCCTGCTGAGATTTTTGAAGAATATCAAATAGACGAAGAAGAGGTAAAAATAGGAGTAAACTTCGACGAGCTAAATAAGATAATTAAAAGAGGGAAAGCTGATGAAAGAGTTGTCTTCGAGGTTGGCGAGAAACGCCTCAAGATAGTCATTCTGAGCAGAGCAGAAAGATCTTTCTCTATACCTCTTCTAGACATCTTTGGAGAAGAGCTTCCCTCGCCTAAAGTAACTTTTACTGTAAGAGCAAAAATGTTAAGCGATACTTTAAAAGACGCCTTAAACGACGTCGCTCTAATAAGTGATAGCGTTAAATTTAGAGGAGAAGAAGACTACCTATCTCTATCAGCTAGAAGCGATAGAGGAGAATTCGAGGCTAAGTTCTCGCTAGAAAACGGCTCGTTAATAGAATATGAAATCGTGGAGCCTTCTTCTGCTATATATGGCTTAAGCTTACTATCAGATATGGTTAAAAAAGCGACTCCATTATCTGATGCTGCATTACTTCAGTTCGCATCTAATAAACCCTTATCGCTAACCTTCGAATTACCGGGAGGCGGCAGACTAACGTATTACTTAGCTCCTCGAATGGAGGAGTAGAAAAGTAAAATGGATCTTATTTTCACAAAAGAGGATTTAGCCAAGTATCCATTTTCAAAAGATGCTCGTAAATATGTAAAAGAATTAAAATTTGATTATAAGGATTTTAAAACCCGATATGGAGAAGAAGTCTTGGAAAGAGCTTATTTGAGAATAAACGCCGCTATAGAGAGGAGAGTGATCCCGCCCATCTTCGACGAAGATCTCGACGTAGAAATATTATCTTTTCCTACGGCATTACTATTAGTGGGAAATATAGGAGATTCCCTTCTCTCCACGCGATACGCCATAGCAGAATCGAAAAGAGCGTCCTTGTTTCTTAGAAACGAATCTTCAGAAAAAATTCTGTACTTAGCCTCTAATACATTTGGTTGGAAAATAATATTTAGGAAAAACGGTAAGTTTCAAGGATATACTTTCAGACTCTTCTTTAGAGACTATCTTTCACATATTCCTGAACATTCCCCGGCGTGGAAGTTATCGAATAGAATACTGGAGAATGGCGAAGTTTTACTAATTAGACACGACGTAGTGAGGCTTTTAGAAGAAGCTGTAAAGATATACATATTAAATCGTCTAAGTAAAAAAATGAAAGTAGATGATTTCTCTGTGTTCTTACCTTGGATTGAAAAAATTAGAAATTCTTGGAGTAAGTATAAGGTTAAAATTGAGAAATGGAAAACCTTAGATTATGGAGAAGAAGCATATCCTCCCTGCATTATTAACCTGCTAAATGCCACGAAAGCTGGGAAAAACATTCCACATGTCGGACGATTTGCCCTTGCAGCATTCCTACTTAACATAGGGAAAACAGTAGATGAAGTGCTTGATATATTTAGATCCTCTCCTGATTTTAGTGAAAATATAGCCCGTTATCAAATAGAACATATTGCTGGTTTGAGAGGTTCAAGAATAAGATATTCTCCATTTAAATGTGAAAATATGAAGAGTTATGGTTTATGTAGAGATGACGGAAAAAGCTGTAAGAATATAAAACATCCACTTCAGTACTATTATAGAAAGGGAATTGCTAAAAAGAGAAAAAATGTGGAGAAAAAACGAATATCTTAAAAGGCTTTTTTCCAAATATTACAGAAATGCAAAAGTTCATATTCCTAAATCGCTTCCCCAGCGCGAATTCGCTTTTGTTTATTTTGGAAAGGAAGAATACATGCATAGACATATAGCATTTAGTAATGAAGAAGAGCTAATATCGCATATTCGAAAAAATACGCCGCGCCACGTATTCTACTCTTCGGCCTATTATGAGTACCCGGCAGCTAGTAATATGAATGAGAAAGAATGGTTAGGCGCTGAACTTATTTTTGATATAGATGTAGATCACATAGATACCCCTTGTAAAAAACTACATGATAAATGGTTTTGTCTGAATTGTGGTGCATCTGGATGGGGAGTCCCGCCTCAAACTTGTTATAAATGTGGAAGTGAAAGAATTAAAAGAGAGACTTGGATTTGTGAAACCTGCCTCTCTGTGGCTAAGGATGAGGCTTTGAAACTGATAGATTTCTTAATCGATGATTTCGGCTTTTCAAGAAGAAAATTAGTAATAACATTCTCTGGGCATAGAGGCTTTCATGTACATATAGATGAAGAAGATATTTTAAAACTGGATCAAGATTCCAGAAGAGAAATCTCAGATTATATAAGAGGAGTAGGAGTAGATTATAGATTTTTCATACCAGTTCGATCTTCGCTATATCCAGTTTATACTCTAGATTATGGAGCCCCGGCTTGGTTAGGGAGAATAATGAGAGCTCTTTATAATCTCTTCTCCTCCAATATATTAGAACAAGAACTCAAAAAGATAGGGCTCTCATCTAGGAAGATTGAGAAAATATTATCGATTCGTGATGAAGTAGTAAGGAAGTTAGAAGCCGTTCCACCTGAATTAGAATATCTTGGTAAAGTTATAGATCCGGATAGCTGGGAGAAAATCTTCCATTTCATAACAGAAGAAGAGGGAGTAAAAATTGACGAGCGAGTAACTATAGACATAAAGAGGCTAATAAGACTGCCAGAATCTATTCATGGGAAAACAGGTATGAAAGTTGCCATTTTAAGCTATCAAGATCTCGAAGAGTTCAATATTGAAAAACATGCAGTAATTTTTCCATCTGAAATAGTGAAAATATCATTTAAAAATCCTCCTAGAAAAGTGCTAAACATAGACTTGCCCACAAGCGGTGGCTTGTTCGAAGTCCCCTTTTATGCTTTTGTATATTTCTTAGCTAATGGAGCTGAAGTGGAAAGGGTAAAGACTTAAGTGTAAATTGCTGAATATTATTGATATAATGTCTTATAGCGAGATCGTAAAAGTATTCGAGGCCGAACTCGAATCAGATAAATTACAAGCTATAGACTTTGCGTTTTATTCTAAATCACGAGAATACATCGCCATGTTAGAGGAAAAAGCCAACAAGACTCCTTCGGACATTGAAAAAGCCCTCTATCTAAAAGAGGCCGAAATAATTTCTGTAATACTTGAAAAGCTTTTCTTATTAAGATTACGGAAGATATCAGAAATATTGTTTAGAGGAGATGCAGAAAATATAGAGCAAAACTTAGCAAAAGAGGAAGTTGAATTCAAAAAATATTTATTATCTTTTCTGAAAAAAATAAAGAGTACAACGGAAAGAAAAACACCTAGCAAAGATAAAGGATTACTGGTTCGATTTAGGAAAACTTACTCTCGTATAGTATTGGAAAATGGCAGTGTTATGGGTCCTTTCCATAAGGGAGATATTGCTTACTTACCGAGGAAGATTGCAGCGGAATTAGATAAGATAAAGATCGTCGACATTATAGCATAGCCTACTCGACTTTTATCTCCACGCCGCTTCTTCTGGGACTTTTCTCTTTCTTCTCTAACTCTACGGTTAGGACTCCGTTCTTATACTGAGCTTTAGAAGATTGCGGTTTCACCTTCGCCGGTAATTTTATTTCTTTAAAGTATTTACGGTCTCCTCTCTCCGCTGAAATTCGGAGAATATTCTCTGTGGCATAGACCTTTATATCCTCTTTCTCTACCCCCGGCATGTCGGCTATAATTTTTATTTTATCCTCTTCCTCTATCACATCAACAAACGGCTCTATAGTCTCTGTAATCATAGGACGAGAGATACCGGGTTTAATATTCCCCCACTCTCTTATTCTAGGCACACCGTCTGGTCCTATAGTCACTGAGAAACCGTAGTAGTATGGTCCTATAACCCGCCTTTTCTCTCGAAATTCTCCTCTTTCCTCACTTATCGCTTCACGCATCATTTCATCGAATAGCCTGTCTATCTCTTCAAAGAGTTTACGCGTACGTTTCCACCATTCATCAAACTCGTACATACTATCACCTCTAACATACAAAGTTGAACCTCCTATAAAAAACTTCTAGTAAATGAGAAAATATATCTGCCACTTAAGTCTTAGATATCTTTGCATTAAGGTGATTTATCCATGAAGAGGGGAAAAGAAATACCTTTAGCGCCTATAGATAGAATTCTCCACGAAGAAGGTTGCACTCGCGTAAGCGAAGAAGCTTCTCGCTTATTAAGAGATATTGTAGAAAAAATCGCTAGAACAATCGCAAAAGAGGCTTGCGAACTCGCTATTCACGCCAATAGAAAAACCGTGATGAAAGAAGATGTTCTGTTCGCTGCTCGTAGGATCAGTAAGCAAATCCCTTCACTTTTTGAATAAAAACTCACTTTTTATTATCTTCAAGTTTTACCGAAAAATACTTGGTGTATTCTCAATAATTCAGGACCAGTAGTTTCATAACCGACTATCGCTCCTTTACTGTTAACTACTAGACCAGAGCTCAGAAATATACTACCTCTATTTACAGTCCCTACGTCAACCGTTATATTGAATAACTCACGTAATTCTTCTAACTCTTCATCGGTTACTAGGGGATATACTAACAATCCTCGATTTGATATAGATGCTATAGATCCAACAAGAGGCGAATCACCGATAGTTCTAACTATTACCTCTACATCTAGAACCTCTTCAATTAGTTTTAGATGTTCTTTCTCGATAAGAGGAGAGACAATAGCCATTTTGTCATTGGCTAAGATAAGATTTCCTAGAGCATTTCTTAAAGAAGGTAAGACTGCTACATTTAATTTATCTCCAAGATTTTCTTCCACTTTTTTAATTTCATGCTCCAGGGAAAGTTTAGGTAAAAGAATTCCGTTAGAATTTCCTGCTATGAAAACCCCTAACAAAGGAGATTCACAAATAGATGCTAGAAAGACTTCGGTACCTAAAGTTTCTGAAAATTCTTCAATATTTTTATCGGGAGCATCAATAGGTAATATAGTTATGTTTTCATTGGTAAACGAGTATACTCCTATATTAGGATTTCCGTAAAGGAGAGATTTTTGAACTGACATTAACTCTGCTCTTCCTCTACTTCTTCAGGCAGAAAAACTCTCGCAATAGAGAGTTTTTCCCCACCTTCTCCTATCTCAACTTTTCTAACTATGACTTTTATTCGACGGGGAGGCTTTTCAACACTATGCTCCCATATCTTCTCGTTAACCTTATTACTGATATATACATCGTCTGGCTTTACATGCTTCAGCACAAACTCCTTTACTACTCTAACGGCTACTTTTGCTCTTTTTTTACGAGGAACTTCATATACCTTTCTCAAAGGTATCACATATTCTCTTTCCAATACTACTTTCTCTTCCTCGGACATGTAATCACCTTAGAGTTGCATTCGACTTCTCCGCCAATGTCTTTTAGGTCTTCTCCTTACCTTGCCCAGCGTTTTAGCTATAACCCAGAGTGGTACCGGTTTATTAGATTTAAATGCTGCAGCAAGCCTTAGCTTTTTTGCTAAAGGTTTATTTCGCGCCATCGAAATACCCCTTGGTCTCTATCAAAATCTTATTTTTATTTCTTTCCGAGACCGTCTAACTATTTCGGTCAAAAATCGTTTTAGTAAATCGTCTGTTATGGGCAACGGAACTCTACCACTCTGGGCTAACTGGATCAATTGTACTTCCACCAGTTCAACCAATTCAGGTTTTACCAATCTTAAATTATTTAATCTCTGCCTAGCCTCAGGAGTGAGTATTTTAGCCAGAACTGCTTGCCGCTCAAGCTCTATACGCCGTCTCTCCTCCTCTCTAGCCCTAGCCTCTTCGATCATCCTCTTATATTCTAGAAGCTTCCTCCTCTTGATTTCCTCTAATTCTTCGTCGTAGACATCACTACTCAATACAATCACCTAAGATATATTAAACATAAATCTTATTATCTATGTCCCTATATACTTCTCCAGTTCAGGCTTCTGTTTAATCAATTCTTTAAATAGTTTATTAGCAAGCCTGTCTAAGAGGGACCTTCCTTGAGGTGTTAATACTCGCCCTTTACCCTTTATAGTCATAACTAATCCGGCAGTTTCTAATTGTTGTAAAGCTTTTCTTATAGCAGATCCTCCGGCTTTTCGGAAATGTTCCCTGACTAATCCCATATCTTTTCTTCCACCGTAGGCAGTCCTCAGTCTTTCTATCCCTACAGGTCCATAGAGATAAAGTTTACGTAGAAGCGAGGCGCATCTTTTATACCACCAATCCGGATCATCAGGCACTCTCTCTACATGGGAACCTGTTTTGACATAGAAAGCCCACTCTGGCGGTTTTATCTCCTCGAAATTTTCCTTTAGATACTTCGCCAGCTCTTCTATGAACATATGCGGCGGAATATACTTTACCGTAACCATTCTTGATCATCCTTTAAATACTCTTCAAGGCTTAAAAGGCACCATCAATATAAAGTTTACTTCTTTCACACCGCTAATGGTCAAACAGCATTGAAGTATGAATAATATCATTTGACGATATTAGAGAGAACATAAAAAAGATTGGTATTTATTACCTCGGACATTTCTCTAATAAAATATGGGCTATACATTATTTGTAATATTTTTACTCCATACGACAACGTTTTTCTCTGGTCCTTGTATTATTCATTTCTAATACACAAAGAAAATACTTTCAGATGTCTAGAAATATTAAATCAAAGAACTAGAACAAATAGAGTAAAATATAAAAACACGATGTCTTAATAAAGTAATCGGCATCCCCGGTCATAGGCGGTAGGAAACGCCCGGTCTCATCAGAACCCGGAAGCTAAGCTGCCGCTGCCGTTGGGAGTACTGAGGTCTGCGGCCTCGGGAAACCGCGGTGCTGGGGATGCCATTTTTCTTACCCTAATAACCCCTTTATTTCCACTGGAATTTTTCTAAATTAAAATACTTAGAAAAATTATAAGTTTAGTTTCTATAACTGATAGTAGTAAAAATTTCCACTGGAAGTAAAGGGGTTACACGGTTTTTGTTATACGCGTTTAAAGTATAATTCACTTATAATAAGTGACTATAAGGACCCCTTTGTTTCCACTGGAACTCGAAAAAGAAGAAAAATGATTTCGATTACATATTTATTTTATTTTATATTTTTCTTTTTTAATTTTACATTGAATTTTGTTTTCTTTTTAGGATAAAGATTAAGGAGAAATATTATACGAGTAACATACCATGTTTATAGTGAATGATTCCAATATATATTCGCCTATCTAATTAATTATTGAGTGATGTAGAGTGCCTAAGGTGAAGATAGAGGATATATTACCATCAGGCGAGAAAGTGTCGGTGGTTATTGAGGGTAGTGAAGTTTCACGAGAGCGTATACTACAGATTCTAGATTTGTTTAATATTTTATCGAAGACGGATACCGTTAGAGAGCCGAGAACTCTTAAGGAGAAAATATGGGAAATACTGGTTAATAATTTCAGTGATGGAGAATGGTTTACTATTAATGAGGCTTATGCAGCAGTAAGGCAGTCTTTAAGAGATGTTAGTGTGACTGCAGTATCGAGTTATGTAAGTAGATTTCTGAGAGAAGGAAGGCTTGAGAAAACAGGTCGCAAACCGAGAACTCGTTATAGGATTAAGAAGACTTTTGTTCGCGTTTTTTGAATAGGACCAGATAACATTTCATTAAATCACTGTTAGTTATTATGCCTATAACTTCTTTTCCAGAAGCGACTAGCACGGCAGGAGATCCAGCTCTTAGGATGCGTGTTATAGTATGTAGGTTTTCGTCTGGGGATACCATTGGCAGTGGAGAGGACATTATGTCTCCAGCTAGTTTGTTGAGTGCTTTTTCTTTGTATTTGAAAAGAGTATCTACTAGGACCCGCTCATAGACAGTGCCTACTACTGTACCATCATTATTTACTACGGGAATTTGAGATATCCCATGTTCCCACATAAGTTCTATTACCTTCTCAATAGAGGTGTTTGGTCTTACGGTAATTACAGGTGAAGCCATAACATCTCCTGCGGTTAACTGCTCGCTTATGTATTCTTCTAGAGCTTTGAGTATCCGTCTGAGGGTTGAAAGTCTTGGATCTACACTACCCGATTCTATTCGAGCTATGAGCGATTGGCTTACTCCGGCTCTCCTGGCTAGTTCTTTCTGCGTTAATCCCGCACGTTTTCTAAGTCTTCTTATTTCTTCTGGCGTGGGAAGAGAAGACATGTTCACAAAATATTATATATTCCGGGGATATATACTGTATGTTTTATTTTCAAAAATCTTCGTTTTTCTAATACTTTATTTAGTATTTAGATAGGGAATGTTGTTATTGTATAGCTTTTTTATATATTTTTTAGATGTGGTTTAGCGAAATAATAATTTGCCTGGATTGTTTTCCTTCACATAGGGGCTAATTATGTCGTATTTTATTGAAGTAAGATGGCATGGACGAGGAGGACAAGGAGCGGTTACTTCCGCTGAATTAATAGTTTCAGCTGCAATTAAAGATGGTAAATATGCTGTGGCGATACCTTTTTTCGGAGCAGAACGGAGAGGAGCTCCAGTAGTCGCTTATAATAGAATTTCATCTAAACCTATAAGGACCAGAGCAGCTGTTAAAAATCCCGATGTAGTAGTTGTATTAGATCCTTCTCTAGCCAAAATAATAGATATAACTCAAGGATTGAAGAAAGAGGGAATGATAGTATTTAATGGGGAGCCTCCTGCAAGTTTCATAGAAAAGAATTTTAAAATAGCATATGTCGATGCCACAGATATAGCGTTAAGAAATAAGTTAGTTCTAGCTGGTATTGCATTAGTTAATATGCCTATGCTCGGCGCATTTACTAAGGCAACTCAGATATTCTCCATAGATTCAGTTGTAGAAGCCGTTAAGGAGAAATGGCCTGGAGAAATAGGCGAGAGAAATGCAACCGCTGTACTAGAAGCCTATAATAGAACGGTGGTGAAGAATGGAAAGTAAATCATTAAAATCTAGGTATGTAGCCCCAGTTGCCTTGCCTACGATGGGAGCTCTTGGAAAAACAGGAGCTTGGAGAGTGTTAAAACCAGTCATAAACTACGATAAATGTATAAAATGTTTAATCTGTTGGCTCTACTGTCCCGAAGGATCCATAACTGTTGAAGAAGAACGACCTGTTATAGATTATGAGTATTGTAAGGGTTGTGGTATATGTGCGAATGAATGTCCTGTAAAAGCAATTGAGATGGTGAGGGAGGAATAGTTATGAAAGTTGAAATCTTAACAGGAAACTGGGCAGCTGCTTACGGAGCCAAACTAGCTAGAGTCAATTTTGTTTCCGCATATCCAATAACTCCTCAAACATCAGTAATCGAGAAGCTGGCGGAGTTTATAGATAGTGGTGAATTGAAGGCGAAGATGGTTAGAGTAGAATCTGAGCATAGTGCGATGGCGGCGGTTATAGGAGCAGCTGCTGTAGGAGCTAGAGCCTTCACCGCCACATCTGCCCAAGG
Organism: Thermoprotei archaeon; assembly: GCA_003649235.1. Lineage (GTDB taxonomy): Archaea > Thermoproteota > Thermoprotei > Thermofilales > B69-G16 > B69-G16. The sequence continues at coordinate 18,006 of QMRG01000007.1, read as the reverse complement.
GTTGTTCTATATGTATGAAATGGTTTGGTGGGCAGCTGGTGCTCGACTTCCCATTGTAATGGGAATAGTTACTAGAGCTTTAGCGCCGCCTTGGAGTATCTGGACAGATCACGCGGATTTCTTAGCGCTCAGAGATAGTGGATGGATACTACTATTTGCTAGAAACGCACAAGAGATCCTAGATACGGTAATTCAAGCTTATAAAATCGCTGAAAATGATAACATCATGCTACCAGTTGCCGTAGGTTGGGATGCATTTATAGCTTCTCATACAGCTGAGCCCGTTAACGTTCCGGAGCAGGATCTTGTAGATCAATACTTGCCGAGTAAGAAGACGTTTTCTCACATGCTTGATGTTGATAATCCTTTCTCTCTAGGCAATCTAGCTTTTCCTGACAGTTATATGGAGTATCGTTGGTTAATAGATAATGCTATGAATGCGGCGCGTAGGGTCATAATAGAAGCTGATAAAGAGTTTGAGGAAATTTTCGGCAGAAGTTATGGTGGATTACTTGAGAAGTATAGATGTGAGGATGCGGATGTAATCATAGTGATGATGGGAGCGTCAAGTGGAGATGGTATGGATGCAGTGGATTCATTGAGAGAAAAGGGATATAGAGTGGGGTTATGTCGTATAAGAGCAGTACGGCCATTTCCTGTTAAAGAAATTAGAGAAATTGGTAGGAGAGTTGACGCAGTTTTAGTTATAGATAGAGCAGTATCCTTTGGTATTGGCGGCATTTTGGGTTGTGAAGTTAAGGCAGCTCTTTATTCTTCCAAAAGGCCTTTAGTTTTCAACTTTATTGCAGGCTTAGGAGGCAGGGATCTAAACGCCGAATTTATAGAAAGTCTAACGCGGAGAGTTTATGACGTGCTGGATGGAAAGGCGGAAATAAAAGAAGTTGAATGGGTTGGCGTAAATCCAGAGGTGGTGGAGTTATGAGCGGATTAATAAAAGTTTTTCCAAGAGAGGAATATATTCTTAAGGGAAATGCCTCATGTCCAGGATGTGGAGCAGCGCTCCTCCTCAGATATGTGCTTAAAACTTTAGGGCCACGCTCGATCTTCGTAATACCTGCTTGTTGCACATCTGTTATTGCTGGACCACTGCCAAAGACTGCTTTTAAAATTCCCGTTATGCATATCGCTTTCGCTGCAAGTGCGGCAACAGCTTCGGGGATCTCGGAGATGCTAGAACTCCAAGGTAAGAAAGATGTGAACGTCGTCGTCTGGGCAGGAGACGGAGGGACTGTGGATATAGGATTGCAAGCTTTATCGGGGGCAGCTGAACGAGGGCATAACGTCATTTACATATGCTATGATAATGAAGCCTATATGAATACTGGAATTCAGAGATCAGGATCCACTCCGTTGTGGGCTTGGACTACAACAACACCTAGTGGTAATCCTAGACCTAAGAAGAACTTACCCTTCATAATGCATGTTCATAAAATTCCCTACATAGCTACTGGAAGCCCCGCTTATCCTAACGATCTTATATCTAAGCTTAGAAAAGCTAAGAAAATTAAAGGTTTTAAATATATTCACTTACATACTCCGTGTCCTCCTGGTTGGCGTTTTGACTCTGCGAAAAGTATAGAAGTGGCTAGATTAGCCGTACTTACCGGTGCCTGGATTCTTTATGAGATAGAGAACGGTGTTTTCAGACTGACTGGTCCTAGTAGGAAGCTATTAGATAAGAAACAAAGGAAACCTGTGGAGGAATACTTGAAACTTCAAGGTAGATTCCGACACTTAACTCAGGAACAGATAGAGGAGATACAACGCTTAATCGATGAAGAATGGGAACACATCAAAAGCTTAGAAGGAGAAAAGCTTTAAGAAAAAGCCTATAAAAAGACTGATAGATAACGCCGCGGCAAGAGCTCTAAGAGCTTTAGAGGTCAGAGTATGTATTTTTTCGATAGTCTCGTTCCCAAGTACGGGTAAGAGGAAGTCTTTTCTTTCTAACACTATGTAGCATGTAGACATGTTTTCTATAGCTCGTTTCAAAGAGGTTAGAACGAGATCTTCGAGAGCACTCAATTTAGTTTTTTCTCCTACTGGCGAGTAGCTCTTCTTCGGAGTTACTCCAGTAGTGATGTGGGTATCGGTAGTGGCTACTTCTCCTTCATAGAGACATAGTTTTTTCTTAACGGTTTGAAGAAGCTTGTCTCTAATGGGGTTTACCATATTGTTTCCGTCAAAGACCGCAAAGAAGTATCGTTTATCTCCAATCTCGATTACTGCAACGGCTATTCCTCCAATGCCAACTTCGTTGCTAAAGTTGGTGAGAGTGCATGTGGTATAGAAACCCGCTTTAACTTTGTCGTGAAAAGGTAGATCCTTGTTGAAAAGCCTTTCTAGCATATTGACGAGTTCGGAATAGAGAGGAGTACTGGGTAACGGCCTCGGATTCTCTCCATTTAAATCTAGTCTATTATGTCCGTCAATCAGGATTATCTCGCCTAAACGCTTTGCCGCGATTTCTTCTACTACCTCATAGGGAATGTCTTCGAGGCCTCTTTCTCTACTTGAGATTATAGCGAATAAGTGTCCGTCCAGCTTAGCGTATAAAGTTGTAAAGTTTTCCGAATTTTCTCTGTAGAAGGGCGAAATCTTGATACGCTTAGTTTTGTCAAAAGTCATGGAGAGTAGGTGATTAACTACAACGTCGACGTCTGAGCGGCGTATAAGATCTCTCTCGTGACTGGAAGCTCCATGAAAGACAAGAGCAGGAACGCCTTTTTCCCTAAAAGCTTTCACGATTTTAGAGGGTAGTGTGCTACTACCGAAATCCCTGAAGGGACCAGGGTGTATGTATGGTACTATAAAAATGCCTTTTATCTCTCCTTTTTTATTGAAAAACGCTATCGAATATATCTGCAGTTTTTCCTTTCTAGCTGAGATTTCTTTAAGAGCTTTCTCTAGTTTTACCGGTTTATTAGCTAGAATATACTCTAGAAAGGCATTAAAAATCCTGTATCTTCCGCCAAGAAGCTTTCTTTCCAATGTTGAATTATATATCAACAAAAATTCGAATACTAATATTGATAGTAGATTCATGATTGTGATCGAGTATAACTGCTTGACTAAAATTCCTGGCAGCAGGCTAAAAAGTAAAAATAACAATGTTCCAACGTTTTTTTCGTCGAAGATACGGCACGTTACGTAGCTCAAGCCTGTAATCAATGGTAAGAACAGAGAAAAAGTTGGGTTATGAAAGATGATTTGAGAGAGTAGGGCGCTTAATATCAATAAGAAGTTGAAGAGGGGAATAGGACCTAGACTTCTCCGGATATCTACTATTTGGCTCGTTTTGAGAAATGAAAAAGGTATTAGGAAGTTTACTAAGAAATATATGTATATCTCTTTCTCAGCTATGTTATACAAGTATAGCACGACTATAACGAGTACTGAGGAGAATGTATAGAGTAATATAACCCATTTCATCGAAGGGAACCATATCAACAACTTGTATTTCTCAGCGAGTTTTCTAGCGGCTATAGTCATTTTATCCACCGCTATGGTGATATTCCAAAATAGCACTCACTTATATAAAACAAATTTCGGCATTATTTGTAGAAAAGCTTAAGTAGAGAATTGTATCAACTATTCGCTGAGCTTAAGAGGTGAAAATGTTGAGTGAAGCTGTCGAAGAAAAAGAACCAGAACTCCTAGTACCACTTGAAGCCTACTTAGCGGCAGGTATACGTATAGGCACTAACATGAAAAATCGCTTCATGGAACGTTTCATATATAGTGTGAGGCCTGACGGGCTCTATCTAATAGATGTGAGGAAAACCGATGAACGAATACGTATTGCCGCAAAATTCATCGCACAATTCGAACCTCGAAAAGTAGTTGCTGTGTCAGCTAGACAGTACGGGCAACAACCTGTCTTAAAATTCTGCGCGCTGACAGGATGTATACCGATGGTAGGCAGATTTCTTCCAGGAACTTTCACAAATCCGGCGTTTGAGAATTACATCGAGCCAGATCTTCTGATAATCTCAGACCCTAAAGCGGATCATCAAGCAGTGATGGAGGCGGTAAATGTAGGAATACCCATCATAGGTCTTTGTAACACCGATAGTATATGTAGCTTTATAGATCTAGTCATACCGACTAATAATAAGGGCAGAAAGGCGTTAGCTCTTATTTACTGGCTTTTAGCTCGTCAAGTGTTGAGAGAACGGGGAGAACTATCGCCTGATAAAGATTTGCCTATTCCGCCTGAAGAATTTGAAAGTAAGGTAGTATAACAGCAAAATTATATCTCTTATTCCATCTTACTATGTACTGATGAACATGCGGATTCGTAAGCCGTATGTCGCTGGAATGTTCTATGAGGCAAACCCGGAATTATTGAAAAGACAGATAGAGGAGTGTTTCTTACATAGATTAGGACCAGGAAAACTCCCTGAAAAAGCGAAGAAGTATGAAGTTTTTGGATTGATAGTGCCGCATGCAGGCTACATGTATTCTGGTCCTGTAGCGGCACATGCCTATTATGTGTTAAGTCAAGCCCGAAAATCGAAGTATTTTATCATTATAGGTCCTAACCATAGCGGTATGGGATCGCCTATAGCCGTAGCTAGCGAAGATGCCTGGGAAATGCCATTCGGTAAGGTGAAGGTAAACATTGATTATGCTCGTTGTATATCCGCTAGATCGGGTATAGCTTCTATTGATTCGCGCGCGCATCTCTATGAGCATTCTGTAGAAGTTCAAATCCCATTTCTGCAGTTCTTGTATGGAAGCGACTTTGAGATAATTCCTGTAACTATGTTATTGCAAAATTATGAAGCATCAAGAAGAGTCGGTGAAGCCTTAGCTGAATGTATTAGCGAGTATGGAGACGCAGTAGTTATAGCCAGCACCGATTTCACTCATTATGAATCAGCTGAAAATGCTCATAGAAAAGATAAGCTGGCTATAGAACGAATATTAGAACTTGATTCGCGAGGATTGTACGATGTTGTTATAGAGAATGAAATTACTATGTGCGGTTATGGTCCTGTAATAGTGTTGATAGAAGCCGCTAAGAAATTAGGATATACAAACATTAAAATTCTGAAATATGCGACTTCCGGGGATATCACGGGAGACTACAGTAGCGTTGTAGCGTACGCTAGTTTTGTAATCTTTAAAAGTGAATAGCCATGTCCATTGAGGATAGGAAAAAAGATCACCTTCTTTTCTCGATTAAAGATGATGTGGAAAGCGATGTATCTCCTATGTTTCAAGATGTATACTTCGTGCATGACGCTGTACCGGAGATAAATCTAGATGAGATAGAATTAACAACAGTTTTTTTAGAACATAAATTCTCAGCGCCGTTGATAGTAGCCGGAATGACTGGAGGGCATTCTCTTGCTAAAAAGATCAACGCAGCTATAGCGGAAGCTGTAGAAGAGCTTAGGCTCGGTATGGGAGTTGGTAGTCAGAGAGCCGTGCTTCTAAATCCTAATCTCGAAGAGACTTTCTCTATTGTTAGGGAAAAAGCGCCTACAGCTTATATAATTGGTAATATAGGGGCAAGTCAGGTTGTAATGGATTTAACTCTTAAGGATTTAGAAAGAATCGTTGAGATGGTAGAGGCAGATGCCTTGGCAATTCACTTAAATCCTCTACAGGAAGCGGTTCAGTTGGAAGGAGAACCATTTTATAAAGGATTCTTAAGTAAAGCGCGGGAAATAATAGAGAATTGTGAAGTGCCGGTAATTGCGAAAGAGACAGGCGCCGGAATTTCGAAAGAAGCTGCTGAGAAGATAGCGAGGACGGGGTTTTCTGCTATAGATGTGGGAGGCTTAGGAGGCACTTCTTTTTCAAAGGTAGAATACTATAGAGCCATGAGTAATGGTAATAAAGAATTGGCGGAGATAAGTAAAACTTTTAGTAATTGGGGAATACCTACTGCGTTGAGCATATTAGAAGTTAGAACTGCGACGAATTTGCCTTTAATAGCTACAGGAGGGATACGTTCGGGTATAGATATTGCAAAGGCACTAAGATTGGGAGCAGATTTAGTCGCTATTGGAAGACCTGTTATTCAGGCAGCTTTCAGTGAAGGAAGCACGGGAGTGAAGAAATACCTAAGGAAATTGATTAGAGAGTTAAAAATAACATTATTCCTTATAGGTGCGAGAAACTTAACGGAGTTACGAAGAAAACCGATAGTCTTTTCTTCGAGAATGCTTAATTGGATAAGTCAAAGAAGGTTAAAAATACCTTTGTAACTGCATGGTCGCTTGGACATAAATAAAGAGTTCAGACCCTCCTTCCTCTCCTTCCTCCCGGTTTCCTGATGGTATCAGTAGGCAACGGAGTGACATCCTCTATTCTATCCACCATTAACCCAGCTCTTACAAGTGCTCTTATAGCTGGGCCAGCTCCTGGTCCGGGAGTTTTGGGACCATAACCTCCAGGAGCTCTGACTTTCACATGTACTACTCTTATTCCCTTTTCTAAGGCAATCCTCGCCGCTATCATTGCTGCTTGCATGGCGGCCCAAGGACTCGGCTTATCTCTATCCGCTTTTACAACCATTCCGCCACTTACTCGTGCAATAGTTTCGGCGCCTGATAAATCGGTGATATGTATAATGGTATTATTGTAGCTAGCGTATATATGAGCTATTCCTACTTCCCCTTTCTTCTTTTTCTGCTGGCTCATTCTCCACCCTCCTTTGCTGATCTAATAGCATATGGAGATAGAGGATAAAATCTTACTTGTTCTTCCTCCTCTCGTGTAACCAAATGTCCTGGACTCGTAACTCTCTTATCTCCTATTGCGATATGCCCATGAACTATCAGTTGTCGGGCGTGATAAATCGATGAAGCTAACCCTTTCTTATATACAATGTATTGAAGCCGTCTTTGAAGAATGTCTTCTATGGTTAAGTTTAACACGTCGTCCAGAGTACAGTCTTCGCTTGGAAGTATTCCCTGTTTTACCAGACGATTTATGAGTTCTTTTTCAAATCGGGCACGTTTCTGGGGAGGCAATGCAAGCAGAGTTCTTGCTCTTGCCCTTATACGCCTTAAGTAAGTCCTGGCAATCCACAGTTCTCGTTTATTTCTTAAACCGTACTTTCCGACGAGCTCTATCTCCTGTAGAAGTCGTTCCTTTATCCAAGGATGACCCGGTGTTTCGTATTTACGTCTGCTCTTTTTAGGATCGCCCATACCGAATCACCTACTTCTTTCTCCTTCTTACTCCAACAGTCATACCGGTCCTTCCTGTGGTTCTAGTTCTCTGTCCTCTAACCTTTAAGCCGAACATATGGCGTATTCCACGCCAACATCTTATGCTTTTGAGGAATTCTATATCACTTTTCACAGTGAATACCAAGTCGGAAGTTATCAGATGTATGTTTTCCCCAGTTCTAGGATCTTTGGGTCTATTAAGGAACCATGGAGGAAAGCCTAGCCTATGGGGTTCTCTAAGTATAGTATCGAGTTCTTTCAGTCTTGACTCATCTAATGATCCTAGTTTTTCATGAGGATTTATTCCTAATTTTCTACATATAGCATATGCCATGTTTATACCTATACCCTTTATTAGTCTGAGAGAATAGGCTACTGCTTTATCTCCTGGCAAGTCTACGCCTGCAAGCCTCACTATCTGTTTAAATTCTTCACTCATTAATAGCCCCTAGGGGTAGAGGAATCCGCTTGATTCTTATAAAATTTTCGTGTATCTTGATGCGTATGCATAAATAGTTCTTTCTACTTCTACTATACAGCGATGAAAATGAAATCTGTCAAGATTAGAGCAGTACTAGTGGGAAAGAGTCTTATTAAAAATCCATGGGGAGAGAAGGTAGTCAAACTTGAGTTTGTAGAAGAGAGAGAACTGCCAAATCCTGTAGTTATACAACCTGCTGGAAGCGAATTAGCGAAAGAAATAATGCCTATAATTAATCAGATAATGAAGTCTATGCCTGTATTAAGCCATGGCAAAGCAAGTATACCAAGATTAACCCTCTACTTAACAGAGGAAGAATGGGATAGATTAATAGAAAAACCTGAGATAGGAGAAGAAATTCTTATCGAGATTAAAGGAAAGAGTATATCTATAAGTAAGAATTAATTAAGTAAATATTTTAAAGGTATATCTTGATATTCTCCACTCGGAGTTTTTCTTCTTATGATTATAGGCAAAACGCCTAGTTCCAACTCCCTCTCGGCGATAAGGAGAGGATCAGGAGAAATGTTTTCCTCAAGCTTTATTAAAACCGGGGCACCTAGCGCAACTTGAAGAGCACGAGCACCTATAATTCGAGCACGTTCATATCTGGTGAGTTTAGGAGGGCCAATTTTAATTTTAAACTTTGTTTTAGAGCGCATAGGCATGTAAAAATCTGGGTCATTTATAATGTTTTCCTTAGCTAAAATATGATTAAAAAAGCTAATATTCTCCGAATTCAGGTTTTTCTTCCTTACCTTTCTCTTTCTCTTTCGGCGGAGATGCTGCTATAATATCGTCGATTCTCAATACCATGACCGCGGCTTCAGTCGCAGACTTTAATACTTGTTTCTTTACAATCGCTGGTTCAATGACTCCCGCTTTTATCATGTCTTCTATTTTACCCGTGAATACATTCACTCCACTCCACTTCTCCCCATCTGCATGTTTTTTCCTTAGCTCTGCTATTACGTCTACCGGCTCGAGCCCGGCATTTCTAGCTAGTACTGCGGGTAGGAATTCCAATGCATCGGCGTATCTCATCACGGCTAATTGCTCTTTACTAGGCAAAGTCTTAGCATATTCTCTTAACTTTTTAGCTATTTCCATTTCTATAGCTCCTCCGCCAGCAACTATCTTAGGTTCTTTAATTATATTGCGCACAACGGATAGTGCATCATGAATCGCTCTTTCAGCTTCATCTACTACGTGTTCGGCGCCGCCTCTGATCAATATTGTCACGGCTTTCGGATTAGGGCATCCTTCTATGAATATCATCTTATCTTCGGCTACTTTTCTCTCCTCTACTATCTTAGCGTAGCCTAGATCCTTTTCGGTGAGATCGTCTATACTAGTTACTATTCTTGCTCCGGTTGCTCTTGCTAGTTTTTCCATATCTGATTTCTTTACTCTTCTAACGGCCAATATACCCTTCTTAGCTAAGAAGTGCTGAGCCATATCATCAATACCTTTCTGAGTGATTACTACGTTAGCACCTGTTGCCGCTATTTTGTCTACCATTTTCTTAAGCATTAAGGCTTCTTGCTCTAAGAACATCTTTAATTGCTCTGGACTTGTAATGTTTATCTTAGCGGTCCATTCCGGCTTTTCTACCTCTAGCGGCGCGTTAAGTAACGCAATTTTTGCATCAACTACTTTTCGCGGCATGCTGGGATGTACTACTTCTTTATCTAAGACTATTCCCTTTACTAATTCCGTCTCTTCCAAAGATTCACCTTTCTTCTTTTCAATCTTCACATTATCTAGCTTAAACTCGTATTTTCCGTCTTTTTCTTCTACCACTTGCAAAGCAGCATTTACCACTAGGTCTGCTAAGAATTCCTTATATTCAGCTACAGCTTTGCTACTAAGAGATGTAATGGCTACTTTCTTTAAAACCTCCTTATCGAGAGGATTTACGGATTCTGCTACTTCATCCACTACTTTAAGAGCTTGTTCGAGAGCTTTTTCAAATCCTTCAGTGACTATTGTTGGGTGTATTTCTTCATCCAGAAGTTCATTTGCATTAGTTAATAACTGTCCAGCTAGAACAACTACTGTCGTTGTGCCATCTCCTACTTCATCGTCTTGAGCCTTAGCTACTTCTACTAGCATTTTAGCCGCAGGATGTTGTACATCCATCTCTTTAAGTATGGTGGCACCATCTCCGGTTATCGTGGCGTTGCCGAAGGAGTCTACGAGAAGTTTATCCATTCCTCTAGGACCTAAGGAAGAAGCTAAAGCTTCTGCTATTACGCGCGCAGCATAGATATTTGATCGCCTTGCTTCTCTGCCTACAGTTCTGCTTGTTCCTTCTTTTAATATAAGAACAGGTATCGCCTGTTGAGCCTGCATTATCCCACACCTCCTCGGCTATCTTCAATTACTTTCGCTTCTATATATTTTTTACCCTATCCTGTGAATGAGCGGGTATAAGGTAAGAATATTCACTAAATATTCTGAATTCTTAAAATAAGTCTAAAAAATATATCGTAAAATTGTGGAGTAAGTTAGAGAAAATTTTAAATAGAAGCGAAAAGTGTTATGTCTGGAAAATGAGGTGAAAATATGGCCGTAGCCCAGTTGGGAGGAGTACCTGTTCTTATATTAAAAGAAGGAACAAGCAGAACCACAGGGAAAGAGGCACTTCGTACTAATATAATGGTTGCCAAGGCTATTGCTGAAGCTGTAAAAACGACACTAGGGCCTAAAGGCATGGATAAAATGCTGATAGATAGTCTCGGAGATATTACCGTAACCAATGATGGTGCCACCATACTTGATGAGATTGACGTACAGCACCCCATTGCTAAGTTGATGGTTGAAATATCTAAGGCTCAAGACGATGAAGTAGGAGATGGCACAACATCTACCGTCGTTATTGCAGGAGAGCTTCTTAAGGAAGCTGAAAAACTCTTAGTAAAGAATATTCATCCCACTATTGTAGTATCAGGGTACAAGAAAGGCTTGGAGAAGGCCAAGGAAGTCTTAAAGAAAATGTCGATAAAAGTGAATCTCGACGATAACGAAACCTTAAAGAAAGTTGCTATGACTGCTATGAGAGGCAAATCGGTAGCTGCTGTAAGAGAGTATCTTGCTGATTTGTCAGTAAAAGCTGTAAAACAAGTCGCTGAGGAAAGAGATGGAGAGTACATCGTAGATTTAGACAATATACAATTAATAAAAAAGAAAGGTGGTGCAATTCTAGATACAGAGCTAGTATATGGAGTTATTATCGATAAAGAAGTAGTACATCCTGGAATGCCTAAACGTATAGAAAATGCTAAAATAGCACTCCTAGACGCACCGCTAGAAATTGAAAAAACGGAGATCGATGCCGAGATAAGAATTCACGATCCCGAGCAAATGCAGGCATTTCTTAAAGAAGAAGAACGTCTACTTCAGGAGAAAGTTAAGAAAATCAAAGAAGTGGGTGCTAACGTCGTTTTCGTTCAGAAGGGTATTGATGATGTAGCCCAGCATTTCCTGGCAAAAGAGGGTATATTGGCCGTTAGAAGAGTAAAGAAATCAGATATGGAAAAACTAGCAAGAGCAACCGGAGCAAGAATAGTAACTAAAATTGAAGACTTAACTCCAGAGGTACTAGGAGAAGCCGGACTCGTCGAGGAGCGTGAAGTCGCTGGCGACAAAATGGTTTTCGTAGAGCAGTGTAAGAACCCTAAAGCTGTGAGTATATTAATACGAGGAGGATTAGAGAAAGTAGTAGATGAAGCCGAAAGATCTCTTGTAGATGCTCTTAGTGTAGTAGCAGATGTGATAGAAGAGCCTTACATACTGCCTGGTGGAGGGGCTCCAGAAGCTGAGGTAGCTAAGGAGCTGAAGAACTATGCTGCACAACTCGGAGGTAGAGTACAGTTAGCCGTAGAGGCTTTCGCGAATGCAATAGAGGTTATACCTAGAACTCTAGCTGAGAATGCTGGTTTAGATCCAATAGACATTCTAGCTGAACTGCGTGCAGCACATGAAAGAGAAGATGGATGGAAGTACGGAATTGACGTATTTGAAGGTAAAGTATCTGATATGCTTAAACTCGGAGTTGTAGAGCCGCTGATAGTAAAGGAACAGGCATTCAAAGCGGCTACTGAAGCGGCTACACTAATATTGAGAATTGACGATATTATAGCGGCATCTAAGCTAGAGACTAAAGAAGGCAAGGGTAAAGAAGAGAAGGAAGAAAAAGAAAGTGAATTTGATTAAATTAACCACCACTTATTTGCCCTATCGTAGCATTATAAATAGCATCTAAATCCTCTCCTAAAACTTCTACTATAAATTTATCAAGAGCTCCTTCTGAACCTTGATAAGCCACTTTTAATGTCGCTATTAGATCAGAAAGCAATGTAAGCAAGATCATCATAGCCACCAAACTTAGCCCTAAAAGCAGACCTTCTTCAATCATCTGACTCCCTTTCTTCCTCCTCGTTTTGCTGTCCAATAACAGTTTTATTACAAGATTTTTCACTACACAAGCCAGCATATTCCCCATAAAGACGTGCATTAAACTATATAAACCAAAGAAGCACAGCTAGCTTTTACTCAACCTTTTATAGTAGAATTTTACTTTAGGAAAATCCACACGGTATATTGTAGCATCTGAATTTTTTGCATAAAGATCTACTAGAAAAAAGTCAAGAGTACAAATGTAGCTAGCACTTCCACTATCTATAGGTACACATGATATACTGTATTTAACAATTACTCCGTCTTTTCCCGATATTGAGGAAATATATTTTTCGATAAAGTCTTCTGGTGGAAGTGGATTTGAAATTTCTTTATTTTTTAATTTTTTAATAATATTATGACCTATATCGTAAAGTTTAAAATATCGCAACGGTATGCATGCAATAAAAACTTCATTCTTCTTATAGAAAACTCCATACTCTCCATTTTCATAAGAAAAGTTTACCTCCGTGATACTGCAAATGGATCTAGGATAGATTTTTTTGCCATCTATGATTCTAAGAGTATTCCCCTTCTCTATGGTCCTATATTCATTAACATGAACATTTACGATCCAAAACATTAAGGATTGGTTTTTTATATTTAAATAGCTTTTAAGCTCTGATTGATTCCATATTTTTGCAGTTTTTCTAATATATTCTGAGCGTATTTGTTTCTTTACTTCGTTTTTAGAGAGGCCCTTTTTCGATAGTTCCTTTATTTTCTCTTTAAAGATTTTGCTCAGAATGGAAAATTGAATATCTGCTATGTTATTAGTCTTCCTATCTACTTCTTTCAAAATGAGTAATTTTTCTTCCATGGTTAGGCAGAAAATATAAATTTCTAAATAAATGTGTAATGTTGAGATGGCTATTATGGCTATAAGTAAAGTGGCTATAGCAACAAGAAAGCCCTTCTTATCCTTCATCACCACACACCACGATGACGTCTATAATTTCTATCTTATTATTATTGTATAGTAGTATCCTAGAGGTCGCTGTCAGATTCGATAAAGCAGTGTTAGAGGAGCATTGAATATTCCCGTTATCAAGCCAGTGGCAGTTATACTCTTCGATAAATACCCATTCGCCCTGTTTCGGGAGATTCCCTAGTAGTTCTTTAGCGATTTTTTCTCCTAAATACTGGCATCTTAACTCTTTATGTAGTTGAGCTAGGTAGGCATATTTATTTCTGGAGAGTAAGACAGCAAGCAGAAATATTATCGCCACTATTGTAGTACATAAGATATCTATCATATAACCTCTCATATTCTCACTATAGCTTCTGATACTTCTACTATCAGAGAATAGCAGGCAGTCCACGCTATCAAAACCAACGCTATCAGAAAAATGAATACAAATAAGGTCATCATTGCTATTATTAGCGAACTTCCTTTATCCTTTATAGGGATAAATTCTCACCTCATTATTTCTCTTTTCTAGAACATAGACTTTGCCATTTTCCAGTAAGCAAGGATTTTCGGAATTAGCTAATTCTAGCGATATTGTATAGTTTACATCGAGACTAGGAAGTTCAAAAAGTAAGCGACTATTATCAGGAATTTCTAGTCGAACTAGTTGCAGAAATCTCTGTAACAGTATAAGCGAGATTTTGTTTCTTATTATCGTTATATCATCATGGCATTTTACTGAAAATCCGAGCATTAACATGAATAAACAAATCCATGCAAATATTGCAAGCTTTTCTTCAATTATCCGGCTCATATGCCTACGCCTATATTCAAAATTTTAATGAAATGGATTATGAAATCTTTAAGCAGAAGCATGAAGAAAGGTAAAGAGACTAGGATCAGAGCTATAGATATTATTTCAACTAGACTTTCCTCTACAATCCTTCTCATATTCTCAATGTTGAATGTGATAATAGAAATATAAGGAAGGTATGTTAACGGAAGCCAGCTAAGCTTTTTAAAAGGAAATGTATAAAAAAGTTTAAAGCTATGAATACTAGAGTCTTTTTTAAAGCTTCGCTGCGTCTATAGTAAAAAAGGTCTAAATTTAAGGAAAAAAGGAAAAATGAAAAGAGATAGCTAGTGAAAAGCATTATTGAATAACTGTTTAATCCTTTAAACATAGAAATTAGGGTGAAAATTAAAGCAGTTGTTGCAGAAGAAATGTAGCATATTATGTCCGCCTTATACTTCAAAATACGCATTTTTTCATGTAATTCTTTTAACATAATTCTCCCTCTTCTCAGTACAAGTACTAGATTTTCTAGCTGTTTGCTTCCGTATTTCCAATCACTATTTAGCAAAAGCATATTGATAGAATCTAGAAGAGGGTTAAATGTCTTCAAGGAATGTCTTCTGAGGAAAAGCCATTTAGCAAGATTATTTTCATTCTTCATTCTATTTTCTTTCAAAAAAGTTCTTAAAGAATCTTCAAAGCTTATTCCTCGTTTTATACGTTCTAAAGTCCATAAAAGTAATTGCTCAAATGTTAAGTTCTCTTCTAGCATTTTCCTGAAAGCATCATGACGCTTTTTTCTTTTAAAAACTATATGTAATACTATATATAGCATTATAATGAATATCACATGGATAATTCCCGAAGATTTATAGTAAAAAAAGAGATTAATCCCTCCTATGGTGGAGATGATAAACGCTAGTGCCATAGTCTTTAAATCTAAGGTATAATCGCGCAGCTTCCGGCTTAAGATCAGATTTAAAAAAGTCATTGAAAATAAAAGAGTTAGAGAAGCTATATAATAGCTAGTAAGTCCAAAAAGAGATGTAAGACTTAAAAATATGGGAGTGAATGCGGCTAAAGCCGTAAAAAAGATAATAGTGTCTTCAAGTTTTCTAAGGTAAGTATTGAAGTAAATCTGTTCTTCTTCTAAAATTCTGATAGGATATCTCTCCATATCTCTTTCAGAGAGAGGAGTGAGTAAGAGTATCCTAGTTAATTGCAATTTTTCTCCCTTGAAAGATAGTGAAGAATTTAGTTGATCCAGAGTTGTATGACGCAAATCAAAACTCATTTGTCTATAAGAAGATGAAATTTCTGCTAAATCTCTTATAGCACGGTAAACATTTCCCTTTCTAGATATATAAAAAACTGCAAAGAGAATAATCTCTCTTAATAAAGATGTTAAGTCTTCAATTTTCATACTTACACTTTAAAAATAATAATTTGTTAAGAAGAGCCTCTATTCCTGCCACTTGTTGCTGCTTTATCATAGACTCTATTTTCTTAATGAAGAGTATCAACTCATTTTTAGAAATTCTATTTTCAATTGAAATTTTCTCAATTAAACTAGAATTTTCATAGGAAGAAACTCTCTCTAACAGGCCATTAAAACGTCTTATAAAAATAGGCTTAAAAAAGCTTAAAGGATTCACGTCGGCCACATGATTGTGTCTCTCAAATATTGATACTACTTCCCTTTTATCTCCACGATAAAAATCTCTTTTCATGAAAATTATCAAATCCAGGCTAAGAAGCAATCTGGAAGGTATTGAGAAGATATCGACATACCTATATATTAACTGCTCTAGACTGTAAGCATGTGTAGTCTGAATACAGCGAAGGCCTGCATTCATAGCATGAAATGCCGCCTTTACATGTTCTTCATTTTGTAATTCTCCTAAAATCAAATAATCTGGTTTTCTATGCAACATTTTTATAATTTCTAAGACTTTACCGGAAAGATTTTCATGAATTTCTTCTAAAGTGCCGACTTTAAGCCGTAACTGATGTTTACCCTCACTAAGTTGGTCCACGGATTCTACTACATCCTCTATATATACTTTTCTAAGGGTTCGTGGAAGTAGCATATCTAGTGCGTTTAATAACGTAGTTTTTCCACTTCCAGGTTCCCCACATATTAAAATATTCGATCTGAAAATTGTTGCCGTAAGAAGAAACGCTGCAGCATCTGCGGTTAAAGTTTTTTTATTAACTATATCCACTAGAGTTAAAGGCTTCTTCCCATACTTCCTAACATCAATAGCTATACCATTTACAGTAAGTGGAGGTGAATCGATAGAAACTCTTACTCTAAATAAGGTAGTCCTATAATCAGTCTTCAGTGAAGGTGATGAGAATGAAATATAGCTACCTGTATCAATTTTGACATGCGAGAGAAAGGCGTCTAATTCTCTGGAGGATAGTGCTATATTAGATACACATCGTCCATACTTTTCATGGTCTAGGTATATTTTCGTGGAAGGAGCGTCTTGATAGAATTCCTGAACTTTATCATCTAGGAGAAAAGGCATTATACGAGTCATTTTGAGTGAACTGAAAAATGACAAATATGCTAATTTTCTAAATTCTATTTTTGTTAGCTCAGATAGAATATCCGGACAGAATCTCTGTGCTATATTATGGAATAGACTAAGCCTATGATCCATAATTTCATCGAAAAATGCTGTGGAGATTTTTCTAAGGAAGTACTTCCTATCATACATCACTAATATTCTTCCCAGAGAATCATACGAGAATCTAATACCGGCATAACTTGAGAAAAGTCGTACTACATACATTTTCTCGGGTGTCTTATTTTCTATGATATATACATTGTAACATAATACTTCATATGAGTCTCTAGCAGAGATGATTTCTGTATTCCCAGAATATATAGCCGGCTTTTCTAAGAATATCATTTTAGAATGAAAAGCATTTCTTCCAATAGATCTCTTTATAGATTTTAGGTCTAAGCGTCCGTCGAGAATTTTTTCAAGTAAATTATAAGACTTGTTATCAAAAACCGAGTTTCTTCTAATCTCATGAATAGCCTTAGCCGAAGGTGTTAGTATTTCGCGAACAGTTTTTCTATCTATAAGTATACACACTTT
Source organism: Thermoprotei archaeon (assembly GCA_003649235.1). Classification (GTDB taxonomy): domain Archaea; phylum Thermoproteota; class Thermoprotei; order Thermofilales; family B69-G16; genus B69-G16. The sequence continues at coordinate 1,034 of QMRG01000007.1, read as the reverse complement.
TTCATTGTAAAGCATCAATGACTCTATTTCATCTAACAGAGAAGGCTTAATGGAAAAGATTCTAATTAGCTCATCTAAAAGAGATTCATAGTCTATTTTTTTATACTTTAAATATCCTATTCGCTTCTGTTCACCTGATCTTTTTTTAATATACATTCTCAACATAACTTCAGCTGCGCAGATTTTTAGTGATAGTGTATAAATACTTTATATTGTTTCTTAAAGCGCTGAGAGAACACCCGAACTTTTTAGATATATATCCCTGGCTCATTACTTTTCTATTGTAAACCGTCGTGAAGGCTATGTAGAAAAGTGCAAGCGCTAAAATGTAGGGATTTTTACCTTGGAGTTTTCTTTGGTCAATTTTGTATAATAATGAAATCGCTTGGCGACAAGCTTTCCTTTCTAGTAGAAAGATATTTTTCATTCCTATTTTATTTCTAATTTTCACATCTGAAAACAACTTTTTCGAGACAATAGGAATTATCTTTTTAACTCTATCGGCGACACTTGTTTTTTCATATATCTGAAACGTCTGCAGGAGGAAAATTGCTTCTAGCAAATTAGATCTTGTAACACGGTGCCCGAGATTTTGATAAATCTTTAGTACATCTTTGATTCGCACGTTAACTCCATGCTTTCTTGAGGCAGCTATTAGACATGCAGCTGAAATCCTATAGTGATTGAGCTTACCATCTAAAACCTTTCTAGCATTTTTTAATGACTTTAAGTATAGGATATAGGCATATTCCGTAACGTGTTTAGGGAGTCCTAGTTTCTGGGTTACATTAAGAAGGGTTTTATATACTCTATAATGCATCGACCTATCTCCAGTTGCTTTCGAAAAGAGATTCATTTTGCTTAGTCTTCTAAGCCGGCCATTTAACTTAGAAAACGCCTCGATGAAATCATCTTTTTCTCTCGGAGGCAAAAATGTTCCCATCTCTAATGGAGCTGGAATGTAGCTCTGAGATATAATCCTTCCTGGCATAAAATAGGATTCCCCGCGAATCTTATTCTCTGTATGGACTAGG
>QMRG01000006.1 GCA_003649235.1 Thermoprotei archaeon | reverse complement strand
TGCAGTACTATCTCGACCACCAGACCAGGGAACTATTACAGTGTCGTATTTATCCTTTAGAGAAGTTAAAATATTTAAAGAAATTTTCTCGAATAACTTAAGTACATGCCTGTTGGCTCTTATAACATCGTCTATATGAACGGATACTTCTTGCCTTTTAATAACATCGCCTGAAACTTCCCCAAAGTCTGGAATTTTCAGCTTCCCGATTAAATCTGGTCCTGAGTAAACTTCATGTTCTCCACCAAGTTTCCTTACTAATAGAATCGTGCCTTTCAATTTTCCGAGAAACTTTGAAAGCATCTTGACTCCTTTTTCTCCAAATATCATAAAATTATCATAAGCTGGTAAAGGATCTAGTTTTAACTTCACACCTTTAGACCTTGAAAAAATATAGGCATCTTTCCAGTAAACAGTATTTCTAAATTTAGCTCTACCTCTCTCAAATGCATCTCTAATAGTGGGAAGTCTGGCGTTACGTATCTTCTCTTTAGGTACGAGAGAGAAACAAACATTTAATGGTAAAGATGATTCAAGCTTTATCTTATCGACATCCTCTCTACCTACTAGAATTACATTAAAGCGGTCTCTATCGATGTTTTCTAACAGTTTCTCATAAAACATGTCGAGAGACCGAACTCCACGAAGCGTTTTTACGCTAATATCCCAGTTGCTATAAAAGACTTTAAGCATTGCTTTAACGGCATCAGCATCTTTTTTAGCGCGTACCAGTATAGTATACATGTCTTAGTAAAGAATTTCATAAACATTATAGATAATATTTACTATTGGTGGAAGTTTGTTTAAAACATCATATAGCGTAATTGGTTTACAAGAAAAAGTTAGAAAGGTAATACTTTCCAAGAGTGCTTATAAAAACATTATAAGTATAGTAGAATCTTGCTACCCTAAGGAAGCCTGTGGGGTAATGTTCGGCAAAATCAAAGAATCGACTGCTATTATAACGGAGGTTATTAAGATTAAAAACGTGCTTGAATCTAGCTATAGGTTCTGGTTTGATGTTATAGAGTGGATGGATGTCATATTAAAGGCTAAGAAGAGGAATTTAGAATATATAGGGTTATTCCACAGTCATCCTAAAGGTTCCCCTATACCTTCTTTAGCAGATAGACATAGAATGCTGGAATGTCCAGAAGAAATATGGATAATAGTATCTTATACACCGGATAGCGCTATTAATATAGCTGCCTGGAGGATAGACGATTGGGGTTCAAGCATAACGAGGCTATTATTAACAGTAGCTTAAATAGCGAGGATAGAATTTTGGAAAAACGTATTGGGAAAATATATCAGAGTACATTACCTAATGTATTTAGAGAATATGGTTTCATACTCTTGCTATTCGCAGATGCAACATTCTTTTTACAAAAAGCTAACATCAATTACCAGTCTGAAACAGTATCAATTTTCCATTGGCCAAAGAGAGTGTAGATGATGACAGTAGGCATTATCTTAGCCGGAGGGAAAGGCACTAGACTTAGACCATTAACTTATTTCCGTCCTAAACCTTTAGTCCCTATAGGCAATAGACCCATTATAGATTATGTAATTGATGTTTTCATAAAACATGGAATTACTAAAATCCTAGTTTTAGTAAACTACTTAGGCGAATCTATCAGGAATTATTTAGTTCAAAGAAATTTTCCCAAAGATATAGAATTGAAAGTGTTAAATTTAAATTCAATAGATACAGCAGACGCAGTTAGAAAAGCTAGACACGAGATTGAAGGCGACTTTATAGTTTCAATGGGCGATATTCTAAGTAATATAAACCTCTCAAATCTTATGAAATTCCATAGGAAAAATAAGGGAATAGCAACTGTAGCTCTAAAAGAATATGAAAATCCTCTTGAGTATGGTGTTACACTGATAGATAGAAACGATAGAATAGTCTTATTCCTGGAGAAACCGTTGAGTTATGAGCTTTATTTAACGAGTCTGGCATATCATAAGTCCAGTATAAAATTTCTGCATGGAAATCTGGTAAACGCTGGTGTTTACGCGTTTAAGGAGGAAATACTTGATATTATAACTCAAAACCCTCATCTGCTAGATTGGGGGAAACACGTATTCCCCTATCTTCTCGAAAATAATTACCCGGTATATGGTTGGATTATGGGTAAGTCATATTGGCTTGACATTGGAAATCCATCTAAATATCTTCGCGCTAATATTGATATACTTTCAGGCTCTACTTTCCCGATAAAACCTATAGGAAGATATCTGCACGGTATATGGACTATGGGTGATATCGAAATACGCTCTAATGCAAAAATTATACCGCCAGTTGCTATAGGGAATGGAGTAATAATAGAAGCCTATGCTACTGTAGGACCGTATACGGTTTTAGGAGACAACTGTAAAGTCGGAAAGTCTGCAATTATTAAGAGAAGCGTGGTTTGGGAAGAAGCTTCGATTGGTGAAAACTCTAAAATAGTATCTACGATCTTAGCAGATAATGTACTCATCGGGAAGAACGTCTCGATTATTAAATCTATTATAGGGAAGAATGTAGTAATTGAAGAAGGAGTAACCTTAGATAATATAGCAATAGAACCTAAAACTAGAATACTGGCAAAAGAAAAACTTAAAGAAGTGATGTCTATTAACTAGAATATAGCAGTCTTTTTTAGCAAAAATCTCTAGATTTTGAAAATAATTGATTATATATATTTATCTGCATAATATTTATATAAGAATTAAAATGTTAGATAGTATATCAATCCCCGGGGGTTAAATTGTCATCGCTACGTCTCTCGAGAGGTAGAATAGGAGGCTACGTAAATACAGAGTTCACTCCAGAAGTAGCTGCAGAATTCGGTGCAGTATTGGGAACTTTCTTAGGAGAAAGATCTATTGTCGTAACTGCTAGAGATTACTATCCTCCATCTCGTATGATTAAAAGAGCTTTTACTGCTGGACTAATGTCTACTGGAGTTACAGTAATAGATTTTCACGCCACTACGACACCCGAACTTGTCTACGCTATAAAGAGATTTGGAGCAAAAGCAGGAGTTCAGTTTTCTGTTTCGAATGTTGAGGAGAATTATATTAATTTAAAAATCTTCGATTTTCACGGAATAGAATACTCAGCAGATAGATTAGATAATATGAGAGAGAAGGTCAGACAAGGTAAAATTATTAGAACACGTCCTGAGAGAATAGGATGGGTAACTTACGCAGAGTATATCCATGATATCTACATAGCTTCTCTAATAAACTATATCGATGCTGATCCTATACTTGACTCTTTCATTAGAGTAATAGCAGACTTAAATTATGGACCTACAAACATGGTACTACCTGAACTTCTCTCACAGCTTGGAGTAGACCTTATCTCTCTTAACGCTCATAAACCACCAGTATTTAAAGGAGTTTACAACCTGCCCAAGATAGATTCTATAAAGAATCTATCCGCTGCAGTTAGAGCTATGGGCATAGACCTAGGGGTCACATTCAGTGCTGATGCGAGTTCAATATTCGTAGTTGACGACGAAGGCGTGCCTCTAGAACCTGATGAACTTTTTGCTCTATTAATTAAGTACTATGCAACCGGTTCTATAGTGACTACAACATCTTCTTCTCAGATAATCGAATATGCTGCTGAACAATCAGGTTTAAAAGTTTATAGAGTTGAATACATGCCCGACTCTGTACCTAGAACTATCCGTAGAAGAAGAGCATCTATGGGAGGAACCGATTGTGGTGAATATATCTTCACAGGATTCTCCCCCTCTCCCGATGGTTTACTAACATTACTTAGAATCTTAGAGCTTATAGCTAAGACCGAGAAGCCATTGTCAGAGCTTAGGAAGGAGTTAAAGAAGCCTAAAAAATATTCTGTGCCTATAGAACTTGAAGCTAATAAGGCTCGCGATGCCGTATTTGAACTAGCTAGAAATAGGGAGATAGACGATATAATAGTTACTCCTCTCGGGGCTAAAATTAAGGTAGCTAATAAATGGTTCACGGTGAAGATGTTAGACGAAAATAGACTTGCCGTAGAATCTGAAAAAATAAGAAGCAAGAAGAAGTTGACCGAGATAGGCGAGCAAGTAAAACTGCTTTTATTTGAAAGAAGTTATGTTTCATGAGAATGGTGTTCATCTATTAAAATCTTCGGTATCTCTTTATCCAAGGCTTCTAATATCTTAGCTAGAAAGAATGAATCCGGAACAGCTCCCTCGAATTCAACTTTATCATTTATAATAATTTTTGGAACCGCATATACTCCATATTTATCAGCTAACTCGGTAAACTCCATAGCCTCTATCACATCACTAGTAATGTTAGTGTTAAGTATTGCGAATTTATGCGCTGTACGCGCCGCTATAGGACAGTAGGGGCAGGTCGGTGTGACGAAAACTTTAATCCAAACGGGTTTTTCTATGTTTTGCACTATTTTAGCTATTTTAGGCTCTACTTCCGGCTCTCTGGTAGAAATATCTACTATATCTTCTACTAGAGCTCCGAATTCATAACCTGCCGGAATTCCAAAAAACCTAACGTTGTACTCTTCTGCTCCATGAATTAGTATTGCAGGAAACATGGGTATATTATATTTCTTTACTTCTTCTGACTTGTGGTCTCTCTCTATTATTGTTATTTTATCGCTTAAACCTGCTAAACTTTTTAAAATATAAAGGATATCTTCACAATATTTGCATTCATTCTCGGTATCTACGAAGAAGTATATCTTTACATCTTTCTTAAGTTTTCTAAATATTTCACCAACTTTCTCTAATAACCCTTCTTCAATCTCAACTACCACGGCATTCACCTAAATTCTTGCTTTTTTTGAGATAGCTATTAATAAGTATTAGCTATAAATTTTGATAGATCAACAAATGGCTAGCTGAAGTTCTCGCCATCTCATAAAGCTGGTACTATTCCTATAATAAGTATTTTGAGTTACTGATAGCTTTCTCTGTGATAAACAAAATTAAATAATAGAATTCTATCTATTTGTAAGGGGATGAAGAGACTGCGCCCCTGTCGTGAAAATGAGCGGCGCTAGGCCCCCGACCCAAGCCGTATATGATGATAGGAGAGACGATTGGAGCAAAGATGACAGTCCCACCCTATGCTGATGTTCTCTTACTCAATAGTAATATAAACTTCCTGAATCTATACTCTTAAGGTGTAGTCTATTGAGTAAAGGACTATACGTAGGGAGACTAGTAGATCCTTCAAAATTGGAAGAGTTAGATAAACCGTATATGCTGGATCCCGACGATTTGACGACGCATGGAATTATAATAGGAATGACAGGATCCGGTAAGACGGGAGCGGCAGTGGTTCTTATAGAAGAACTACTGCTACAGGGGATACCAGTGGTAATTATTGACCCTAAAGGCGATGCTGTAAATGTAATGCTGAGACCTTCTAACTATTCTATGAAGGAATTTTTAAAATGGATTGATCCTATCCAAGCCAGAAAAGAGGGCTTAACTCCCGAAGAATATGCAGAAAGATTGGCGAAAATGTGGCGCAAGGGTATAGAGAGCTATGGGCAGAGTATAGATAAGGCGAGGAAGCTTACAGAGAACAGTGAGGTAATAGTGTTAACTCCTGGAAGTGATGCTGGTATTCCTATTTCTGTAATTCATGATCTCAATATGCCAGAGGATTTAAATTGGGAGGAGCACGGAGAGGTTCTGCTTGAAAAGATAAAGAATATCGTTTCAGCTTTGCTGCAGCTCGCTGGGAGAGAGTCGGATCCTCTAAAAAGTAATGAGCATATTTTATTATCTCATATACTGGAATATTGTTGGCGTAAAGGAGAGCATGTAGATTTCAACAGGCTTCTAGCGTACGTGCTAGATCCTCCTTTCAATCGAATTGGAGTTATTGATGTAGATATGTTTATATCTGAAAAAGATAGGCGAGAGCTAGTAATCGCTTTGAATAGAGTTATAGCCTCACCTACTTTCAGAAATTGGATCAAAGGAATGCCTCTCGACTTCGATAAGTTGTTATGGACTTCCGATGGTAAACCAAGAGCCGTAGTTTTCTATTTAGCGCATTTAGACGAGCAACAGAAAATGTTCGCTGTAACATTAGTGCTTCAAAATCTCTATGGTTGGATGTTTAGAAAAGCTGGTTCTTCTAAATTAAGAACACTGGTATATTTTGACGAAGTCTATGGATATATACCACCTTATCCTCGAAATCCTCCTTCCAAACATCTTCTCATGCTTTTACTTAAACAGGCAAGAGCTTTCGGTGTAGGCGTGGTTTTATCCACTCAGAACCCTGTAGACATAGACTATAAAGCTCTTACAAATGCTGGAATCTGGATGATTGGACGATTACAGACGGAAAATGATAAAGCTAGGGTAATGGAAGGATTAAAGCTTGCTTCTTCAACGGCCGGAACGAGTATTAAGGAAGGAGAGATATCGAGGATAATATCTTCGCTTGCTAAAAGAGTTTTTCTAGTACACAATGTCCATGAAAATAAACATATACTCTTTAAAACGCGATGGGCTTTAACCTACTTGCGTGGACCTCTAACGCTGATGCAAATAGAGAATTTCATGAAAGATTTTAAGGATAAAATAGAAGTCCCACATGTTGGGATAAAAGCCGGGGAGGAACACGGCGAGTTACTCGCACTTCCACCGAAAATAGGAAGTGTATTAGATAGTTATTTCCTACCAGTTCAGAAAGAAATTGAGTTAGAAGGTGTTAAAGCATACTATCCACTTTTATTCTTTGAAGCAAAGATATCTATGAACAAGAGCAGACCGCGGATTAGTCATGAAGATAGAATTATCCTGCTTGTTGAAGCTAAAGACAATCTATCTTTAAAAGATTTTGCAAGAAATAGGATTCTAGGTTTAACGGCAAAAGACATTAATGTTTCAGATTTCTCTTCTGACTGGGAGAAAGATTTTAGATTTTTCGAACTTTCGGATTCTTATTCTAAAAATAGTTTCTGTAAAAGATTGATAAGAATGGCTAAAGATTTCATAGTAACAAACTATAGAATATCGATATTTACCTATGAAGGATTAAAAATATACTCAGAGCCAGGAGAATCTCTTTCTTCTTTTGCGTTAAAGGTCAGAAAAGTTCTCAGAGAATTAATGGATAAAGAGTTTGAAAAGAAGAAATCTTCTTATACAAAAAAGCTAGAAAAATTGAAGAGTAAGATCGATAATAAAAAAGAGAAAATAGAGTTATTAAATGCGGAGATCGCAGAGTTAAAGAAGCTTCTTGCTGTAAAAGGAGCTGATGTTATATTCTCAGTTTTTAGGAGGCGTTCTTCTCTAACGAAACTATCCACAGCTGAGAGAATTAGAGAAAGAATTAGAATTAAAAAGAAGAAATTACGACAATTAGAGGAAGAAGTTAGAAACTTGGAGAGAGAATTCGAGTTTTTAAAAGCTGAAATGAAGCGGGAACTAGCCGAGGTAATTGAAAAATACGAGGTTAATGTTGACAAATTCAAGAAAATAGATATTAAACCTAGTAAGAGAGAGGTTGAAATACTGCACTCTGCTATTCTCTGGATTCCCCTTTTAATTGATAAAGGGAATTATCAACCACTAGTTAACTTATATACTGGACAAATCTTTAGCTAAACATGTCTGAAAGATACCTCGGAGTACTTTGCGGTATAGGTTCAGCTTTTTTCTTTTCGTTAGCAGCACTTTTTTATAAAAAAGGTTTTTCGAAGAAGAAAATGGATGTATTCCTGGCTAATGGACTAAGAGCTATACCAACTTTTTGTATACTTCTCACTGCCAGTTTTATTATAGGAAATCTACATGAGCTCTACAAGATCGAAATTCTATTTTATGCATTTTTATCTCTTTTCGTTGATTTAATACTTGGAGATACTTTCTTTTTCTTAGCATTAAAAGAATCGCCTCTATCTATAGCATATCCTATATCATATTCATTCTCGCTTTTTGCCGCGATCTTCTCAACATTTTTCTTAGAAGAACCAGTTACCGTGTATTTACTAACTTCTATAATTGTCTTAATAACCGGGATATATCTAATCTATCGCGGATCTAATGGAGAAACTTTTAAAGTTAAAGGGGTTCTCTACAGTCTTTTAACTGCCTTTTTCTGGGGGTCAAGCGTGGTATTTACGAAGACGGGGCTTTACCACTCTACTCCAATAACGTTCAACTTAGCTAGGACGGCTATATTAAGCATAATAACAACGCCTTATACTGTTTCTAGAAGAGAGCAAGTTGTAGAATTAGGAAGATTCTTAAAATACGTGATTATTGGAGGTTTTCTTGGTATGGGTTTAGGACCTCTACTCTTCTATCTCTCGATAATAAGCATCGGAGCTTCTAGAGCCTCTGTACTTGCATCAAGTACGCCAATACTTTCTCTCATCTTAGCTACTCTAGTATTAAGAGAAAGAGTACAGAGAAAACAATTAATAGGAATACTCCTAGTTATCTTATCGACTTACCTAGTTTCAATATCTTAAATTCTACTGATCTAGAGGTGATGACTATGCATAAGTTAAAAATACTAATAATCATGGGGTCTCCCCGCAAATACGGAAATACCTCTAAACTAGCTGAGCTAGCCGCTGAAGGAATAAGAGATGTAGGCGCCGAACCCGTAAAAATATACCTTGTAGATTTTGAAATAAAACCTTGTATAGGTTGTGTAAGTGACGATCAGCTAGCGTGTAGGTATCCCTGTATCATAGATGATGATATGCGGAAAATCTACGAGATGGTATTGGAGAGCGAGGGATTGATATTAGCCACGCCGGTCTACTGGTATGCTCCAAGTGGATTAGTGAAAAATTTCATTGATAGATTGACTGTTTTCGAAAATATGATTTACATCACAGGGAGGAGTTGGATCGAGGGTAAAGTCGCTGGAGTAATAGCAGTTGGAAACGATAGTGGGAGTATACAGGCTATAGCCAATATCCAAGCGACATTAAACTCGATGGGATTTGTCTTACCTCCATGGTCTCTAGCCTATTTCCATAAGATCGGTGATGTATTAGAGGATCTTAATGCCTGTATGGACGCTTATAACGTTGGCAGAGTTGTGGCACTAATGGCGAAGATATTAGAAAAGAATAGAGTAGAGGAATGGTATAAAAGTACCTCAGAGAGAGTTGAAGAAGCTAAGAAAAAAGCCGAGCTTGAAGTTAAGAAATACGAGAACGACTATGATTTGAGACGGATAAAGTTTGAAAAATTCAAGGAAGCATTTTCTTCATATAATAGAGGAAGAAAGTTGAAAGAGTCTTAGAATCTTTTATTTCACCACGTTCAATCATCCGTAGAAGCTCGTCCTCTCCTATCTCCAAAACTCTAATATCCTCGTCGATTTCAGGCTTTCTTTCGCCAAGAATAAGATCTTCTGCTATAAACGCGTATAGCTTCTCGTTACTATAACCAGGGGATGCATAGAAACTACCCAATATCTCCAATTTTCCAGGCTTATAACCGGTTTCCTCTTCCAACTCTCTAGCTGCACAAGAGAAAGGATCTTCTCCAGGCTCTAAAGTCCCTGCTGGTAGTTCTAGCAAGTTTTCCTCTACAGCAGGCCTATACTGTTCGACCATAATAATTTTATCTTTTTTCAAAGGTAAAATCACAACAGCGCCTGGATGCTTTACTATTTCAGCTTCATATACTCCTCTTTCTCCAGAAATTTTCTCCACTATGACCGATATTTTACTACCTTTAAAAACCAGTTTTCTCTCCTCTACAGTCACATATATCAAAAGAATCCTAATAGTAATAAATATTACATTACTCTTCTACTTCTATTATCCAAAAGTATCTCCCATTCTGCTCAATCCTTTTCACTGGTACGCCATATTTTAGGCTAAGTTCTAGCATTTTAAACATCTCGGGAAATCTTGTTCTAACTGAAGGTTTAGAAAAACGCTTTTCAACTTTGATGATTTCTCTAGTCCTTTTAGCTATCAGTAAAATCTCTTTTTTCTTATCATCTTTAGTTAGCATCCTCAGAAAAATCTTTTTTAAGAAATCAATCATTCCCCACCACCTCACAGAGAGATACGTAAACTTTACCGTCTATATTCTCAAGCTTTAGACACGACAATCCACTAACTTTAAATGGAAAATCAACTTCTATTGGAAGATAGATAATGTTATCTTCCTGTCTTCCGCAATATGGGAAAATCCATAATTCTCTCTTTTCCAACAATATGACATTATTGCCAATAGCGACTTCACCTCCTCTAAAATCATAGAAGCCGAATACATGACTGCCTGGGTTTCGATATACCGTACATATATCGCACACAAGCTGAGCTATTGAAGCTCGATACTGAGTTGGAGGTTTAAGAATACTAATCGTTGAAAACGCTATTATTAGCGAAAATAGAAAACTTGAGAGATAAATAGCATAGGCTACATTCATTCCTTCACCACCACCTTTAGTCCGTATTCATCAACAAAAATATACTCAGTATAGCGTGCAGGGAAACCTATACTCCAAATTCCTTCTCCAAAATAGGTTAAATCAGCTATTCGCATATCGTCGTCTAATGATGGATAGATTATCATAGAATCCCATTGCGGAGCTGTATAATTGTGGTAATAGATAAGTAAATAACTCTTATACAGCAATTTTTCTCCATAAAGATTTTTAATGTAAAAACCTTTAAACTCCCAACTCCAATAAGCCCGAAATGATACGGAATTATTGTATACTGTATAATACCATGCATAACCACGTTGTCCTGGAACCAGAGTAAAATTGCACTTATAAGATACAATCGGCATGCTTACTTTATTTTCATTAGACAAACTATAGAGAATAGTTAAGAGACGATCTATAGTACTATTTTCGCTACTCCAGTATAACCTGGCTATGTGAATAAGTTCTGCTGATTGTAATTCTCCATTGTATTCTAGGAAATTTGGACTTGGCTTCTTCAGACGGCTCGTCGAATATAATAAGACAGAAGCTAAGAAAATTATGGCTAAGAGTAGAATCTGCCCTTTACGGTTCAACGCCTACCACCACTACTCTGGGTGAAAGCGTTCCATTATAACCGAGCCAAACAATTCTAAAACTGTAAACTCTAGCCGAGTCTCTAAAATAAATGATAGATTCTCCATCGTCGAAGTATACGACACTTGGGATCAACTCGACTATAAGCCCTTTCAATTTTCCAGTATACGGCAGAGAATCCGAACGTAACAAAAGCCACGCTAAAGCTCTATTTACCGAATACACGTGTAGCGAAGGAGGCTTATAAACAGCGATCACGTGAAAATATGCGCTAAAAATTACAAATATCACTGAAATAGCTACCGCCTCTAAGGCTCGCATATCCCCACCTCTGCCACTCCATCATAACTCTTTGTTATTTCCAAACAAGAACCGCCAACTCGACCATAAGCCGGGACTCCACATTCTTTTAAATCAGAGCTATTAAAGGCTATAGGATAAGGCAAACATAACTTTAAACTAGACCCGGGACTAAGAGATAACATAGAAACATTTACCAAATACAATATTTCCTCTTTGTAAACTAAGTCTTCAGCGTTAAGCATAGAATATCCTAATTGTAGTGTAAGAGCTAGGGCTAGTACAGAAGCTGCAACTATCAAAACTTCATCTAGATTCATCAATCTAAAATGTGAAATAAAAGATTTAAGGAAGCTATAGTGACAAAACAACTTTCCTTATTCTTATTTTCTTAAATCCATTGACCACGGCAATCTTTTCTCCATCTATCAATATAGTTGCATCCTCTACGTAGATAACGATATCATCTATCAATTCTCTCGAAAGTACAAGTCTCTGCGTACTGCCTATACGTTCCGGCTCGATGTATGTTATAATCAATTCTCCATCCGTGAATTCCAGCTGAACTCCAGTATAGATACCAGCATGAGTCCCGTTAGAATATAGAGCAAAAAGTTCTCTCCGTTCTCTAAAATCTACCGGTTCGATTAAAGGAGAAGAACTGATGGGAGCAATTATTCTCGCCTCGGCTATTGTTATTCTTCTACATCCATTTTCAACACAAATTTCCAATACGTGCTTCTCCTTGAAAACGAAGACTTTGAAATTAACGAATACTGACCTGTCAAAGCACAGTCTTTCTCGCAATTCTACAACATCTCTGAAATCTATCTTCCCTGTTTCAAAAGCTAGGCGAGTTGTAGCCAGCGCTAAAGCTAGCATGGAGGATATTAATAACGCTAATACTACGAGCATTTGAGAATTCATAGTTTTACGCTCGGAACTAATAGAACCAAGTCTTTAGTTCTAGAGTGTATGAAGAATATCGTTATACGCCTAGGCCATGTTATATCAACATCTAAATCTACAATGTATACTGTATAATCGTACTTTGATTTAACGCCAACATTTTCGTAAAGTTTGCCATCCCACTCTGTAAAGACATCTATTCTCACACACGGACAGAAAAGACGAGAATACGCTGGCAACGGCGTTTTATTGAAGAGAGTCCACTTAAAAACCAAGTGTAACGGTTTTTCCTTTATCTCGAGAAGCTTCAGGCATAGAGGGACTAAATGAATATCCTTTTCTTTGCTAAACGGAACAATATTTACTGGAGAACCGAGAGGACCGGACCATCTAACTCTAGCCTTAAACACTAAGTGATTTAAACCATATTCCTCGATAATATAATCGTAGGGAAGGTAAGCGTCGCTAAAAACGGTTCCATTGCCTACTCCATAGTATTTACGTCCCTTACCTAAACGTTGCGAGATAACGATGTCATTCCCATGCTCTAGCGTAAACCAAACGTCTTGATGAGGAGGCTCTAATGACAAGTTCAACTCGGGAGGAGGCAGATATCTATAGTAGGCCTCCCATACAATATATACTCCGTTTCTATCATAGAAAGACCATAGCGTAAAATTAAGGCTAGTTATAACTATAATTTTCGACCAGGTTTTAACGTTGAGAGACTCTACTTTCAAATAATGTTTTCGTATCGGAAAGCTATCAAAGTCACGCCATGTAACAGTTATATTATAAACGGCGTAAGTTACCCAATGTTTCTCATCGAAAATTATAGTATCTAAATTTATACCTGAACTTTCAACACTCGGGGTCCAAGCCGAAGCTCCTAGAAAATACCAACCTTTATACTCTCCGCTAGCGATCACCGGAAAGTTCTTCAATTCCCTAATTGAAACATGCATAGACCCTTTCTTTGAGATAAAGGGGACTCGAGTAGTTAAAGTTAAATTATCCAGGTCAATATACGCGTATTTGCTGGCATTATTAGCAACCACCAATGCTGTGAGTCTCTTGCTAATATTATAGTAAGGAGTAACTTTAATCGTGTAAACTCCAGGATAGGGCAGCGTTATATTGATCGATTCGCCTGGTATAAGCCATTCACCCTTTAAATTAGCTTCCCTCCTTCCTCCCCATTCCTTTTTATAGTAATAGGCTACAACTCTCTTATCTCCTGTCATGAATACTTCAATTAATTCATTACTCACTCTCTTTCCGTTTACTAGCCAATGAGAAAAATAATATTCTTCATCATTAATAGCGAAATGCTCAGGAGCTCGCAGAGAGACGATATCACCTATGCTCAAATTCCTTAAAACGAAATCAGTGTAGTCCACCATAAACAAATCATCGTGCCAGATCTGTATAGGAATTCCTTTTATAGGATAAGATTCAACAGTAAGCTTAACTGTCCGCTTATAAATAGCTATAACAACGCCTTTATTCGCAACTTGACTCGGACATGAGAATTCTCCAATATTATCATATAATTCTTTTTCTTTTGAATATATAGGTATTTTATAAACCCACTTATCGAAAAACCATAAAGATCCATTGTAGGAAACCTGCTCAGGAGCCTTTAAAATTACCGTTAAACCATCATCTATTGGAGATTCTCTATATAGCGTAAAATTCGTGTATTTACTCCCCAGACCAATATTACCCTCATAGCTTATCAAAACAGGAATATTCGACTTCACTTCCAAACAATACCAGTAATACCGCTTACCGTAATAGGCAGTTGCTATATACTCAGCATTATCGGGGATGAATACTCGAATAGTATTATTTTGATACCATTTAGTCCTATAGGTCCATGCTGGTTTAAGACTCCAATTTATGAAATATCTAACTTTACTTCCAAAAACTAATTTCTGGGGAGCTACTAGAACTACCGAAAAACTGCTATCTACAACGCTTTTACGGAAGATAGTAAATGGTGTCTTGTAGACACCTTCTCGGTAACCCGAGACGTTTATCGGAACATGATACAAAATATGGCCCTTCTGATCTGCAGCTTTAACAGTCAAGCCACTATACTTGGATTTTTTGCCTCCTCCTCCCCCTCCTCCACCGCCATTATCTCCACCATCATCACTAATTTTTTCAATAGAAGATATTTCAACTTCGGCGATTACATCTATAACCGCGACATCATAGCTATAGAGCTCCCCTCCATCAGCTTCGGCCCATAGTTCTACTTCGAAAATTAGGAAATTTGAAGCACCAGTATACCCTGTCATGGAGAATGTGCCGCTTACTGTCTCTCGTTTATCCAACTGTACTCCATTACGGTGTAAAAATCTAGTATTAAACCATCCAGCTGCCACATAGCCATTTTCGCTATATACGCTGTACTGAACCTGTGCTATATAGTTAAAAGTAACTTTATAAGTTGAGTTAGGCTCTAACCCCTCTATCTTTATGTTTTTAACCGTGATATCTGTATGATCTTCGTAATTAGGAGTATATGCATGAACATGAAAGTTTGTTACGGATGATACAATACTTGAAAAGATAAAGAGAACATATAGAGAGAATATTAAAAACACGAGTTTCCTAATATCTAGCCACCTCCGCATTCTAGTATTGAATCTCTAAAATCCACAAATCCTTCATCATATCCAAAAATATAGATACCTACTACGTACCTATCACGGAATAACTCAAGAGGAAGAAAATTCCGAGATAATATATCTGATACATCAACCGCAACATTATCTCTTAACTTGTTTTCACGAAGAATAGCCAGGTATTCTAGCCTGGGCTTTCCTTGTCCGTCATAGAAGAAGAACCTCTTTACAACATAGCATTTTCCTCCTATTCCGGAATACCAATAGCCAATAGCTACTATGGGGCCTTCGAGAATGTTTTCTAGAATAACTCTCTTATCCAATACTAGAAACAGCATGAAATCTTCCATTACACCTTCTTCGCCTCGCGCAGTGGAAAATACTCTAGCTTTTACTCGAGAGAGTTTAATCCAACAGCTAGAATTATTATTAAAGAGCGGCAGAGGCTCTTTTAATGGTATAAACACGCACCCACGTTTAAACTTCAAGTATCCATCTTCTAAATACACGTAATCATCTTCGTTTTCGATCATTAAGGCTATGTTCTCGAAGTCTAAGAGCGAGATAAGAGGCTTGCCATAGATTTCCTCCTCTTTGGTATTCACCCTAAAAACAGAGATTACCTCAAAAGTATCCTCACAGTATAGTGTTAGAGGATTTTCTTCAACTTTCTTATCATTAATCTTCCAATATTCAAAAAACGATCTATGAGATGAATTTTCCGAATTGTATGCCAACAAGTTCACATAACTATTTGCTGTAAAATTCAAAATTATATCACTCGTGTAGTTGACGTCATTAATGCTGACAATTCCTTCTCCTTTAAAACGTAGTCTTAATCGACACTTATTGTCAGATCTATAACTATTTTCTATTGTCGCAGTTTTCGATTTTTCTCTATCTAGTTTATTCACTCCATTCCACAGCAACGACGACAATGTAATAGCTAGCAAAGTTATTACTAACAAGCTGAGCTTTCTCATATTCTCGTTAATTTTGTGAAATAGGTGATTTAAGCCGAGCAGAGTTGCCTAGCTTATTTACTCTTCTTCACATATCGTAAGAGGAGAATGCTAAAGGTTTGTTTAACATCGGGATGCAAAGGCGGGACTGGGAAATCTACAATGTCAATATTATTAACCATACTCTATGCTGGCGTAGGAAAGAGAGTAATTTTGATAGATACAGGTGTTCAAGGTAATAGCTCTCATATGGTGTTAAATACTCCTCCTCCACCATATTTACGGGATGTTTTACATAAAAGATCTATAACGGATGCTATTTTGAAGTGTGAAATAACGCTTAGAGATAAAAATCTAAGCTTCTATCTAATACCAAATAATGGATACCTACCTGAAGTATCATTTTCAACTATAGAAAGCTCTTTCAAGCGAATTGAGACGTTTTTCGATATCGCTATTCTTGATATTCCAGCATATCAAAACGGCGAATATGATCCTTTCATTGATGCATGTGATGTAGCAGTTTTAGTGTATAATCCAAACAGCGTGGTTATACATTCTGTAAGTAAAGCCTATGTCGGAAAGTGTAGGACGATACCAGTATTAAACAGAGATTTAGGAGTTGAAAAATATAAAACTCTTATAGAAGAATTTCACGACAAATGTTTCATAATACCTTTCGATCCCTACCTCCCACTGCTATCTCCGGAAAACTTGACAATGGTTCTTCTTAACCTTTCCCGTAAAACGCAGGAGAGCTTAGTCGTACTAGCGCTTGAAATTCTTAAACCTAAAGACTCTGGTAGGAAAACTAAATCGTTAAAAAATTTATTTAAAATAAGCACCATTTTGAGGCGTTAAATATGTTACGTTCTTTTCAATTATTAAAGAAAAAATTGGATAAAATGGAAAAAAGAGGAGAAAAAGTTAAAATGAAATTAAAAAGACAGAGTATTAGAATAAATGATGAGAATGAGTTTTTCTCAAGAGATGCCTTAGATATTAAGGAGTATATGAAGGTAATTACCTGTAAAAGTGGAAAAATAATTTTAAACGAAGATATTATCTACATATATCCTCTAGAGAAAAATCCCATATGGGGAGCTTTAGCTCCAATAGTAGAATTTCCTGAAACTCAAGAAATCTTTGTTAGAGGAAACAGAGTATGGGCCACTATTAGAGGGAGAAGATACAAAGTCTACATAAAAAATTTCGAACCGGAAAAAACTATCAATAAATTAGTTATAAAATCCGGGGCTCGGATAGATTACTCCAAACCACAATCTGAAGCTGAAATCGACGGATGGAGGCTCTATTTCAAGCTTCCTCTAATAAGCGATGACATCGAAATGACTGCGACAAAAGTCGTAAACATACCTAGACTTAGCAAAATTATAGACCCTATCCTTGCCGCTAGACTACTTATGATAATACTAAAACCAAGCGTCGTTGTAATTGTAGGTCCAGCTGGTTCAGGAAAGACCACTCTTTTATCGAGCTTACTAGACGAAATAACTTCTATATTTCCCCATCTAAGAATTTCAATAATCGAACAGGTGAAAGAGATTTACTTGAAAAACATGAGCAATATTGCTTACAGCAAAGCAGGTCCAAACACGTCAGTTACTATGCTTATTCGACAAAGCATGCGTTATGAGAGACCGGATATTCTAGTACTAGGAGAGCTAAGAGGAGAAGAAATCTGGAGTTGGATTGAAGCAGGTAGATTGGGGATAGCTGCGCTTACTACTTATCACTCTCCAAATGCTAAAAAGGCAATCTTTAGCATGGCCGAACTAATGAGACAGAGTATCAAAGATGCAACTGTAGAAACTGTAATGCAACTTGTAGATTGTATTGTAGTTATGAAAAAGTTTGTGGTGGGAGGCATTATCCATAGAGAAGTAGAGGGTGTTTACCTAACCTACGATGATAAACTCGTTGCATTATATAAAAGAGGAGTTCATGCGTCTGAAGAAAGATTCAGGAGATTCTTCTCTGAAAGAATTATGATAGGAGATTTCGATTCCGCATATTCACTTTTAAAGAGAAAAGTCCAAAGTTCTGAGTTTTGATCCGCTTTTATAATTTACCGAACTCGATTCTTGGTGAAATAATGAACAGGAAAGGAGGAGTTCCGCCAATAGTAGTAGTTCTGGTGGTAGTCGCTTTCCTAGTATCAGCGGCTCTCGTGTCTTGGTATGTTATAGCGACAACGAGTAGTGCGGTGAAAAAACCTCTTATCTACGCGGAACCCGGAGCATACGTTGTAGGCTCAAGTCTTTACATGACTTTACGCAACGATGGGACTGAAGATTTCAGCGGGACTGTTAGCGTTGTATTAGCTAACGGCGCTACTGGAAGTCAGAGTGTAACCATAGCTAAAGGAGAAGCAATAAATGTAATAATCGATTTAACAGGTGGAGTTTTTACTATAGGCGAGAGTATTCCAGGAATAGTTAGAACCCCTGATGGAGAACAGAAAATTACAGTAGAAGTTTTAGGTTGAGCGGTGGTCTTTAAATGCCTATTTTTTTAAAAATTTCTGAATGGATTAAAAGCGAAAATGAGGCGCTTCCACTCTATATACTTTTAGCATCTTCACCTCTTCCTCCTCTCACCACTCTGTATAAGCTAAAAAACATGGGCAGATTAGATTACGTGAAAAACTTAGATTCTATTTTTGAAAAAGAGGCTAGCGATAATTATAGCAATCGCTTTAAAAAAGTCTTAAGAGCTGCCTATGAATCTCAAATCTCCGGAGATAGAGAGATACTTGTACGAAGTTTTGAACAAGAGTTAAAAGATATAGAAGTGAGTCTTGAATTAGCTGACTACAACATATCTCAATTCTATCAGTTTATATCAGTCTTTACTACATTAATGCCCAGTATCATAGCCAGTGTGCTTTTTTTCACCAATGGAGAAGCCGCTTTAGTATCACTTATAGCATTTGCTCTACTGGCATTGCCAGTTAGCTTCGCAGGATTAACTATCTATCCGCTAGAAATGCATTTACCTTTGCGCTGTAAGAAGAAATTTTTTCTAGCATTCCTACTCCCGGTCGGATATGTTATACTTAAGTACATAGGTTTTGATAAGCCAGCTTTAGCTTCTCTAATACTCTCTCTCCCTCTATCGCTATCACTGTACTTAGACATTAGGAAATTAAAAGATGTACTGGAAGAAGCTTTAATTTTAGTCAGAAAAGCAGCTTCATGTCCTTTCAATATATTTAAATGTCTAGGGATAGATGATCCGGACTATCTCTTGAGCGAAAAATGGTATGGTGTAGCTGCTGCTTCTACTACGGCGCTTTATTTTTTAATTCTATACAGTGGGAGTAAAGTCGGAGAATATATTCGAAGGCTTGAAAATTTTGTAAATAGGTATTATGAGGCATTTAAAAAACTTAGGTCGAAGACCCTGGTAATGCTTGTCTACGCTTTTATCGAAGCTGGAGCAGTAGCGTTGATCTACGGGATAATACTCGTAATTCTCAGATATTTCTCTTCGCTGCCTACCTTTGGATATGCTGGAGTCTATATTCCCAGCAGTAGTATTATATGGAGACTAGAGGAAAGTCTGGATATCGTACTAGCATTAAATGCAATTTCTCTCTCCATTTCTACATCATCGAGTAGAGAGGGAAATCCTCTATACTCGTTTCTCTACCTGCCGTTCATTTCCTCGCTAATGTTGATAGCTTTCGATCTAGCACTTATAATAACTCCAAATCTACTCGGTGTGGGAATTTGAGATTAGACGTAGTAGCGACTGTGCTAATATTTGTTATTGCCCTATCTTCCATGCTCTTCTTGTATACGAATTCGAGATTTGTAGTTTTAAGATATAGCGTAGAAGCTTGGAAATGCGCAGAAATTCAAGCTGATAAGTTCAAGTTAGGCAGAAAACTCGACGATATAGGATTAATCGAAATTAGAACATTTTCTTGGAATTTAATGATTAATACTTGGAACATAGGTGAAGAAAAACTAACGTATGGTTGCGCCTATACGTATAGATTGTTGAGTAATGGCACGCTCGTATACGTCAAAACGTGCCCCTATAAAAGATGTAAACATTAATTTCTTTCTATACGTGTATAGAATTATGGCATCTTTCAAGCTCTTATGTTCGAAATGTAAAAGAGAATATCCTATAGAATCTAAGATATGGAAGTGTTACTGCGGAAACTTCTTAGATATATCAATTCATATTGAGGAAAGTACAGACTATTTTGAACAGGTAAAAAGCCGTATTCATACTATGTGGAGATACTGGGAATTACTACCAGTAAGTAGAAAATGCTTAATTTCTATAGGAGAAGGATGGACGCCTATAATAAAGAAAAATTACAGAAACACGGTACTCTTGCTTAAACTAGAATATTTAAACCCAACCGGATCGTTTAAAGATAGAGGAGCATCAACACTGATATCCCACTTAGCTAGTATTGGAATAAAGGATATAGTCGAAGATTCTTCTGGCAACGCTGGCGCAGCTATCGCTGCCTACTCGGCAGCGGCGGGCATAAAGTGCCGTATCTACGTACCTGAAAAAGCTCCTCACCCAAAGGTTCTACAGATAAAAAGCTATGGCGCCGATGTTATCCAAGTGAGTGGAGATAGAGCGCATGTACATAATGAAGCGTTAAAAGCTGCTGAAAAAAGCTTCTATGCTGGCCACTTATGGAGTCCATTTTTTATAGAAGGTTTAAAAACCATAGCCTATGAATCATTCGAACAATTCGGAGACGTGGACTCTCTCATTGTTCCCATAGGTAGCGGTGGACTGGCTCTAGGCATATACAAAGGATTTAGAGACTTATTAGAAATAGGAGCTATTAAACAAATGCCACGAATTTACGGAGTTCAGGCAGAAGGTTTCACAACAGTCTACGAGATCCTGCATCCAGGCTATAGAGGAGAGAAGCCGAGCAAAATTCTAGCAGATGGAATAGCAGTCCCCAATCCTCCTAGAAGATATCAGATAGCCTATAGATTAAAAGAGACTCATGGAGATATAGTCGTAGTAAATAACAGGGAAATAATTGAAGCGCTATACCGGTTGGCTAGATGGGGGCTATTTGTAGAACCTACGTCTGCCACAGCACTAGCTGCCTTTGAAAAATTGAAAGAGAATAATATCATAGAAAGAGGAGAAAGAATACTTCTCCCGCTTACAGGCTTTGGACTCAAAGCAATAGACAAGATCTCTAATTTGCTCGGATAGGAGTTAAGCTTTTAACCCTCACTTCATTCACTTAAATATGGAGAAAGATAAATTCCTAGTATTATCATGGAACGAGTTTTACTGGGACATTTTCGACTTAGGGAGAAAGATAGAAGAGAGCTATAAGCCAGATATACTTATTGCAATTGCCAGAGGAGGATGGGTTGTAGGGAGAATAATTTCAGATCTACTAAAAGTTGATAAGGTAGCTAGTGTAGGAGTGAAATTCTATAAGGATATCGATGTGCGAGAACTAAAACCAGAAATAGTGCAACCCTTATCCGTAGATGTAGAGAGTCAAAAAGTCTTAATAGTAGATGATGTTGCCGATACAGGAGAAACTATTGAGTTGGTCAGAAGACACGTATCGAAGGAAAATCCTCACTCGATAAAAATAGCGGTAGTATATGTAAAGCCTTGGTGTAAAGTTAAGGTCGACTATTATGTTAGGGAGACTGATAAGTGGATAGTCTTTCCCTATGAGCAAATGGAAACTATAAGCTACTTAGTCAAGAAAATGAAATTAAAAGGATTAGAGGAAAGCGAGGTTTATACGGCTATAGTGAACCTAGGGTTTGACGAGCTTATAGTTAAAAAAATTTTAGGACAACTTAAAACATAATTGTTAAAAATTTTGAACATAGGAAATATTTTATTCCACATATACGCATTCTCTCCTATGACAAGAAAATCAACCATCCTAGTCTTAATTGCTGTGTGTCTTATAGGGATATTTTCTCTAGTATTTTTAACCTTTCTGGGAAATCTGGTAATGAGTTACTATATGCATAAACCCACACATAGAGAACCTTTAATAGTTTCAGATATTGAAAAGCCGGAAATGCCCGTCTTCATGCCTTCGACTGAAAAAACGGAAGAGAAGAGTACTGCTGGAGAATTTGAAGTTCAAGCTCAAACATTGCCTTATAGGAAGATGGTATATGAGGCTTATCTCAGGTTAAAAGTTGAAGATTCGGAGGAAAAAGCTCGAGAAGCGGAGAGCATAGCTTTAAAATATAACGGCTACGTAGGCAACTTACAGATAGGCAAAGATAGAGCAGTGGTAACGCTTAGAATTCCAACGGAAAATTTCTATCTAGCAATTAATGATTTGAGAAAACTTGGAGAGCTTGAAGATGAAAATGTAAGAGCTATAGATGTAACCGAAGAGTATATTGATTTAACTGCTAGATTGAATAATTTGAAAAATGTCGAGAAGCGTCTATTAGCATTATTAGATAAAGCAGTTACTGTGGAAGAGATACTGAAAGTAGAAGCGCAGCTTAAAGTGGTTAGAGAGGAAATTGAAAGACTTACCGCCAGACTTAGATATCTAGAAAACAGAATAGAGTACTCAACTATAGTTGTAGAATTTATAGAGCCGGAGAAAGTGGAAGTTGAATGGCCGTCTTTCAATATTTTAGATGCTGTAGCTAAAGGATTAGCAGCTATGTACGCTGCCGTATATGCTCTCGTAGTAATAGTATTTGCTCTTATACCGCTAATAGTTCTAGGAGGTCTAATTTATATCGCGTATAAAACCTATAAAAGACGAGTTTTAAAAGCTAAACCCAAGTAATTCTTATTTATATCTACTGATATAGACTCATTGATTCAAATGGCTAATAGACCTATATTAAAAATAGCCTTGCTCTATTGCGATAGAGCTCTCAGATTGTGTAAAACGGCTAGGGAACTAGTAGCTAAAGGAGATCATGAAAAAGCTGCAGAAATATGTCTCTATGTATCTACTCTTTGCATAAAAAGTCCAAACCCAATTTGTCATAAGGAATCAGAACTATGCAGAGCAAGTGCGGAAGCCAGACTGAGGAAAGAAATTGAGTTAGCGGAAAAACTATGTCGTGAATCTAGACGTATATGTCCTAAAAACTATGAAATAAAAGGATTATAATATGGGCGAGCTTCTAGACGTAATAATAATAGGAGCTGGCCCAGCTGGTCTTTCAAGTGCTAAAAAGCTGGCAGAAAACGGGTTTAGAGTTCTTGTTCTTGAGAAAGAGGTAAAGCCTAACTACGAGAAACTTTGTGCTGGCTACCTGCCAATTGCGGCATTCGATCGATTCAATATCTCGACTTCTATTGCGGATTACCCGGTTAAAGGATTGAAAATTGTGACTAGAGAATCCGAATGGACGATAGAGTTGGAAGATATAGTAGGATACAATCTCAATAGAACAAAGTTAGCTGAATATCTAGCTAATAAAGTAGAGAAGGAGGGCGGAGAGATTTTAACAAATACTGCCGTGATAAATGTCGAAACGAGGGAAAATACGGTAATAGTGCATACAGGTAGAGATGAAGCCAGCTTTAAGGCTAAAATACTAGTGGCAGCAGACGGTGCTTATTCTAAAATAGGAAGTATAGTTAGAGGGAGATTCAAAAGCAGCGAGCTGGGCCTTACAACGCAAGTGAAAGCTTATTCTAGTAAAAAATTATTTATGGAAATATCTTTGAAAATTAACATTATATTCCTAGGCAGTGACTTTTCTTCTTTCGGCTATGCTTGGATTTTCCCCAAGAAAGGGTACGTAGATGCTGGCCTAGGAGCCTTAGCTTCTCGAACCAAAGGCCTGGATTTAAGGAAATATCTAAGAAAAATACTAAGTTACTATAATTTAGAGGAAATATCCAAAGCTAGATATGCTCCAGTACCTCTCACAGGTCCTATAGATAGAATAGCTATGAATAGAATAATACTGGCAGGAGATTCTGCTGGACATGTATCGCCTCTTACTGGAGAAGGTATAAAATTCGCACTTCTAGCAGGAGAAATGTCCGCTGAAGCCATATCCGCATACTTAAGAAAAAACATAGCGCTTCATGAAGTAGGAAAATATTATCTATCCATGCTTAGAAAGAGCTTCTATAGGAGATTCCGATTAGAGAAGCTCATCTTGAAGTTTTTCAAAAAGGGGAAAATGACCTCCGGTAAACTACTTAGAGATCCTAAAATGAGAGAAATAATTGCCAAATTATATCTAGATGTTGAGGACACACAAAGGCTAGTACTAGCTAGTCTGCCTAGATTGTTTAAAATTTTCCTTTAAATACTTGGTTATCTTCTCTTGCTCCATTAACATCCTCAACAAAGTTGATTTCTTGTAAACTTTTCTGGTATCAGCGTAGAGTCTCGAGGATATATGTTTTAAAGCATTCTTTAAGGAATCGAATAGAACTGGCTTTGATTTAAGAGCATTTCTGATACTTTCCCTTATCTGCCAAGAACCTATAGGCGCATAGTAATTTGGCGTGATTTCCCTAAAAGCCACTACAGTGGCTTTACGTCTAATCCTTGACAAATATTCAAGTACTGGAAACCTTATAGCATAATAACCTCCATCTACATCCGAAAGTCTGGCTCTACCATCAAAAAACTCGTAATTGCTTACTATCAAAGCCTCGCCTCTTTTCACCCAAACACTTCTAGGAAGCCAAATCTCCAACATTTCAAAACTCCATCCTCCAGGAACAAAAAGGAGAAAATATCTATTTCCTACATATTCTACATGGAAAACAGCATATTTTTCATATTCCTTATAACCTCTAATCTTGCCCAGTAATCTATCACCCAGAATCTTATCAATAGCCGTAATGGCCCAACGAGTCGGAACTATTCTCCGAAATCTACGCTCACCGAGTAATCCTAAGCTAAAAAGTCTCACTATATGATAGAACGAAACTCCATATTCATAAAGTTCAACAGAAGCAGTTCTAGCATCGACATCAATGTCAGAAACTATATAATCGACTTTTCTAGGCACCTTGGGATTGCCTACAACTTTGATATTAACCGCGTCTGCTCTAGGCCCTATAGGTGCGACAATGCCGTCAAATTTAAGGCTTAGTATTGGAGGTTTTTTGAATAAAGCTTCGGTATCAACCGGTAACTGTGAAAGAGCTATATTCTGGAGCTCCGCTACTAGCTTATTTTTAAAAAGTCTGGCATCTACTTTAGCATTAGCACGGAAACTCGAGTAGATCATAGAAGATCTAAGCATTATAATATCTTCTAAACTCTTCCTTCCCCACCAATTCTCCGGAAAATCGTACTCCTTAGCTTTAAGCCCAATTACAAGTGGGATATTAACTCCAAGTCTAATACTAGGATACCCCCATTCCCCTATGAGAACAGAAGGAGGTGTAGAACCATAAACTTCTCTTCGTGGAATCTTACTTGCAATTCTGTATGAAGCTGTTAATCTAACAAGTATGGGGCATCTAGATCTACCACATAGCTTCCTAGAACTCTTACACTTAGCACAGAGAACAGGATCGATCTTTACCGGCAAGATCGACCCCCAGCTAACTATTCTTCCACATACATAAAAGATGGAGGAATTATTCGTTCGCTTTTACATTTAGGACACTTAGAGGGTTTTCTCAGCTTATTCAAATTTTTGAATACAAAACCACAATTGATACATCGTGGAGGAATCATGGCTATGTATTCTCTCCCTTTACTCTTCCTGTATAGAGTTTTAGCGGCGTGTCTTAAATCTTCATATAGAGACTTAGATTCTCGCGGATTTAAACCTATTAACGCAGCAATCTCATCTATGTTTAAAGGTCTATCGCTATTTTTCAAAACGTCAATTATTCTCTCTCTTCTCGATTCAAAGTTTTTCATGATTCAACTCCTTTATTAATTACTACTGAATATTATAGTATAAAAAATAGAGGGTTAGACTTTACTCACTAGCCGCGAATACACTCGGTATGACTTCATTCAAGAAGTGTTCTATACCGTATACCACGCTGTAAAATTCTACTTTAAAATTCTCAAAATCTAACGCTTGAGTAGCACTTTCTGCATGAACGACAATATCGTCGTTTTCGGTTAATCCATAGGTAACTTCATTCAAATAATATGTTTCTCTAAGTAGCTTCTTATAAAACTCCAGTTTATCTACTTCTTTAGGTAAATCACTTTCTCTTATTAAAGGAGCTACAATAGATATCCAATCTTCATTATAAAAGACAAAAACTTGAAAATGAAGAACTTCCTCTCCAAACTTTACGTCAAAATGTATCGAGAAATTATTATTTTTTTCATCGTAGTCATAGCGTAAATCCATTTTACCCAGAAAATCGCTAATCTTTTGAGCAACTTCTTCTTTTTTCACAATTTCAACCACGGATTAAACTATTAACACACATATAATTCTAACGGCTTGCCGTTCATTAGCGAAAGTCTATTATAACCTCCTCTAATAGTAGATAGGGTACTACATGCTTCCCTCTTTTCTGAAAACCTAAAAATCCATTTCTATACAGAAACTGAAGATCACTGTACACATTGGGAACTGAACGTCTAACTTTCCTAGCTAATTCGCTTATCGAAGCAACTCCATTTTCAATCTCTTTCAAAAGCTTAACCATATTATCGGTCAATAGCCTTCTAACTACAGCAGGATCTACTTCTTCTTCTTTAATAAAATTCTCCTCTCCATCTTCCTCATATTCTCTAAGAGCATTTAATGCATTGATCCATTCGTCTAACTTACCCTTTAGTTTTTCATCTTGTGAAACTAAGAGTTCGCGTCTTAGCCTGTCGGGAGTACCGAAAGAATACTCATATTCATTAATAATCTTCCACAACTCCTCGATAGTAATTCTTCGCCTAACTCTAATCCTCAATTATATCACCGCTATAATTATTGTCATACTATAAATTTATACATTGTATAAAATATAATATCAACTGCGAGCTCCAGTATATATGGGATTTTTGCCTGTACTTCTGAAAAAATAGTATTACGGGAAATGCCGTAGAGCTGCAAAGAGAAATATAAACTTATATCTTTGCCGACTATACTATTCGCGTTTATCCATTTTTTCTATTTTCTACTTTCTTGATGATTTGTTCAGCAATATTCATAAAACTTTTAGCAATTTCGGAATCAGGGTATTTAACTAGAAACGATTCTCCTCTATCAGAACATTCGGCGATTCTACGGTCTATAGGAATAGCACCTAGGAAATCGATGTTCATTTCTTCTGCGATAGCTTCTCCTCCTTTCTCGCCAAATATGTAATGAATTTGGCCACATTGGGGGCATCGAAAATACGACATATTTTCAATAATGCCTAATATCGGTATATCCAGTTTTTGAGCGAAAGATATGGCTTTCCTAACTACGTGTTGAGAAACTAGAGATGGAATAGTTACTATAACAACTCCATCTACGTTTGGTATGAATTGAGCAATACTTAACGCTTCATCACCAGTACCTGGAGGTAGATCTATCAATAAAAAATCTTTACAACCCCATACAACTGAGCTGAGAAATTCCATTATAGCTTTAGTTTTAATAGGACCACGCCAAACAACTGGAGTATCTTCACTAGGTAGCATAAAATCAATTGAAACTATACTTATCTTATTTCCAGTAGTAACAGGAATTATTCCCGCAGAAAAACCTGTTATTGTTTCATTTTCTATACCAAACATTTTCGGGATTGTAGGACCATGAAGATCAGCGTCTAGAATAGCAACATCATAGCCTTTCAATGATAACGCTACAGCGAGATTTGCAGTAACCATGCTCTTACCTACTCCTCCTTTTCCGCTTAAAACCATTATTTTGTATTTAATGTTCTTCATCCGTTCCTTTATAACTTCACGAATTTTCTGTAAAGATACAATGCTTTTTTCTGACATGGTAACTTAATTCCTGAAGGTAGGTATTAAATTTAATTGTTTATTACTCTAAGATACGTCAAAAATCGAGTAATCGTTAAAAATATGTAAAACAGTTAGGATATAAACTTAAAATTTTTAAATATAATAAAGAGATTTTTAAATTTTTCATATAATATTTTTAACTATATATTATATTTAGAATATAAAATTATACTTCAAGTATAAAAATGTTAATATCTCAATAAAACCTTACACTACTGGTGGTATAATGGATGTGCCATTAAAAAGAATAGGCAAATACATATGGGAAATTCCTCAATCATATAAAAGAGGAATGAAAGTACCAGCACGCATTTTTGCTGACGAAGAGTTATTGGCCAAAATGAAAAGTGATCTAACCTTAGTTCAAGCAGCAAATGTTGCCCATTTGCCAGGTATATATAAATATTCCATAGTGCTACCTGATGGTCATCAAGGATACGGTTTCCCGATAGGTGGAGTAGCAGCTTTCGATGCGGAAGAAGGAGTGATAAGTCCCGGAGGCGTAGGTTACGATATAAACTGTGGAGTTAGAGTACTTAGAACTAATTTAACATTTGAAGATGTTAAACCACATTTGAGAAAACTCATAGACACCTTATTCCGCTACGTACCTTCTGGTTTAGGATCAACTGGTAAGGTCAGCTTAAGCATAAGTGAGCTCGATAGAGTTTTAGCCGAAGGAGTAGACTGGGCTATAGACCAGGGCTACGGATGGCCCGAGGATAGAGACTATATAGAAGAAAACGGACATATGGTGACGGCAGATCCAGATAGGGTATCCCATAGAGCGAAAAGTAGAGGCAAAAACCAGCTAGGCACTCTCGGCAGCGGAAATCACTTCCTCGAAATCCAAGTCGTAGATAAGATATACAATAGAGAAGCCGCTAAGCTTATGGGAATATACGAAGAAGGACAGATAACAGTAATGATACATACTGGCAGTAGAGGACTAGGCCATCAAGTCTGCAGCGACTATCTAAAAGTTATGGAGCACGCTGTAAGACGCTATAGAATGCCTCTACCCGATAGAGAGTTAGTGAGCGTCCCAGTAACTAGCAAAGAAGCGGAAGAATACTTTGCTGCAATGTCTGCTGCCGCAAACTTTGCATGGGCCAATAGGCAAATGATAATGCATTGGACGAGACAAGCTTTTGAACACGTTTTTAGAAAAATGGCAGATGACCTAGATATGCATATAATTTATGATGTTGCTCACAACATAGCAAAGCTAGAAGAACATAAAGTAGATGGGAGGAGAGCTAAAGTCTACGTGCATAGAAAAGGCGCTACAAGAGCTTTTCCAGCAGGGCATCCAGCAATACCGAAGAAGTACAGGAATATAGGCCAACCAGTCCTAATACCCGGTTCCATGGGTACGGCATCTTATATACTGCTAGGCAAACCTTCCGCCATGGATATAACGTTTGGATCTACAGCACATGGAGCTGGGAGATTACGTAGCAGAGCGGCAGCGGTTAGGTCTTTTAGAGCTACTCAGATATTGAGGGATTTGGAGAAGCATGGTATTGTAGTGAGAGCCGCCAGTATGAGAGTTGTTGCCGAGGAGGCTCCTGACGCTTACAAAGATGTGGATAGAGTTGCCAAAGTAAGTCATGAAGTAGGTATAGCAACTTTAGTGGTTAGACTCAGACCTATAGGCGTGACAAAAGGATAAAAGAAATTAAGTGGATAGTTTTTTCTTAAATATCTCTATCATTTCTTTTATAGTTTCCTCTTTCAATATTCCATGAGGCGTAGGAACTTCAAATATTCTCTTTGGAATCTTCAATTTATCCAGCGAAAATCCTTCTCTATACTTAAACTCGTACTTAAGTCTATGTATAATCTTCCCTTTCTCCTCTAAATCTTTTACATTCAATTTCCATCCTAGAGGTTTAAAGGCTTTAGCAACCATCTCCGGCTTATATATACCTCTAGCGAAGAAGCATACTACAAGACTTGACAGTATTTGTCTCCATTCTTCTTCTTTCAAAGCTCTATCTACAAGTTCTTCTATTGTGAATTCCTTACCAAGGACTTTCTGATCGATACTATATCCACCCATGTCCAAGTGGCTATGCCTAGAACCAGCTAAAAACCCGAAGTAGCCAGTGGGTCCTGTATGATAGCCCGCCATTTCATTACCTCCAAAGGCTAAGGCGAATTCTTCACCTCCATAAATTCTAGAGGCATAATCTACTCCTCGAGCTAATACACGGTAAAATTCATTGGGTTGAGCGACTATATACCTCAATGCTTTGATATAGGTTTCAACGTTTCCCCATCTTAGTT
Organism: Thermoprotei archaeon; assembly: GCA_003649235.1. Taxonomy (GTDB): domain Archaea; phylum Thermoproteota; class Thermoprotei; order Thermofilales; family B69-G16; genus B69-G16. The sequence continues at coordinate 4,734 of QMRG01000006.1, read as the reverse complement.
TTAAACCTAAGGTTTCCTCTTCACCTATCAATCCTCGCTCAAACGCTTCAGTAGCCCAAGCTAGTGCAACGCCGCTACTTATACCGTCTAAGCCGAGTACCTCAACTTCATCGAGGATTTTCAGTAAATCTTCAGCGTTTTCAACACCTAGCATGCTACCCAGCGAATATATCAACTCGTAGTCGTAGGAAATGAAAGTGGTCTTATAGAAGTAGGGTTCATCTTCGTAAGGTTCTCTAAGAGCGGCTAGGTGGATGCAAGCTACCGGACAATGAGCGCATGCAAGCCTGCGACCTAGATATTTTTCTGCTAAATTTTCACCAGAGATTTCTTTTGCCTTTTCAAATTTAGAAGCTTGTAGATTTTTAACTGGAAGCGCGCCGAGTTCGTTTAAAGGCAGTACATTAGCGGCGGTTCCCAAGTCATGATATTTCCTCATAGCAGGCGATTTAACCATGGCATCGAAGAGCTCTTTATACACTTCTCTATATCCTTTCTTATCTGAAACGGGTATTGTCCGTCTCCCCGAAACTACTAAAGCTTTAAGCTTTTTGCTTCCAAAAACAGCTCCCAAGCCTAACCTGCCGAAATGTCTATAAGTCTCAGTTACTACACACGCGTATCTAACTAATTTTTCTCCAGCTCTGCCTATCCTCATAATAGTCCTTATTCCCGCTCCGAGTTCTCTCTCCCTTATGATCCTACCTACAGTTAGACTGCTTTTAATGCCCCAGAGAGCGGACGCATCTCTGAAAAATATTTTATCTCCATGAATGGCTATGTAAACAGGCTTTTCGCTAGCTCCTTTAATAACTATAGCTCCGTAGCCGGCCATTCTGATGGCTATAGCGCTTCTACCGCCAGCATGGCTTTCGCCCAGGTTTCCGGTTAAAGGACTTTTAAACATTGCTACGGTTTTAGAAGCTATAGGATATAGACCTGTAAAGGGACCCACGGCGAACACTATTGGGTTATCAGGTCCCAGAGGGTCGGTTCCTCTAGGACATTCTTCTCTTAGCAGATTTATCGCAACACCAGCTCCGCCTATATATTCCTCAAACAAATCCTTTCTATTTTCTACCCAGTAAGTCTTCCTCGTTAAGTCTATATACAGCACGTTTGAAAGGGTATCTTTAGGATGCATTTATTCCACCTCCACTAATTCTATAACTCCGTGAGGGCAATAATTAACGCAATATCCGCACTGAGTACATATAATCGGTTTGTTCAATTCGTCGTCCCACATTACAGCTCCTATAGGACAAGCTTCTCTACAGAAGCCGCATCCTATACACTTAGCCGGGTTTAAATATACTCCCCCTCCTTTCCTCAAGCTTAAAGCTCCAACGGGGCATACTTTAGCACAAGGAGGATCTTTACAAGCTCTGCATACGATAACTACAAATCCTCTCTCCACTCCTGCCGCACTCCTAATAGCTATAGCACTCCTATCATAGCCTCCTTCTCCAAACCTCCTAGCACAAGCAAACATACAGGATAAACAACCAACGCATCTATCAACATCAACTATATCCAATCTTTTATTTTTCGACGCCACAAACTTCTACATTTGTAAAGCATTTAAATACATTACTGTTCTAAGTAATACCGATTGGTAGCACGGAAACCCGGCTATACTGCAACAAGTTATAACCTCATAGTTTGTAAGTACATTTCTAGTTTAGAATAGATTAATATAACAGTGTTGTTATAATGATGGTATGGTAAGGACGCGATGTGAATTAGCCACTAAGTATGTAATACCAGCTGTTAGAGCTCTCGTAGCTTCCATATTGGTATCAAAATACGGTTTAACTCAAGTAGAGGCAGCTAAAAAAATGGGGACTACTCAAGCCGCTATAAGCTATTACCTAAATTCTAAGAGAGGTTTTAAAGCTATAACGATTCTAAAGAAAAATAGAGAAATTCTAAAAGATATAGAAGACTTTACAGAAGCTATTTACAGAGAGAATTTAAGCGAGGAGGAATTAGCTGGAGCTCTCTGTAGGATATGTAGAAAGATAAGAGATATCAGCGAGTTTAAGATATACTAAACTTGGAGATGAGTTCTTTCAATTCCCCTATGAAAAACTCTACTTCCTCTATAGTATTATAGAGATAGAAACTAGCGCGTACAGTGCCATCGAAAGCTCCTAGAGCCCGATGTAATGGCAAAGCGCAATGATGTCCGCTTCTCACGGCTATACCGTATTGATCAAGAAACGATGCGACTTCATGCGGATGTAATCCTTCCACGTTAAAAGTCACTATTCCTGCTCTATTTTCAGCTTCTCTCAGCCCGTAGACTTTTACTCTCTTCATCTCTCTTAGTTTTTCAAGAGCTATTTTCGTTAATTTTTCTTCATGAATTCTTATAGCCTCCATGCCTACCTTATCAAGATATTCAACTGCCGCTGCTAAGCCTATAACGCCAGCTATATTTGGGGTACCAGCTTCAAATCTTAAAGGGATAGAGGCCCATTCAACGCTACATTCATCTTCTCTACAGTTTACATCACTTATTGTTCCCCCACCGCCAAAAAAGGGTTCTACCTCTTCCTCTATTTCTTTCTTCATATATAAAACTCCAATGCCAGTAGGACCTAACATCTTATGCCCGCTAAAAGCTAGAAAATCCGCATCAATTTTCTTAACATCTACAGGCATATGCGGTACGCTTTGCGCGCCATCTACTAGAAGCTTTGCATCGACTTCACGAGCCATCTTGACTATTTTCTCTAAATCATTTATTGTCCCTAGAACATTGGATACATGAACTATTGCTATTAGCTTAGTTTTTTCTGTGATTAATTCTTGAAGATTTTCATAGTCTAAACTGCCAACAGGGGATATATTCGCTACTTTAAGCCTAGCTTTTTTGATCTTAGAAACTATTCTCCAGGGCAGTATATTGCTATGGTGTTCCATTCTGCTAATTACTATCTCCTCTCCCTCGCCTATATTTTCTAGAGCCCAAGTACAGGCTACGAAGTTTATGGCTTCCGTAGTACTTCTAACAAATATTATTTCTTCTTCTTCGGCATTGATGAATTTGGCTATCTTACTTCTGGATTCGTCGTACATATCAGAAGCTTCTTGGCTAAGAGTATGCATGCCTCTATGAATATTCGCATTATGAGTCTCGTAGAATTTCTTGATGGCTTCAATGACTTGAATCGGTTTTTGAGAAGTAGCGGCATTGTCAAAATATATTAAAGGATAACCGTTAATTTTCCTATTTAAGATAGGGAAGTCCTTCCTTAACTTATAAGGGTTTAAAGCCATATCCTCCACCTATAATGAATATATAATAGTGTAATAATAGTGTGATGTCGGGGCGAAAGTGGGGATTTCAGATAAATACGTTAGGAAAGTGAAAGTGAGCTGTGCTTCTCTTAGAAGCTATACAGTAGAGCTTAGAAGAGAAGTTATTGACGAAGCTTTTGATAAAATACTCAAAAAGATTAAAATTCTGGTTAACATAGAAGGAGTTTTAATCCGCGGAGAATATAAGGGTAGTATTCTTATGTTATCTCCTAAAGGTAGAATAGCTATAATAAAAGGACCTGAAGAAGAAAAGATAAAAGAATTCTTGGATGATCTTTTCAGCTAAATTTTAAAATAGCTTTCTTAATTTAATGTCAATTTTAAAATTAAATCCTGAGAATCAGTATGTTAATAGCTAACAGCAACCTTTTATAACATTGTGATATAGTACATGGTGTGATAAATTCATGGATGGACGTGCATTAAGAAGCGTAGAAGAATTAATTAAATTCCATGGAAAGCCTAAGAGAGAAGTCTATTTTGACGGCGAAAATTCAGGGAGAGTACTCAAAGAAGTAATAGAGGCTATGCTACCCTATTTCCGAGATATTGGATACGGCCATCCATCTATAACTAATAAACCAGGATGGGAGGCATATGAGGTTTTTTCTAAAGCCTCGGAGTTAATAGCCAAAACTTTGAACGTAAGTCCTCAAGATCTAATATTTACGCACAGTGGCACCGAGGCTAACAATCTTGCCGTTCTAGGAGGGGTTCGAGCAAATAAACATCTAGGGAAGAAGATAATAGTATCCGCAATAGAACACTTAAGCGTAATATTTCCAGCAAAAGAACTAGAGAAGGCAGGTTTTAAAGTAATAGAGGTACCAGTAGATAATGAGGGTTTCGTAGACTCGGATATTCTAGAGAGTTTTGTAGATAACGATACTGTACTAGTAAGTATTGGATACGTAAACCATGAGATAGGAACGATACAAAAGCTAAGAGAGATCATAGAAAAAATTCGTGATAAAAACCCAGATACTATAATCCATAGCGATGTTGTAGACGCATATGGTAGAATACCTCTAGATTTAACAAAACTGGATCTCGATATGGCAACTCTCAGCAGTCATAAAATTAAAGGACCTAGAGGAGTAGGCGTCTTATATCTAAAAGAGGGAGTAAAGCTGGAGAAGATAATTTATGGACAACTGAGTACTCAAGAATACTGGCCTGGAGTTGAAAACGTTCCTTTAGTAGTAGGTTTTGCTAAAGCGGCCGAGATTAGGTTTGCAAACTTTGAAGAAGAAATAAATCATATGAAAAAACTGAGAGATATGCTGATTAAAGGCATAATGGATAGAGTGCCTTACGTCATACTTAACGGACCCAGCGGAGAACGCCGTGCTCCAGATAACGTTAATCTAAGTTTTCTATACTGCGAAGGAGAGGCTCTCACAATAG
>QMRG01000005.1 GCA_003649235.1 Thermoprotei archaeon | reverse complement strand
GGGAAAATTGAAAAACTTAAGATAAGCTACGAATTAACCGGGTCAAATCTCGAGCCTAGAATCCTAGTCGATGTAAAACCTCCAATTCAAGGAATAAAAATAGTTACTAATTATACGGAAGTTTCGACGGGAGCGGATGGAAAAGCTTCTCTAGAATATAAACCTGGAGTTATTCTCATAATAGATCCGTCTCCCGTTGAAGACATAGAGAAACTCTACTATGCTGAGCCATGGCTTTTAAATGCGTCTCTAACTCTATTCGGCAATATCAATGCCTCTTTTGTGAACGGTAAACTATACGTGAAAATTAGAATGAAATGTCTACAACCGATATCGGTTGAAGATTTAAAGATATATTTCAAAGTTTTAGATCCGACTGGAGAAGAGAAATTCAAGAAGATAGAGACGAAGATCCCCCTAGAAGAGGAGATATTTGTAGAAGAAGTTTTCGAAATCGAAAAAGAGGGAGAATATAGAGTAGAAGTCCAGGCCGAAGCTACTAATATAGCCCCCTATACATTGAAAACAAGCATATACGTAGAACAGAAATTTAAACCTGAAATATTGGCATTCCTAGTCATACCAATCGCATTAATCATATTTTTATATCTGCTACTTAGGAGAAGAGAAAAAGAGTATAAGGAATTAGAGTTCTAATTTTTAGAACAAGTAAACTATAATAATATATCTTCCCTATTTTCTGTCTTGGGTATAAATATGAGAATAAAAGTCCTGGCATTACTGGTGATTCTAGCCGTATTCCTTGCCCCTACGTATACTCCTCTAAGCGCCCAACCAACTTCTCCTAATAGGGAAACACCAACCTGGAAGGCCTATATAGACCCAGGATTTCTATCTCAAGACCCGGATCTGCCTGTTAGGGCGATCTTAGTCGTAGGAAAAGACTTCAATTACTCACTACTACTACCTTATACTAGAGTCGCTAGAGGCACCCCGCCAATAGGTAACTTAAAACTGATAAGAACTGTGATAAAGCCCAAAGACGTAGCCAAAATATCCGAACTCGAAGGCGTTGTAGGAGTTTTCCTTGATAAAAGATTACATTACGAAGTCCCACTAGACCCCGAGCTTAAAACCTCTGTAGTCGAAAAAGGAGAAGTAGAACCTCAAATGTATCAAATAGTCGATCTTGTTAGGGCCAGTGATGTTTGGACAGAATATGGATATACAGGAAAGGGTGTGACGGTAGCAATAGTAGATACTGGCGTCGACTTCGGGCATCCAGACCTATATCCGGCCATGGCTAGAAACGCCACTGGCTATCCACTCTACTTCGACCCTGACGAGATGGGCTTAGTACTAACCAATAACACCTACGTGGACGATGGTGATCTAATTTTAACAGTAGGAGTTGAAGGTCCTAGAAACATATCATATTACATACCATGGATGGGAGCTGTAGGTAAATTCGACCTATTGACTATAACACCGGGCACTATAGATCTAACCTATCTAAATACTATAGGGTATACTTCACAGAGCGGCGAATACCATGTAGGAGTTGCGGAATGGCAGGGAGGCTACTATTACGGCTATTACCTGGTCATTTTTGTAGATAATGGAACGGCGGGCAGATATGAGGCGGTATTCATCGACTTGGATCAAGATGCGGTAATCGAAGATTTTGAAGGTCCCTTTGACTGGGGGCATAGAGCAGCAGTAATCGGAGACTTTAACCACGACGGAATTCTTAACATGTCTCTAGGAGTAGTTGGAGGCTACACTTTAGACTGGTGGGGAATCTTCGACACTACAGGGCAGATATTAGAATGGGATTACGAAGGGCGCTGGGTATTATTGCAATATGACTATTATGGACACGGAACTCAATGCGCCTCAACAGCTGCTGGAAGAGGAGGCTATACAGGGCTCATGGGCATAGCTCCTGGAGCTAAACTCATTGGCGTTACGGCGTTGTATTTAGGTGATATAATAGAGGCTTGGCTATGGGCTGCAGGTTTCGACCTTGAAACATACAATGATATTGAAGTAGTACCTATGTACGGTACTGTGGTGTATGGCGAGTGGACTTATACTGGTGAACATAAGGCAGATATAATCAGCAACAGTTGGGGTTGGAGTTCCTGGGTTGAAGGAAGCTATTATGAATGGTGGTTCTGGTACGATGTATTGACAATTCTCGAAGATGCTTTGATGATACCATATCTGCTAGATCCAGAATATACAGGCACCCTAATGGTACAAGCAGCTGGTAACGGAGGGCCTGGTTTTGGAACCGTAACTGAAACCGGATACTCCATACTTGCCTTAACAGTTGGCGCGTCTACATCTTATCACTACACGTGGACTTACGGTTACTCCGGATACAACGATACAATAATATTCTGGTCGGCTAGAGGTCCGACCCCATTAGGCTTTTCGAAGCCCGACATTGTAGCTGTGGGAGCCTACGGCTTTACAGCTATACCGCTATATAGCGGTGCAATCTGGTGGGGTCTCTTCGGCGGTACGAGTATGGCTACGCCTATGACCGCTGGAGCCGCGGCTATAGTGTATGAAGCTTTTAGAGATCTCTGGTATGAACCGTTTCCTGAGACGATAAAGTGTATTCTAATGTCTACTGCTACTGATCTAATGGAAGACCCATATTCTCAAGGTGCTGGAAGGATAGATATCTATAGAGCTGTAAAACTTGTTGCAGGAGAAGGTGGAGTATTTATAGTTACTGGAGATAGTTGGAACAATGCACTAGAAGCTATTGAAGATGCATGGATGTCAGCGTTCCTTCACTTAAATACATCTCTCGGATTACCGTTTTCCACAACTCCAGATGGTTGGTATGGAAATGCTGTAACTGAGAGCTTTTACGGCGGTTTTATCAGAACTGGAACTATAAAGAGAGGGCAGGTATACTTGTTTAACCCATCGGGAGTTAGGAGGACCTACAAATTAATGCCATTCACTTATTGCCTTGTTAAAAGCACTTCATTTACCATGACTATAACGCCTAATATGTACTACACGTATCATCCGATACCTGTAAGAATAACTCCTGGCAGGAGAGTAGTAATAACGATGATAGGGAGTCTAGAAGATTACTATGAAGGCAATTACTCTCAATTTAACGTATTCGATTGGGTAGATGATGGCGATGGCGTAATTGAAACCGATGAAGTGTATAGAATAGCTGATTCCTATAATGAAGGCAATGTACAGTATCTGACATTTAACAGCTCTCTAATACGAGGAGTACCAGTATTTAGAATTATAAGTATGGGCATCCAAGGCAACTTTACTGTTACAGTTAAAGTTGAGGAATGGGATACCTATATTCCTCACTGGGTTAGAGTTACGCCCGGATGGGTATCGCTAGGACCTGGAGAAAGCGCTTTCGTAACCGTCACTATAATGGCTAAACCTGGCATGATTGGACCATATGAAGCTTATATAAAAGTCGTAGATACAACTACTGGATATAAGAGTCTGATACCTGTCTCCTTTGTAGCCGTACCTTATATAAGAAATACGTGGATAAAATATAAAATTACATCATCTTCATCGCAAAAACTGCAACCATATGATGCGTTAAGAGTTAGAGGAGTTTATGATCAAGGATGGAGATATGAGACTGGAGACTGGCGCGTATTATTCTTCAATGTAAAGGATGAAGATGATAAACTCGTAGCCATAAAAGCTACTGTATCTTGGAAGTATCCGAATACCGATATAAACGTGCACGGCGTCGGTGGACATGGTATTGTCTGGGATCAAGGAGTCACAAACTATCAAAGCGATGGCAACTTTACTTGGGGCACCAGGACTGGAACTACTGAAGAATACGTATGGATATGGGATGGCGGTTACTATGGGCTCTGGCCATATCTATATCCTGGATTCTATAGATCTGTCACGGGTGAAAACCGTGCGTTAATACTTCACAATGTATTGATTGATGGTAGTGTGCCAGCAGACTTCCCAGAGTCATATGAAGTTACGCTCGACTTCTACAAGGTGTACTTTAGCGGAGGCTATGACGTAAAACATGCCTCTAGATTTGTAGAGGTTAACGCTACCGCTGGAGAAACTGTGGTAGTCTGGTTGACCTTCGAGTCGAGTGAAATCATAGATGTAACTCTTAACGTTGCCTGGTATGACGACATGCCGCCAACTAATCTGCCTTTATCGTTTACTGTAGTCGGTAAGACTACTGTTCCAATAGAGATAACGGTTCCAGCAGATACTCCAACAGGTACTTATACGGCAGACGTAGAGGTACAGCTAGGCAATATGCCATACACGTTCTACTGCTGGATAACTGTGAACGTGCAAGGTATAGGAGAATAGCTCTAAATTTTCTAATTTTTCTACTATATTTTTTAAATTATAATCTAATCGGATACTGTACAAGCATAAAATTTAAAGCCAGACTCTTGTTATTTCCTCTATGAACCGTTTTCAGCTTATTACTAGGCCGCCTGTTGAAGAAGTTTTAACCGAAGAAAGACTTAGAAAATACTTGGATGAAGGGTTAAAGCTTAAACATTATATAGGATTTGAGATTTCAGGTTTAGTGCATCTGGGAACAGGACTTATCTGCATGCAGAAAGTAGCTGATTTTCAAAAGGCAGGCGTAGAGACTACCATCTTCTTAGCTGATTATCATTCCTGGATAAATAGGAAGCTTGGAGGAGATTTAAGCACTATCAGAAGGGTTGCAGGCGGCTATTTTAAAGAATCCTTGAAGTACTCGTTAAAGATTGCCGGTGGAGACCCGGACAACGTAAAGTTCGTCATGGGCTCCGAGCTCTACGAGAAAGTAGGGCTTGACTATTTGAGCAACGTGATTAAAGTTTCTATGAGGACTACCCTCTCTAGGGTTAGGAGATCCGTAACCATCATGGGTAGGAAGATGGAGGAAGCTCTTACCTTCGCCCAACTCCTCTACATACCGATGCAAGTCGCGGATATTTTTACGCTCGGCGTAAACCTAGCTCAGGGAGGAACTGATCAGAGAAAAGCTCATGTAATAGCCCTAGAGGTTGGAGAAAAAGAGTTCGGCTATAAGCCTGTGGCTGTACATCATCACCTCCTGGTCGGCATGCAGATAACAGAAGAGGCTCGCAGGAAAATGCTAGAAGCTAAGAAGACCGGTAATAGAGAATTGTTCGAAGAAGGAGTTATAGATGTTAAAATGTCTAAATCTAAGCCTTTAGGCGCTATCTTCATACACGATAGCGTGGAGGATATTAAGAATAAGATTAAGAAAGCTCTCTGTCCCATGGGGGAAGTCGAGCTAAACCCAGTACTGGAGATAGCCAAGTATATAATCTTCAGAGATAGAAGAGAGCCGTTCGAGATAGTAAACAAGAAGACTAGGGAAAGGCTAGTCTTCGAAAATTATAAGGAGCTGGAGGAGGCTTATGCTGAGAGACGAGTACATCCTCTCGATCTAAAGCTAGCGGTCGCAGAAGAGCTGGCTAGAATACTAGAGCCTGCCAGGAAGTATTTCTTAGAAGGAGCTGGTAGAAAGTACTTAGAGGAAATGGAGGAAATACGAGTTACCAGATAATTATATATACAAAAACTCGTATTATAACTATAGTAATATAGCAATATATTAATATATAGCTATATTTTAAATCTCTTATATGAAAGTCATATCCGTCAGAGATGAAACATATGTCAAGCTTAAAAAAGTTAAAAAATTCCTCAAGGCGAAAAGTTTTGGAGATGCTATTGAAAAACTCATAGATATCTTTTATGAAAATCGTAAACGCTATTTTCTAGAGTTAATCGAAAAAACTAAACTACCTGAGAAAGAGGTGGAGAAAGTTGAAAAAGTTATCAAGAAAATCGAAGAGAGGGAGTGGTGGTAGAGTAGTATTGGATACTTCTTTTCTCGTGGAAATGGTGGATAGAGGACGTATAGAATTAGCTGAACTATTGGCAGAGTATGAAGAAGTTATTATTCCTTGGATAAGCCTTTACGAATATCTCTACGGGCATAAAATAGGGAGGAAAATAAGCGACGAAAAACTCTTGTTTAGGAAGAAGAAAGTAGAATCTCTAGGCCTAGTAGCCTGGAATAGCCAGAAGATACTCCAAGAAACTCTTAAGCTGGATTTTCTATTAGCTGAAAAGGGAGAGAAAATACCCTTCAGCGACCTACTAATATGCGCCTTTACCCTAGTCTATGATGCGGATCTAGCAACTTTTGATAAAAAACATTTCAAAATAATTGAAAATAGACTAATCCCATAATTTAATCCGCAGTCTTTTCGCTTGACCTCGTTATGATATAGGGTTTAAACTCTAGAACAAAGTCTATCTCATAGCAGTAACTTTTATTGTTATATTTTAGGTGTTAACGTTGAGCGTTGTTATAAGAGTCAGAGTACCGCGTAAGCTCAAAAAAGAACTGGTAGAATTGGAAATCGATTATACGAAGGAAATTAAGAAGTTTTTAGCGAGAAGAGTTAGAGAAGAAAAGGCTAAAAAAACAGCTAGAGAAGTAGAAGAGTTTAAAAGTAGGTTAAAGCCTATCCGCGGTAATCTCTCAGTGGAATTTATTAGAGAGGATAGAGATGCCTAAGCGAGTCGTTGTAGATGCTAATATTCTGGTTAAATAGTTTATACCAGAGGATTACTCCGAATCCGCAGCTGTTCTCATGAACGACCATTTACACGGCGTAGTTACCGCAGTAGCGCCTTCTTATGCAATTTTAGAGTTTGCGAATACTTTAAGAAAGCATGTGGCTCGAAAACTGTTATCGAGAAGCGACGTGATTGACGCTCTGAAATTACTAGAGAGGATGAAGTAAAGTTTGTTTCTATACTTTTGATTTCTTAAGGGAGGCTTTGAATCATGCTATTAAAAAGGTGTCACGGTTTTACGATGCTTGCTACATACTAAAAAATACGGCGTTGAAATGTATACTGCGGATGAAAAACTACTTAAAAACTCGCAGATAACTTAGCCTAGAAATTTTCTAATTTTAGCTGCTTCTAAAACATATTTTCTTACTTCTTCACGATCCCCCTCGGCGAATGATAAGAGAATGTTATTTACAATATTACTATACCTACGCTCGGATAGAGTACGAGACCCGCTTCTAATACCAAAGTTTTGTTCCAAAACTTCTATATCGTTCACAACCATCGTTAACCCCTCGGCTAGCCCATACTTTCTAGTAACTCGCTCATAGACCTCGCCGTCGCTGAGTAACATGTTTATATTATCCCAGCAAATCATGCTCGCGGCCGTTCTTAAGTCATGTTTTAAGTTAACGTAGAGTTCTTCTAGAAAATCTTGCTCATCTTCTGTCAAACTATGGATGGCTGTTAATCCTAGAACTTCAGGAGGAATGCCAAGTGAGTAAAGAGCTGCTGTGAATTTTATAGCCCTAGGGAGGCTTATCCCTCTATTTATACGGCTATAGCCGAACAGTCCTATATGAAGCTTCCTTGCCCTACGCCTTGGGACAAACTCCGCTAAAGCATTAATTATCCTATGTAAAGACTCTATTCTAGACTTATACGTATCTGAAAACTTTTCCACAATAGAGAGTAACTTCTTCTTAAAATCTGACAGTTCACTTGTAGTCGAGTCTAATTGTCCCATACTATTATTAAGTTTCTCGATGGCTCTCCTAGACTCTGATCTGCCGTAATCATATTTAAAAGCAGACTGTATAGTCGTAGTCCAGTATCCTCCATACTCTCTAATGAACTCTTCCACGTTGCTGGGAGTAAGGTGCCCTCTAAACGGTGGAGAACCCGCGCCTATTATCGGGAAGATACGTATACCGGTCTTTTCACTTACTCGCTTTAACAGGTTTAAGGCTATCTTGGATAGCATGACAGCCACGAACAATCCATAGTTAAGGGCTGGATCGGAACGCGCTATAAAAACTCTAAGATAGGCTGGCTTGACTGCTTTAATAAAGCATTCTATAATTTTTTCGATGAAAAGTAGGCTATCCTTATCCTCTACTAAAGGAATAACTTCAATATTCTTAGGATGGAAATCTCCTATCCACTTCATAATGCTAACGTCTTCCTCCACAACTTTCATAGATTCTTTGCCCACGACAACTTTCCTATAATAGTTCACCACTCTAAGCAAGTCTAGACAACTCCTAGTTAAGGGTAGGATAACCTCAAAGATCGGCGGAGAGGCTTTTTCACCGTAGAAACGCCTAGCTATATCATAGCTAGATGGAATAGTCTCTAAAGCTTCAGCAAATTTCTTCCTTTCATCCTCTTCTACATTTGGATTGGGGATTCTATAGGTTAAGTAAACATCTCTCCCCAAGACATTTTCTTCAAAAAATTCTGGAAAATTCTCAAAAAGCTTCCTAACAACGTGGGGGTCGGCGTCTTTCCCCTCCCAATCCCACATCTGCTCGCGTATATCCAGTACACTATATACGTAGTAAGTTTCGTAGATTTCATCGTCTCCCGCGATAACTTCTCCTCTAGCCCACTCTGGTAGGTAAGCGTTATCTGGATGTTGCGTAGACATAGTCTTAGATATAAACCTCAAACCATACATCTTGAATCTCTAAAGAGGATAGCCGACATGTTTTTTAATATTTCTCATACTTTGAAGAAAATCTTTCAAAAATAATACTCTAAAAACGAAATTTTTCTGAAAATACGCTATTAATAGCCCGTCCAAAGCGGGTACAAGGTCCAGGTGTATTAGTGATCGTAAAAGAAGAAAACTAAGCAGTAGTAGTCACTCCTTCCTGAGCTAAAGCTGGTCTGAAAGATTGGTCTTAAATACCGCGCTATCTTCTATTTATATGGTGGCTGATTTGCCTATTTTAGAAGAACTTATGGGATACTTCTTTATTGTAGGGCATAGAGGGGCTAAAGGTTTAGAGCCTGAGAATACTCTCAAGTCTATAAGGCGTGCTTTGGAGCTGGACGTTGACGCTGTAGAGGTGGACGTTAGGGTTTCCAAAGACGATTATCCCGTGGTTATCCACGATGAAACGGTAGATAGGACTACGAATGGAGAAGGCTCCGTAGCTGAGATGAGTTTAGAAGAGCTCCGCAAGCTCGACGCGGGGATGGGCGAGAAAATCCCTCTCTTCGAGGAAGTTTTGAGAGAAGTTCACGGGAAGGCTGTTCTCTTTGTGGAGTTTAAGGTTCCCGAGGCAGTAGATCCCGTGTTGGAGAAGGTGGATGAATTAAATGCCTGGAAATCCGTGCTTTTCATCTCTTTCCACCAAGAGCACCTTTTAAAGGTTAAAAAGTATAAGGAGGATGCCTATATAGGATTGATATACTCTAAGCCTTCCGATGGAATAGTTTTAGCTAAAAAGATAGGAGCCATAGCCGTACTGCCTCAATATAGATTGGCAACTGAGAAAGCCGTTGCGTTTGCTAAGAGGTTAAAGCTCATGGTTGTTCCCTGGGTTGTAAACGACTTAGAAACTGGTAGGAGACTTAAATCCTATGGGGTGAGCGGCTTAGCCACCGATAGACCAGATCTTCTAATAAAGTTGAGAGATGTTGTTTAGCGTCGACAAAACTGCGTAATCGAATTCCCTCAAAAAATTCTAACCAAAATAGCGAAGCCATTTCTCCAAAATTTTACCTAGTAAATAATGGATGTTTTCCGCTGTATTCACTCCTGGACACACCGCATCTACATAAAGGTAGACTTTTCGCTCGCCAAGCCGTATTTCTGCATCCTCTCCGTCTCCATTTAGAGGCTTTCTAGTAACAAGGAATGGATACATGCGACATACTCTTGGCCTGTCATGGTATATTAAACACTTAGCTACGCCTCTCTCGTAGTCGAGGAATATGCATGATCCATCGTATTTCTTTACCAGATAGTATTTTCCTCTATAGCCTACAGCGACAGGACCATATTTAGCGCTGTAATATAGCACTTCTCCTTGTGAAAGCTGTATTATATACCGCTTACAGCATTCGCCGCATCTAACACACGTCCATCCTCGAACGTCTTTCCAACCGATATATGCGTGCTTTTTCGATCGCACTCTACCACCGCTCTGCTCGACGTTCGATAGGCTACTAGGACAAATATAATGAAAAAGCTTAAAATTATAACTGTCGGCAAAACAACTTTATCCTTGAGGCTTTTCGAAACCTTAATCTCCACTATAGATGATTCGTTGCTTTCGAGGACGAGTTTTAAAACTCTGGATCTGTAATCGAAGCTATAGATATGAGCGACAGGGATTGATAATTTAAACCCTGTCTTGTAGTGACGTTTAGGCAGATAAATTAAAACTCTACACTTCTCCTTTTCCATCTCTAAACATGCCGTAAAGTCTCTGTTTTCTACGTTGAAGAATATCTTCGACGGTTTACAAGTGCTTGACAATATGCGAGGTCTATCCAGTATCTTCATTATATGCTCTTTCTCTTTTCCATCGGGATATAGCAAGCCGAAGCTACCTTCATCCCTCCAGTAAGTCCACCATGCATAACCTAAAGCATGTTCCTCGAATAAAGTTGAGACGTCTTTCACCCAGTCGGATGCTCCGTAAGCGCTTGATCCTACACCGAACTCTCCAATCCATACAGGAATTCCTCTCTCCAAGCCCAATTTAACGCATTCTTGAACAGCTCTTTTCAGCTCTGCAAAGCTCGTTTTTTCATAGCCTGTCTTTCCATCCCATGTTCCGCCGACGTAGAAGTGTATAGTCAATACTATATTTTCTCCAGTTATCCAAGGCACGGCGTCTAGCTCGCTGCCCCAAACTGGCATGTACATGAGAATATGCTTTTTATCGATTTTTCTAATCTCTTCGAATATGTACTTATAGAACTCCTCTACTAGTTCTACGAATTCTCTTTTAGGTACAAGGTCGTAGTGGGGCATAGGTTCGTTAAACACGTCATAAGCAGCTATAGTGGATTCATTCTTATACCTCTCGGCGACTATTTTCCAAACTTCAGCAAATTCTCTCCATAACTCTCTATTCTTAAAGAATCTCACCGAAGCCTCTAAATAGTCCTCAGCGTCAGGAACTAGCCAATCCTGAAAACCGCAACCCCCATACCTATTACTCCATCTCCATTGATGCATATCCAGTACCACGTAAAGCCCGTGTTTTTTAGCCCAGTAAATCATCCAGTCTACTATTTTGAGATATTCTTCGTTGATTACTCCAGGCTCAGGCTCTATATAGGCCCATCCTATAGGTAGTCTGATAACGTTAAAGCCCCACGAAGTTATTCGTTTAAAATCTTCCTCGCTGTGTCCAAACCAACCGAACTCAAGTCCCATGCAATTGACGCCCTGCAGAAGGACATACTCCCTATCCTCGCTCATTATAGAGAAGTTTTCTGTTTTCAACCATGGAGGACTTGGAAGTTCCTCCAGAGGCGGCTTTGTTAAAGCATAGGCTTCGTCTATTTTACCTCTCAGTATATTCTGCGCGAATTCTTCTATTATCTTTCTATTCTTAGTGAATAAAACTCCTTTAACTATTGAGATGAAAGTATTTAAATCGAGGTCATCGTATTCAACTACAAGTAATTCTATACCAGAATCTTCAATCCAAAATCTGAGAGAAAAGGCAGAACTACCCCGGTTCCGTTCATCTTCAACACTTACACTTGTCAACGTTAGCGGAATAAGAGCGAGCTTTTCCTCTGGCAAGACTACTGCTATTACGTGATGTTTTAAATAGATAGGAGTTTTGGATATTTTCTGTGGGAAATGGACCTCTGTCTTCTCTGTGAAAGTGTAGAAAATCCATATTTTGTCCTGCATCTTGCTCGTTTCCAGATTCCAGGATCCCCCAGGCTAAAGCCTCTAATTCTGTATCTACATCTATGGATGCTCTTGTGAGTACAGCTTTCTTCCACGAACCGGTTAAAACCTCTATTCTATAATTTAGAAGAATTTCTCCATATTCTTCTACTCCTTCAACTCGTAAAACTCCCAGTGATTCATAGATTTCTCCATTTTGCCACCAAGATTGATGAGTAAAATCGGTCCAACCTTTTCTCCATAATGCAAAGCCTAAACCGGGTAAAATCTTCCTATCTCCTCTTACAATGTCTAAGCTCCCATTATTCTTGAGTATAAGCTTATGCCTGCTCAACGTGATTTCTCCTTCTCCTACAGAAAGACAAGCATGAAGTGTGGAGAATATTAAAATGAGAGTCAGTATGATGATTTTCTCTTTCATAATCCCGTTATTTAATATCGAGAGATTTCATAAATAAGATAATTGCTGTTGCTATTTCCAAAGATTCTCTAGCCGCATCTAGAGCATCTTCCGGCTTCATCATCCTAATATATCTTTTAATCTCGAGAATCCTTAAAACTTCACCCATATTCTTTCCGGAAGCTTACGAACACCAACTAGTATATCCTCGGGATCTACCTCAAGCTCGGCAGCTATGGCTTCTAAAGAATAATATACAGTAAAGACTGACAATTCTTTAATTTTCTCTCCTTTAAGTTCTTCAGCTTCACTTAATTTTTGCGATGCTAAGAGCAGGTAATCTACCGATTTCATTAAGAGTATGATGGCGGATTGCTGATAATATCGTTTATGCTAAAAGGTTTAATATTAAATTCACAAGATCTCCCATAGCCAGATATCTAATTTCTCAGTTATCATCTCTACTCTGAAATGCTTTGGGAAAGAAGGTTGTCTAATAGGCATCTATATGAGTTTGATTTACCAGTATTGTGTCTTTGCTTTTCGATAAATCTATACCTATGTTTGTCATTATACTCTCGTGCGGAGCTATCTTTTACTCGTAATTGGGATAATAGCAGTCGTGGTAATGACTTTAATTTCGTCTATAGCTTACCCGCTAGTTCTCGAAATAGGGTTAAAAAATAAGGATGCCGTCTTGATAGCTAGTATGTTAGGAGAAATAGCCGCTTTTCTTTTGATATTGCCCGTGGTCTATAGTTCATCTTTAAGAAAACTGTTTAAAATTGAGAAAGCCGTGAAACGTGGAATAGCTTTATACCTATTATGTACTTTTGTCATGATATTCGGTGGGCTTTTAATCTCTGCGTTTTTTGAAGTAAAATATGAGCCTGTATTTGAAGAGGTGAGTCCTATATATGCAGTTGCAATGCTACTATTAACGGCTCCTGTAGTAGAGGAGTTGATTTTCAGAGGTTTAATATTGCATGGTTTAAGAGACTATGCGGGAGATATTATAGCTACCGTGTTTTCTTCGCTATTCTTTGCCCTATTACACTATAGTTCTACTCCTGTGCTCTTACTGCCCGTAGTCTTTCTTGATGGATTCCTATTATCGTATTTCGTGCTTAAATGGAGAAATCTAGTACCGTTGATCATAGCACATACATTGATAAATCTTCAAGCTCTTCTTTTTTACTGGTTAATTTAACTCTTGAGAGATAATGTTTGAGGGCAAGTTAATTTTTTTATAGCGCTTATTGAAACCTTATATTGTGATATACATATAATAGAGAGAGTTTGCAGATAAAAGTAGTAATGTTAGGCTTGATTAATCGTGTGTTTGTTAAAATTCAAAGAAAGTGCAGGGTATTCCGCGAGGATCAGCTCAGCTTTATGATAGTTTAGCAATTAAATATCTGGAACCTTCATACAATTATGTGACCCAAGATATTTTTAAAGAAAATATGGATAGGAGAGTTATACTGGAGATAGGTTGTGGGACAGGAGTTCTTCTTCTAGAAATAGCGAAAAATGCTAACTCTGCAATAATAATTGGATTGGATATTTCTCCTGCCATGATTAAAATTTCAAAGAGAAATATTGTAGAGAAAAGTGAATTTTCAAAAATAGATCTCCTATTAGCCGATGCTCATAAGATGCCTTTCCGGCCTAAGAGTGTAGACTTCATCGTGAGTACGGGAACTTTACATCATATAAGAAAGCCGGAAGTTCTATTTAAGGAAATTACAGCAGTATTAAGTAGCCATGGAGAAGCCTGGATATACGAATTCTCACATGATATAAGTATAAGAGAACTCAGGCAATCCTCAAAAAAAGTTAGGCAGATCTTGGATTTTAATTAAGCTAGCGGCAGTGATGCACGGTTTGCCTCGCAGAGAATATGAGAAAGGATACATATCAGAAGCTCTCGCGAAAACTAAAACCTCTTACGTGCTGAGTTACAATGGAGTAATAACGTTGCTAAAGTTGAGTCATAACTCTTTGCAACGATAATACATAGCCACCTATTTTTAGACGTGAACATGTAAGTTTACTAAACTTTAACTTTGTTATCTTTCAATTTACTGCAAAGATTATGTGATGTTAGAAGAAAGAGATATCAATATACTATATAATAAGATTAGCTGTGAGCTTTTTCCTAAATGAATTAGAGGATATCCGAAAAGTTGAGGAGTTTTTCGATAACTTATTCTCGAGTGTAAAAGCGAAAGCCGATAAAATCCTATACGAAAAATATTTGAAAATACGGGGAAAAACGAGCTTCACCAGAAGGAGATCTAGAAAAAGCTTAGCTAAGATAAGAGGGTATATAATTCCCGGGGACGTCGCAGCGATATCAGCAGTCGGCGTGCCTATAGCTCCGCGTATAGTTGCTAATCCCGCCATAGAAATTAGCGGAGATAAGGCGCGTATCTACCTTAGGTTGGCGTCGATAGGCTCCGAGTTTGCCAAGACTTTTATCGCAGTTGCAGATCTTAGAGTAGAGGATCTACAGGGGAGAATTAGGGTAAATGCTAAGCCATTGCTCTACGGAATAATGCCCTACGAATGTATAGAAGATCCGAGGATCGACCCTGATGTGCCTGGTGTTCTATACCACGTAAGAGCTTTCTATTGAACAAAAGCTTCGAGAGTTTTCACGTTTAAATCCCAGATAGTCGGCGATAAGGTAGACGGGATAGAGGCGGTTAGATTCTATTCTAGGAAGTGGGGCGAGTTTCTCATTCAAGACTATAGAGACACCTTTCCTGTAAACCGTGACTTTATGACCGTGAGGCCATTCTTCAAAGATAAAGGCTTCGGTATAATAGCTATCGGACCTAGAGAAGGAGCTCTAGTAAATTTCGACGAAATAGAAATTCTGCCCGAGCTTCTGCCATTAAACGGCGAAGAAAAAGTCGGGGGCAATGCATCGCTCAAAATTTCAGCAAACGAATACCTTCTACTATATCATACGGTTGACAAGCACGGAGTCTACTATACCTATAGCGCGCTTTTCGACGAGAACGCTGAGCTACTCGCTTTAACTAGAGAACCTATAATCGCTCCTGAAATAGGAGTTTATAGTGGGAGACGTCCTTCAACTGTATTCGTTTGCGGAGCAGCTATCTATGGCGACTTTGTGTTCATATCCGCAGGAGTAGACGATGAAATAGCGGTCATTTACGAAATTGAGAAACAGAAAATATATGATTCTTTAAAGTTTTTAAGCAGCTAGCCTTTTAAGCTTTTAGAGCTTTCTAATTGAGAAACTGGTAACTAGAATGCCCGCGATTTGAATCAACTTTAGCTATAATAGACATGTTTTTGTAGTGGAAGTTCTATATTTTGGCTATGCGCGTAAGGGTCGTAGTGTTTGACTATGATGGAACGTTAACGCCGGCTATTTATGAAAATGGAAAACTGCTTTTTAGACTAGTAGAGATTAAGGAGAATGTGGTTTTAGGCATAGCTACCGGCAGATCTATAAAAAGTCTCCGTAAAGATCTGGGCAATAAAAAAGATTTGTTCGACTTTATTATAGCTGAAAATGGTGCCGTGATAGTCTCAGAGAAGCTTGGTCTATACGAAGTTTTTAAACCCTCGTATTGGGACGAAGTCGTTAAAAGATTTAGAGAAGAAGGATTAGGCTATGATATAGGCGAGATTAAAATAGGAATTTATGAAAAAGATTTGAAAGCCGCGTTTCGAATTGCTGAAGAATTTGAGGAAGGAGTTAGAATAGTTAGAGTAATGCCGAGTTACTTCAACGCTGTACCGCCGGCAGTTAACAAGGCAGAAGCCTTGCTTAAAATATTAAATACGTTGGAAGCGAATCCGGAAGAGACAGCTTTTATAGGAGATAACGAAAACGATGTTGAAATAGCTAGAATCTGCGGCTACTCGGCCGCCGTAGCTAATGCGTCGGATAAACTCAAATCTACGGCAAAATACGTATGTAGAGGAGAGAATGGTGAAGGAGTATTAGAGTTTCTAAATTTTCTATTTAAACTCTAGCCAACGAACATATGCTAGAGAAAATTCCAAGGTTTCCCTCTTTTAACCACCGTTGGTTCTTCTAGATGCTCGGGTTTTAGAAGCCTTCTAGGAGTTTTGCCTAATACGAGGTATAGGTTCTCTGTCTCAGTTTTCACGATATCTATGTCTTTGAGAAAAAGCCATAGGGTAGAGGCTATAGTTGAGATACTCCTAAAGTTTACTGGTAGCGTGACCACTTCCCAGTCCTTTACTCTGATATAGTTCCTTAAGTATGAGCCTTTAACAGGGTCATAGCCCGCGTGGACTGATATGCTTAAAGCTTCCGGTTTTGGATTTTCTACTATAAATTCTTTAAACTTGGACATGAAGATAACATGAACCCTATCCATCTCCTCAACTACAACTACACCTTTTTCCTCTAGAGCCTCCGCGGCGGAAGCGAAAAGTCTAGGCAAAGCCCAAGAATCGAAGTGAGCTAAAATCGCTCCATACATCAATACTAAGTCGAATCTACCTAGCCTATACGCTTCGACTGCATCCATTTTATAGGCTTTAGCCTTAACTCCTTTTTCTTTAGCAAATTTTAGACTATCTCTTACCGCGCTTTCCCTTAAGTCAACCATTGTAAGCTCGACTTCTAAACCTTTATTCGCCAAGACTTTCGCGAGAGCTACTCCTCCTATACCTCTGCCAGCGCCTAAATCTAAAATACTAACCTTGTCACTACTGGTCAGTTCAGTTAACCATGGATGCTGTGAGAGTTTTCCGAATTTCTTTAAAGCAGATTCATATCTTTTTCTACCTTCAGGACTCCATGGATCGTCACGCCATTGGGCTATTTCATAACCCTTCTCTAATTTTTCCGAGATATCCATAATTTATTTACTTCCACCACAAATACTAATGTGTAACTAAAAAGTATCCATAGTTCTGCAATATTTAAATTCCAGATACAATAAATCTGTTATATGGAGGATGGATTTGCAGGGGCTCTGCTTGGCACTGGAGTTGGTGATGCTTTAGGCGCGTATTTTGAGGGTTGGAGATTCAGTTCTACGATCAAGCTTAGCCCGGATAAGATAGAGTCTAGATATCTAGGCGTCTATACAGATGATACCGAGATGATGATAATACTAGCAGAATGTATAATTAAAGAGAAAAGACTTAACGCTTCTATCTTCGTTAAGGAACTTGCCGCCAGATTTAATCCGAAGAGAGTTATGGCTATGGAACCACGACCGTTCTAAAGCAGATTGAAAGAGGAATTAACTGGCGTAAAGCTGTGTATAATATTTTTTAAAGGTGGATCGTATGGAAATCGGGAGATGTATAAGGGTTGCAAGAGAGAGCTGGAAAGAGTAGACAAGAGAAAAATATTAAAAAGCTTGTAAAATTAGCAAAACCTGAAGTCTATTTGAAGAAACTTCTTCAAATAGAAAGATTATTAAAGAAAGGGATGGGTTTAGAGGGAGACGTAAGCATGTTAGGAAATTTCAGCAATGCGCCGGATAGCATGCCTCTAGCTTTTTACCTATCTATGAAGAATAACGATTTCAGAAATACGGTCATAGATGCGGTGAAGTGCGGAGGAGATACCGATAGTATTGCGACTAAACAGGTAATTTGAGACTTCCTCGAATGAAAACATCTTCTTAACGTAGACTAGAGTACCTATGAGGTCAAAGAAGACTGCCTTTATCAACTCTATGCACTATGACTAAACTAACTACCGGTTCGGATATATCGTTATAATCTCCGTTTCCACATCCTCGATGACACACCGCTTCCCTCCTAGCATATACGTCTTCCCATTATCGGATACCAGCGTTAAATTGTACACAGTCTTATCTGGAGACTGATACGCCTTAACTATTCTGCCCTCTAAAACCACTTTTTCCCTTGTATTGGTTATATGCCAACCCTGTACACGCGCAAAAGGCTTTATCCCCTTTGAAAGCAGATGCGCCACATCCTCAACGGCGCGGAAGTAGATGCAGTAAGTTCTAGGCTTTGATAGGAACTCGTCTACATCGCTCACTAGCTTGCTGGAATACCATGCAGTATACTTGAAATAGGCGCTAAATACTGGTAGGAAATCCTCATCCTCCACGAGCAACGCTATTTCTTCTCTTCTCTTAATTCCGCGGTATAAAGTCGCGGTGATATATGTTAAGGCTTTATGGTCATCGACTATGAACATGGAGGGCGCCAATATCTCTCTGACTTTAACCATAGCGTCTCTTCTGAAATCATCCACTAGGTACTTCGTTGTTTTAGTATTTGTCTTATATATTACGAGTGAGACGTTAACGTTATTTTCTATAGCGTTTTGCAGGTTGTTACTTACCTGGACTATGAGCTTATCGGGCGCTGCTATAGCTAAAGAATATTGAGCGTTATCTAGTAGATATCTTATCTTATCTACGATATTCCTCTTTCCCTTAACAACCCAAAAAGTCCCTGTATTTAAATTCCTGCCGATGCCAGAGATTCTATCTATAAGCTCTAGAGCTTCTTTCTCTATTTTTAAATATTCCTCGGTTAGTAGGCGGAGAGCCCTTTTAGGCTCAACCGGACGATATAATTTAGGCCTTCCATGCTGAACTTCTATCAGTCCTTTCCGCTCAAGCTCGGACAATATCAGGTAAATCTTAGAGACTGGGACGCCTGATGCTGAGGCTATCTCAAGCGGAGCTGCTACTCCAAGCTCTATCAGTGTTTCATATGCTTTGGCTTCGTTGATGCTTAACCCTAATTTTGTTAATCTATCTATGAGCATTTTTCTCGGATTTTTCATTGCGCAGCCTCCCTGTGCCGATTCTCTTTTCAATCCTCCTATACTCTTAAATAAAATTAATTTTAAGCAATAAAGATTTCTTTAACAACATATTTTATCAGATCATCTTTAAGTATTTAGGCATAAAACATATATTCAAGATATTATACAACAATTATCGTAAAAGAGGTGTAAGTATGGCTGAGTCAAAAACTTTATTAATTGTTGCTCTTATTGTGGGAATTCTAATCGGAGCGGTAGTAGGTTACTTCATAAAGCCAGCTCCTCCTCTACCAGCGGAGGTAGAAGAACTTAAGAGCAAATATGAGGAGCTATCGAGCAAATACTCAGAGCTAGAATCTAAATATAGTCAGTTGGAATCTAATTATAAAGATACTGAAAAAGCATATAATGCCTTGAAATCTCTGCTAGGGAGATTCCCTGAGGAAGGCGTTATCAAACTTGAGGCTTGGTGTGGCGGCGCGCCAGCCGAGGGCTATAGAGCGACAAACCTTGAAAGAGGCGCGGAAACACTTAATAAAATACTAAAATCCCTAGGACTTAACGTAAGAGTAGAGATCGAAGCTACATTTGAGCATATACCAAAAGACGCCGCTAGGTCTAGGCTAATGGCTGCTTGGGAGGCGAAAGAAGCTCCAGATATAGTGATCGACTACGGTTACTCTCCAGTCGAACTCGTGGACATGGGATGGGCTGTGCCTCTCGACGAATACTACGACAAATATGCGATATTCTTCGCCGACGTTCCCCGCTCAATGTGGGATCTAAAGTATAAAGGGCATATATGGACTATCCCTCAGGATGCCGCTATGCACGTCTTCTACTTCAGGAAAGATGTCCTTAGGAAAATGGGATGGAGCGAAGACGAAATTAACGCTTTCGCAGCTAAGATAAATTCGGGCGAGATAACGTTTGAGAAGATAATGCAAATAGCTAAAGAAGCTATGGATAGAGGATTCGTAGAATGGGGCATTTATCACAGAAAAGGTGCTGGAGGTAGCTTATGGATACCCTATTATAGCCTAGGAGGAAAATTCTACGATCCAGAAACAGGCAAACTTACAATCAGCAAGAGTAAACTCCTCGACTACTTCATGCTTTTCTATAAGATGACGCAGGAATACAAAGTCATGCCTCCAACGATGATAGCTACCGATTGGAGAAAAATACACACCGACTTTGTAAACGGCAGAGTACTATTTTGGATGGGAGGTAGCTGGCATTGGGGTGAGTGGCAAAGAGTAGAATATCATGAAACTTTAGGAAAACTAACTCCGGAATACGCCTGGGAGAATATAGGGTTCTCCCTATATCCGGCCACAAAGCACGGCGCTAGTCCAGGCGCGTTTGTAGGTCCTCACGGTTACGTTATTTTGAGCCAAAGTAAATACCCAGAAATAGCTTTCTTAGTAGCTGTTCTAGCCACGATGCCTGAGTTTGAGGCAGATCACTGTATAGAAGGCGCGAGACTGCCGACTCACGTCGGTACGAGAGGAATACCCAAATTCGTAGAAGAGGGCAAATTCTTATCTAAGCTAAGCGAATTAACTGACAAAACTTGGGCTGAGTGGATACCGCATGGCGAATGGGGTAAACTTGTAGAGATACTAGTTGAGGCATTGACTAAGGTGGAAGCTGGGGAAATATCGCCTCAGGAAGCCGTAGACCTTGTCGTTAGCAGAGCCCAGACCGAAATAACAGAAATTATAATTACGGATTAAAATCAAAAAATAAAATCCTAATCTTTTCTTTAATTTATTTGGGTGTGCAATATGAATAAAATACTTGAGGCACTAACCCTGGGCAGAGAAGAAATGAAAAAATACGTCATCGCTTACTTATTCTTATTTCCATTCCTTCTTACAGTAGCTCTCTTCTGGATTAAACCTCTACTAGATACCGTGTACCTATCGTTCTGCGAGGCTAAATATACATTTTCTAACATGAAATTTGTTGGATTGCGCAATTACGAATGGATGATTTCAAAGGATATATACGTCCCCAACGTATTCAAAGTTACGGTAATGTACGTAGGCACGGTCATAATTATAAACGCTTTCTACAGTTTTTTAATAGCATTCATAACTACTTATTATATCAAGCGCGAAGTCATAGGCGTAGCTTTAAGAATGTTATGGTTGATACCGCGGATCTTGCCGACCATAGTTTACGCTATACTATGGTTGTGGCTTATAGACCCTGAAATGGGTCCGATAAACTTGATGATGAAGGCTTTAGGATTAAAGCCTCCATTAAGTTGGCTCATACAGAGACCGTATTCATGGATATTGATGATAGTAGTCAATGGCTTTGTCGGAGCGTCTTGGGGAATGATAATATATTCCGCAGCTATTAAATCTATACCAACCGATATAATAAACGCAGCAAAGATAGATGGCGCTACGGAATTCCAAATTATGAGGTATATATACGTACCTCTTCTCAAATGGCCTATACTCTTTGTAACAGCATGGCAGACCTTAAGTCTATTATCCTCTTACGGGGAAATTTTAGCGATATGGGGTGACTTCGGCACAGCCAGAGCAGGAGATGTTGTTACTTGGGCATTATACTCCTATTATAAAGCTTTTTCGATAAACGATTACGGATATGCGTCAGCGTTGGCGATGATTCTGGTAGTTATAGGGATAGCGCTGACTTTTATCTACTTTAGAATATTTGGCTTCAAGCGATTAGTACAGCCATCCCGTGTGGAGGTGTAAATTATGAGGAGGAAAGTGAAAAACTTGCTTATAAATATCGTTGTCTACAGCATAATCATGGTACCGCTCGCTATACCTATGCTCGGAATAGCGTGGCTTATAGCTCAGTCTTTCAGCGAAAAAGTAATAGTAGGATTACTGCCGAGCGGCTTTACGTTTGATCATTTCTCTTTTCTCTGGAAACAAATAAAATTCGGCACTAAGACCTATCCCAACATATGGCCTGTAGTACGTAATAGCCTCTTTCTATGCCTAATAATGGTGCCCATGGAAGTCCTTATAAGCTCTTCAGCTGCCTATGCATTATCAAGGATGAAAGCTCCTGGCCGTGGAACGATCATGAATTTCATAGTCTTCCTTCACGCCTTCCCGGGCGTTTTAATGCTTATGGCACTTTTATATCTACTAGTACAAATGGGACTATATGGTAAAGGCATCCTTACGCTCATAGGCGTCGCTCTGGTTAAAGTCGCGCTCAACGTCCCTATGTCTGTGTGGATTCTTAAAGGATTTTTCGATGGAATACCTTGGGAGCTAGAATGGGCAGCACTGGTCGATGGATGCACTAAGTTTCAAGTATGGAGAAAAGTGCTATTGCCCGTAATAAAACCCGGTATATCCGCAATAGCGATATTCTCCTTTATGAGCGGATGGGGGGAATGGTTAATAGCTTATACTTACCTACGCGACCCTGAATACTACACATTCCCCGTCCTCTTATCAAGTCTAATCTATGAGTTTAGATTCGTTAATTGGGGGCTTCTGGCCGCTATGAGCCTATTTTACATTATTCCAACCCTAGTCATGTACGCTCTAACTCAGAAAACCTTATTACGGATACAGCTGGTAGGTGCTGTTAAGGGATAAACAACGGTACTTATAAAATATTTTTTACCTTAAATCAAGACTTCGAATAGTTGCAGTCTTCGAAAAAGCTCAGGTACTGTGTAAGAGAGATCATGGTGAAGGAGTATTAAAGTTTTCCAAATCTTTCAAATAATCAAAAGTGCTCCAAAGTTCCCCTCTTTTAACTACTACCGGTTCTTTTAGATGCCCGGGTTTTAGAAGCCTTCTTAAATTAGCGAGACACAATGTCTATCTGAGAAAACTCTCTCAGATAGAGAAATTACTGAAGAAAACTGGTTTAGAAGAAGCCGTACACGTATTGGGGAATTTTAGCAGTGCTCCAGACAGCATGCCTTTAGCTCTCTACCTCTTTTTAAAGAATAACTACTTCAAGAACACAATTATAGATGCTATAAGGTGCGAGGGAGATACTGATAGCATTGCGGTTATGGCAGGCGCGCTGGCGGGTGCATATTACGGGTATGAGAGCATCCCCAAGGAGCTTGTGGAGAAACTCGAGGATAAAGATAAAATTTTAGGATTGGCGCGCGAACTTTGGGAATTAAAAATAGAAGCAAAAATACTAGAGCCTATGCTTTAACTAGGGTAGTTTATGACTTGGAAGCTTTGTGTCTTCGACTTTGATGGGACTCTGGTTGATAGCTACTCCTGCCTCCCCGTGGTTTGGAGAAGGATAGGAGAGTATCTGAATCTGGAAGAGAGTTTTCTAGGCTTGTTTGTGAATTATGTTTAGTAGAAGAGGATTTGGGAGATGCTCGTGGCGAGCACGATGTGGGCAAATGGGTTAGGAGAGCTCTGGACAAGTTAAGGTTAGAAATAGATTTTAATAGTGAAGAACTGGCTGCTTTATACTGAAAGTATATAGGGTAGAAAGTATAGGATAGAGAGTACAACTGTTTTACCCTGTGTAGGAGACATCTTGAAAGTTCTTAAAGAGAAAGAATATATAGTGGCTTCGGTATCCAGCGATGATGGAGTAAAATCCTTAAAGGAAAAGAGGATAGAATAGAATCTATAGAGAAGAAAATAGAGGAAATACCCATTGGAGAAAAAACTATGATAGGCGATTTACTGTTATTTAATAAACTTTCTAAAGAGTTGGAGGATACTAGAAATATAAAACCATGGCTTGTAGATGTGAAAGTAATCCTCCAGCTTCTTGGGGCAACTGCCGTATCTCAAATAATCACGTTAATTATAGAATATATAGTCTAGTTAGAAGAAAACGAAGTTAAGCATGTTTCTGCATTTGAGTAGAATTTTTTCTCTTCCTATTTAAATACACTATCACTATGATTAGTAGAGCTATATAGTAAGGTGTAGCTGGAGTCCTTACGTAGTATACACCGGACTTATCGACTAGAATTTCTCCGCTTCCTACTTTAAATCCTAAAAGATATATTTCGAACTCGTGAATTCCCTCAGGCAGTTCTGTCTCTAAGAGAAGACCGTCCAAATCTGCTAAATATCTCTCATCTCCCATTTTAATCGTGTAGAGCGGTGAAGGCATCATGAGGAAATCCACAGCTTTAATCTCTACCTTCCAAACTCTAAGCTTTACGTCATATGTCCCGGTAGTGTTAATGATTATTCTTTTTTCTAAAGGTTCACACTCAGTAAATTCTGAAAATATATTCCAACCAGTGAAATATCTTATGAAATTCGGCGCTTTAATAGTTCTATTATAGAAAACTCCATTAACTTCAAGTTTGCCTCGATCTAACCATACCTTCTGCCCGCTCTTCACTTCTTCTCCTTCTATAAATAATACCGCTCCGAGAGGATTATTCTCCATGTCTCTAGTCTCTAAAACTACTTTGTATTGAGTCTTCCAAATTGCTTTAATAAAGAGAGGTTCCCAAACCACGACCTCAAATACATTGTTTTCAACAATTCTATCCTTTACAATCCAGTAATTGAAAATTCTTCTCGTGCCGTTATCCTCCAAAATTATAGTCGTGTTTAACTTCACTTTGAAAAGTTGCCCCATCGGAACCCATTTTTCAAAACTTCCTGTATATTCTGAAGATACCTCTACCAGGTATTCTTTAGTCCAGATAGCCCTAAACTGGAGAGGTTGATTTACAACAATTCTAGCAGTAGCATTTTTAAAATCGAATGTACCAGTCCATCCTTTCAAAACCATTCTAGTTTTATTACCTAGATCAACAACTTCGTCTACAACTCCTATAAACACCTCCGCTCCTTCAGGATACCATCCTGTAGAGTTTAACGGACTTGAATACAGGCTAAAGATCTCTACCTTATACTCTAAACGCCACTCAACAGTCAGAGATAACGGCTTATCGATAACTATTATAAGTGTAGAGTTTTTAGACTCGATATCTCCATTCCATTTTATAAATACATATCGAATATTCGAGCCTATATAAACTGTACTGTTCTGCAGCGATATGGTAAGCCTAGTTCCCGCATCATACCATCCAGAACTGACGTTCACTTCAAAGTATGAAGCCGTTATATT
This sequence comes from Thermoprotei archaeon, assembly GCA_003649235.1. Classification (GTDB taxonomy): domain Archaea; phylum Thermoproteota; class Thermoprotei; order Thermofilales; family B69-G16; genus B69-G16. The sequence goes on along the minus strand of QMRG01000005.1, from coordinate 13,546 downwards.
TAGATAGTATTGTATCTTCCATTCGGCGTACAGCTTGACATCCTGGTAAATCCTAAAGGATATACTCGGCTTCTCCGAGTTTATATAGCCAGTCCATCTTTTAAATACGGCGCGTATCCCCTTGCCTAGAGTAACTATTGTGGATAGTAAAGTCACGTTGACTATACTCCCCTCTAAGTACCATCCCTCGCCAATTGCTGCGCCATACTCAGAGTATATGCTAACCCTGTAGTAGAGCAACATTTTATATGGTATGTGTGATGGCAAGGTTATGACAGTCTTATCTGTAGGTTTAAATACTCCTGTTTTAAGCCATGAGTATATCTCAGCTAAAGCATAAACGTCGAGAGTAGAGGGACGGAGCTCGACTCCCGGGTAAGAATATACTGGATACATTATTTCAAGGCCGTTTTCGGTGTATTTACTCTCCGCATGCTCTAATCCGAGAGCATGTCCGATCTCATGTAGAGCTATATTAAAAATGTCGACTACCGATAAATCGCCAGCTGTTGTACGCGTGTACAATGTTACATATACTCGAGTAATCTTGCCATCGCAGTATTCGACTCTGGCAAGCCCTATTTTCCCACCGGGCTCTATAATGTCCCTGCTGAATTTAACAATGATATCATAGCCTGTTTGATAGGTTGAGGATATCTTTACTTTAAACGAGAAATCTAGTAAATATTCGTAGCCGTAGGAGTTTCCAAACGATTCGAGGGCTCTATCCCAAACATTAAACACTTTAACTACGGAATCTATGTACTTCTTTCCAAGCCAGGAAGCTGAAACTATTAGAACTTTTAAATCGGTCTTATCCCATACCGCCCCTATAACCTCTATACGAGGACTTCCAGAAGATAATTTATAATCGTCTTTGAATGCGATAACTCTTACCTGTATAGCATCATAGTGTACAATTATCTGCGCGAGCAGAATTATCAGCGCTATTACCGTGGTCTTCGCTTTTCTGTATTTTTGCATCGATATTAAATTAGCAAAATAGGTTTATATGGTATCGGTTAACTTAATATTGTCAAATTAGTTATTAAAAAATAAATTTCGTTTTTAGTATTTTGCTAGACAATTTAAGTTAAAATAAAATTAAAATCGCAAAAGAATAAATTTAACAATCAAAACATGAAATTATTTTGCAATGATAGAGATTAAGCCGTTAATCATTGGCAACCTAGTACACGTAGATAATAGAGATATAAAGGGGATTATGGTTAGGCTTGTAAACACTCCAGGAGCTTTAGCCGAAGTTCTTTCAATACTAGCAAAATATAATGTGGATATTCTGGCAGTTAATTTCCCAGGTATGGCCGCTACTGGAAAGCTGGGCATTTTATTTATAATAGCCAGGCTCTCAGAGTCGGATTATGAAAAAGTTAAAAGTAATATTTATAGATTGGACTCGGTTGAAAATGTTGAGATAATAAACCCTCAAATCGAGAATTTCCTACTTGTAGATCTATACCACCTCCCGATAGTAGACGTTAGAGGGGAAAGATTGCTATTACTTACAGAGGATAATATGAAGAGCTTGGTCGTAGACTTGAGAAAACGCTTTAGAGAAGGAGGATTGGCATTTCTATATCATCAAGGACTTTTCACAGGGCTCTTGTTAGCCGACATCTATAAAGGATGGAGGATAAAAACCTTAGAAACGCATTGCAAGCGAATTTTCTAAGAGCTCATGCTTTAGGAAAATATAGAGCTGAAATTTCACATTATATTAAAGGATATGATAGTTTAAAAATCCAGATAAAGGCTTACGATATGTGGGAATATGCAATCGCTAAGAAGTATGGAATCAAAGAGTATTCCTGTCACTTTGAGAGAGGGTTAATAGCTGGTATAATTGAAAGCTATCTCGGTAAACGAATAAAAATAAAGGAAGAAAGATGTATAGCGACAGGAGATTCTTACTGTTTACTTGTGACAAGCATATTCTTTAATAGATGACTATAGTATTGTCCATCTATCTTGGAGATTTTCATTAATTAGATTTATCCAGATTTACCATGTGATTTTCGGGCGATATTACAAAATTTGGAAAATTATAAATATTAGATTACTCTAAAAATATTAGAATACTCTAAAATGGTGGTGGCGTGCCAAAGTTAAGCGAATTAAAACCTGGTGAAGAAGGCGTTATCTCTAAAATACTAGGGAAAGGCGGAGCTTTGAGGAGAATAATGGATATGGGATTAACACCTGGAACTAGAATTAAGGTAGTGAGAAAAGCGCCTCTCGGCGATCCTATAGAATTCGAGGTCAGGGGCTATAATCTATCCCTAAGGAAAAATGAAGCTGAACTGATATTAGTGGAGGTAGTTAAATGAGGAGATCCAGAATTATTCCCTTAGCTTTTCTCCCAGATGGGGCAAAAGGTATAGTTAGAGGTATAGCTGGAGGCTACGGCGTCCGTAGGAGGCTTTACGAGCTTGGCTTTGTCGAAGGAACGGAGGTTATAGTGGTTAGGAATATGGGAGCAGGTCCTTTAATTGTATCTGTTTATGGATCTAGGCTTGCACTGGGGAGAGGGGTTGCTATGAAAGTCTTAGTCGAGGTGGGGTCATGATAAGAGTAGCTTTAATGGGTAATCCGAACGTCGGTAAGTCTGTTATATTTAACAATTTAACGGGTTCTCATCAGAAGGTAGGAAATTGGCCTGGGAAAACTGTTGAGAAGAAAGAAGGTTTCTTCGAATACAATGGAGAAAAGATATATGTGGTTGACCTACCCGGTACGTATAGTTTAACCGCTTATTCAGTCGAGGAGATTATCGCTAGAAACTATATCGTTGAAGAAAAACCAGATGTTGTAGTGGTGGTAATAGATGCTTCTAACCTCGAGAGGAATCTCTACCTAGTTTTACAAGTGTTAGAGCTTGGAGCTAAAGTTATAGTTGCTCTCAATAAGATGGATTTAGCAAAAGCCTCAAGCATTTCAATAGATACTGCTAAACTTGAGAAACTACTTGGAGTACCCGTAGTTCCAATGATAGCCCCCAAGAAGATAGGAATAGAAGAACTTTGCAGGAAAATCGTGGAAATGGCTAAAGTTAAAGAATGGAGTATCAAAATAAGGTATGGAGAGCTAGAGAAAGTTATCAGTGAATTAACTAGAGACTTAGAAAAAGAGGAACTTTTTGAGAAGTATAATACTCGCTGGCTAGCTATCAAGCTATTAGAAGGAGACCCTCAAGTACTTGAAGAGATAGAAAAAGCTCCTAAAGGCGAAAATATCCTCGGAAAATTGGAGAAAATCAAAGAGATTTTTGAAGAAAAATACGGAGATTTTGAAATAGCATTTGTTGAGGCACGATATGATATTGTTAAACAGATAATTAAGAAAGCCGTAAAAGGAGAGAAGAAACTAGCCGCCAGCGATGCTTTAGACCAGGCTCTACTGGATAAATATCTTGGAATTCCAATTTTCATATCTATACTTTGGATGATGTTTCAATTCACGTTTATAGCTTCAACTCCTTTCTCAAATATTCTAAGCGACTTATTAGCCGTCCTCTCGGAGAAGCTGAGAGGAGCTACTGGAATTCCCCATTTAGACTATTTGCTTTTCGGAGAATACGGTGTATTGAATGGTATTGGAACTATTTTAAGCTTTATACCTTTAATAATGACTTTATATTTCGCCATGTCTCTTCTAGAAGATTCCGGCTACATGGCTAGAGCCGCATTTCTAATAGATAGAGCTATGAAAAAGCTTGGATTGACTGGTAAAAACGTTATACCAATAATCCTCGGCTTTGGTTGCAATATAGCCGGTGTCTACGGTACCAGGATAATAGCTGGAGAGGAGGATAGGATAATAGCCATTGTGACGAACCCGCTTATACCGTGTACTGCAAGGCTTGCTGTTTTCACAGTGATCGCTGCGGCGTTTTGGGAGTTTGCTGCTGTAAACGTGCTTTTATCACTATACATACTTGGAATACTTCTATCGGTCCTCATGGCGCTCGCTTTGAGGAAGACTGTATTTAAAGGAATATACTCACCGTTTATAGTAGAGCTTCCTCCTTATCAAATGCCCTCGCTCAAAGTCGCCGTCACTCAGATGTGGATTAGAGGTTCATTATTCTTTAAAAAAGCTGGAACTACTATACTCCTAGGTCTACTAGTGATAGGTCTGCTAGCTACAACTAATGCCTCTACCCTTACATTTACGGAAAATGTTGAGGAAAGCCTGTTAGCATCTCTGGGAAAGGCTCTCCAGCTACTCTTCGAGCCTCTTAACTGGGATTGGAGACTCGTGGTAGCCGCCTTTTTCGGCTTTGTAGCTAAGGAAATCATAATTGGAGCTACTGCTATGCTATATGGAGCCTCAGAGGAAGGACTTCCCGCTCTCTTAAACCAGTACTATGATCCATTAACCATGTACGCCTACATGGTCTTCATATTAGTCTATGTACCGTGTATTGCAACCTTGGCGGCGATTAGGCAGGAAACCGGATCTTGGAAGTGGACCATATTCACCATGCTCTACGAAATACTATTGGCATACGGGCTCAGCTTTCTCATAGTGCATATTGGTAGATTCCTAGTGGGGGCGGGAATTTGAAGAAGATAATCTTATGCTATGGAGGCTTTCTAGGAATTTTATATGTTTTATACGGTTTTCTCCAAGTATATAACGGTTTGATAAGCTGGGGTCTACAGGGAGACGTTCTACAACTCGGTATAGAAATCTATGAGACTAGTATTCCCAACGTATTTCCAGATGTTTTCTCTGGTGTCGCGTTAACCACTACAGGACTGTTGTTTTTGACGTCCACTTATCATTCATTGAAAAAGTCGGAGTATTATAGAGGATATATCTTCGCCGCCTGGCTACTCTCCATATTGCTAATGTTGCTAAATATCGTAGAGCTGTTCGCCAGCTTCATAGATGCCTATTACCCGTTTTTACTCGGATATAAACCCGGAGAATGGAGTTTAGCCACAGACCCTTGGGGTATAGCGCCTCATCTGATACTCGGAGCTCTAGCAGCTCCTCTATACCTGGTTTTCAGAGATTTTATTAGAGAACTAACGTTTTAAATTCTCTTTATAGTATCTTAAGAACTTGTTTATCAGCTCAGCTCTTTCAGGATTATTCTCAATAAACTCTACAAACACTTCTATCCTGTTAATAGTCTCGTCGTGTAGATGATGCTCCATGTTACAGGCATCTATCTCAGCTATCTCTCTGGGAAGACCTAAGATGTTCTCTAGGAAATACTCGATGCTGCGATATCTGTCTGAAAGCTTGCTCGCGACTTTTAATCCTTCTTCTGTGAGATCAACGTATCCATGCTTCTCATACTCTATTAACCCCATTTCCGAGAGCTTCCTAAGAGCGAAAGTGACGCTTGAAGGCTTTACTTTTAACAGTTTCGCTATATTCTTCACCCTAACTACCTTACTCCTCTTGCTGAGAATGTATATAGCCCTCATATAGTCTTCCAAACTTCTAGTGAGTTTATACTTTAATTTATTATTTAAATTCTCCATGCGCGTCAACTAAAAATATCATCGTTTAATTATATCAAAGCTTCGCTTACAGCGCTATCCCTACCCGTATTATAAAGTAGAGTGGTTAATACACCTGCCGTAATTATTAAGACTCCACCGATTATCGTGCTTAAACTCGGTATCTGGCCTAGGAATATCCACGCTAAGAGCACGGCGAATACAGGGTCCAAGTAGGATAATATAGACGCTAGAGACATAGGTATACTTCCTAAGGCACTGTACCACAATCTTAGCGCTAGCGCCGTATGAACCACGCCTACGATAATCAGGATTATAGACGTGATCCATTCCATAGAGTAATCGATAACGAAGAGGAATGGAGTTAAGATAATTATGGATATTAGGCATTGATAGAGAACTATTATCTCTGGCCGATTACGGCTACTCGCCAATTTACCTATAGCAGCTAAAATCCCGTAAGAAAGACCCGCCAGTAAGCCGAAAAATAGCCCTATAGGGTTTCCCGCTGAAAGGCCTTCTGATAATATTAAAAGGATTCCCGTCATAGCCATGCCTACCGGCGCGATAACCCATCCTGGTTGTTTCTCCTTGGCGATAATCGGTGCTAATACTATAGCTATGACCGGGCCTGTATAGTATAGCAGAGTAGCATTAGCTACTGTGGTTAACAAAACCGCGTAGAAGAAGAATATCCAGTTCAATGTTAAGAATACTCCGGATATGAGCACTGTCTTTATATTTTCTTCTATTTTTAGAGAAGATATCCCTCCTTCAGCTATGATCATCAAGGTGATGAAAATAGACGCCACTAGAACCCTGTAGAACACGAAGATGGGTGAAGGCAGTTTACTCCATATAGCGAATAGAGAGACAGATCCCCATATGAAAGTAGTCAATACCATTTCTAAGATGCCTTTGAGGTATTTAGCATCCATGTTGCCTTCTACCCTCTAGGAAGCATATAGGTTTAACTTAGCGATAATAATATACGTCGGGAAAATAAAATCTAGCGTATGAATAACATCAAAACAGAGCTTTTATTCCAGAAAGATAGCTATCTTAAAGAATTTGAAGCAAAAGTCGTAGCCATTATAGAAAACAAAGTATTTCTAGATAAAACAGCTTTCCATCCAGGACCGAGCGGCGGTCTAGATACTGATACCGGTTGGCTAATCATGCCGAGTGGAGAAAAGCTAGAAGTTGAAGCTGTACGTGAGGAAGAAAGTGGAATAGCACATTTAGTGAAGGGAGACATATCCACGCTAACGCCCGGCATAACCGTTAAAGGAGTTATAGACTGGGAACGCAGGTATAAGATGATGCGGCTTCATACTGCTAGCCACGTAATCGCCGCGTTACTCTATGAGAAATATGGGGCTAAGGTTACGGGCGGCCATATAGGTCCAGAAGTTGCGCGAGACGATTTTGATCTTCGAGGCGTCAAGGAATGGAAAGATACTTTGAAATGGGCCGTGGAAGAGGCCAATAAGATAATCAAGAAGTGTATAGAAGTTAAAGTATACTGGTTGCCTAGAGAGGAGGCTTTGAAAATACCGGGCATAGTTAAGCTAGCCGATAAGCTACCACCAGAAGTAGAGAAAATTAGAGTTGTAGAAATACCGGGCATAGATATTCAAGCAGATGGAGGTCCTCACGTCAAAAACACCTGTGAAATAGGAGAGCTAGAAATTGTAAGGCTTGAGAGCAAGGGTTCAAGAAGGCGCCGAATATACTATACGGTAAAACCGTAGCTCAGACAGTTAACACCATCACAAGGGAAAAAGAGATATTTCTTAAACCCATATAAATTGCATAATTATTTTAGAGGAATTAAATATAGGTCATAAGCCTCGATATCCTCGATTTTAGCGTCTATTCCTCCTACTGAGAGTAGCTTACCGTCGAAGTCGATAGTGAGATTAAAAACTGTTTTATCATCACTCATACTCGCTCCTTTAACTACACCCTGTCCCTTAAACGATTTCTTGCTTTTCGTATAGCGGCCTACCACGTAAGCTTTAACCGTATAGCCTTTCTTCAAGAACTCTTCGACTTCGTAAACTGCTCTCCACATATTGACAAAGCTTAGCATTGTATCAGGTTTAACCGTTTTCCTACATACTGTTTTCGAGGGGAGCCAGAGCATGTAATAGTAAACTTGGATCATAGCTTTAACCAGCTCAGGGTCTTCTATCATCATAGCGTACCTGTTTTTAGGAGAATAGATGAAAGCTTTACTTCTATCGATTATCAGTAAATCCATAGCATATATTTCTCTTCTTTTGACAGTTATACAACCATCTACTCTCTCTAAATATTTGAGAATTTTTTCGATACTTGGACTTGGATATAGAACTATCGATACAACTATATTTTTCTCTAGGATGCTTTTTATATCATCTAGAAGATCTTTAATGAAATCATTCGGTAGGGCTATTAAAACCTCAGATTTAGCTGTTTTTAGTTCTCTGCCCAAACGTGGCAGGAAATTCTCTCTGATGATATAGATAGGAGGAATTTTTATTTTATCTCGACTTGACTTAATCTTCTTAACAAATTCCATTATAAATTTCTCGTCCTCTTTTAAACGTCTCTCCTTCTCTCTTAATATTTCAACTAAGCTAATCTCAGGTTTTGACGCTCTGTAGATTTTTCTTTTCTTGCCATAGCTCTCTATGAGCCCCCTATTTTCTAACGTTTTCAAAATCACGTATAGCTTGGATAGCGGTATGTTTAACTCAGAAGCAAGTTCAATTGCTGTGATACCCTCATTGGTTAATATTTTAAGATAGACCAAAGCCTCGCTTCTCCTTAAGCCTATGGATCTAAGAATTCTAAGAGCTTCCTCTACTTCGCGCCCATTCATATCCATCACGCTACTTCTATCAGGAGATGGAACGATGTATCGCCTTTCCTAGCCGGAAATTCGACAATATTACCTTTATAACTATAATTTATATTGTATTTCTTTAAAGATTCTACATTACTAACTCTTAGCGGTTTTGGAGTATAAACTATAATTTTAACATCTTCTTCTAATTCACACTCTATATTTACCTCGATTACGTTATTGGTTAACGAGTAGTTGAATGATATCTTGCCATAGGGAGTCGGCGCATTTTCTAAAACTAGATGCTTCCCATCTTCTAAAAAGGATAGAGGGATAGCTGGAGCTATTTTAATTCTCTTCTCTCCCCAATCTATCAACATATTCATGATAGTTTTTACCAATTCTTCATGGCTAAACGCTTGAGGAAAATTCCCTCTTTGCTCCTTAAGTATAGGGTCGTAACGCTCCGCCATTAGCTTTAAATCTGTAGCGTTATCCAAGCACCATTTTAGAATTTCTAAAGCTCTCTTGCCATTACTAAGCTTGGCGTAGAATCTCGCCATCCACAACGTTGAAAGATAGAAAGGAGGAATATCTCCTTCAAACCTAAGGAAAGAATTGTGAAATCTAAGTTTTTCCTCGATTTTCTCCACGGTTTTAATAATTCTTTGATCATTACCATCTAGTACGTTGTAGAAGACTAAGGAGAGAGCAGAGATATCTAAAATAGAATCAGATTCAAATTTCTGGACAAATGCTTTTTTACTGGAGGACCATCCTTTTTCAATAATTATCTCTCTTATACGATCTAGTTCTTTTAGCTTTACTGGAGATTTTCTATCTAGTAGTTTCCAAGCCGCTTTTAACCCGGCATAACAAACGGCTTTTCCAAATAGCCAGTAGCTTTTCTTAAAACGTTCTTCCCAAATACCGTTTTCTCTTAAACTCCAGTTTTTAGCAATCCATATAGCCGATTTAGCTATTTTTTCTAAATTATTTTTTAGAAAATCTTCGTCTTTCGTCAACATATAATGGAGGTAGAAACCGCTTAAGAAAAGTCCTGGAGAATCTATCTGGAATTGGGAGGAAGCGGCATTGCCCAACCTGATCAGATGCCCGTGAGAATCCGTAATCCCGGGATTGACTATTTCGAATAAAGGTGCTTCGCCTTTTACCGTGTAGAGAGGCCTCCAGTATCCATCCGATCGCTGACATCTTAATAGAAATTCGTAGAATTTCTTAGATTCTTCATGATGTCCTGCGAGATCAAAAGCTTCAGCTGTGAAAACACCATCTCTAACCCAGACATATCTATAATCCCAGTTACTATCACGTTTAGGAACCGCTGTAAGAGAAGTTGTTCCAGCAGCTATGATGCCTCCATTCTCAGCATCTGTTAAAAGTTTGAGCGTTAAAAGACTTCTATAAAAAGCATCTTCCAAGTCTTTATCCGGAAGCGAGACGTTGACTCCTCTGCTAAGCCATTCTCTCCAAAACTTACACTCTTCCTCTAGTTTAACCAGAGGATTCCCTTTTCTAGCTTCTAGGACTTCTCTCCTCGCCTCCTCTAGGTAATCACCATACCCTAGAAATAGCGGAAGTTGAAAGTTTATAGGAACTTTAAAAATTATAAATGCATCCAACCCGTAAACGCCTCTAAATATTACATCCCTCTTTCCAATTTTCACAACTCGATCTTCACGAGGATCTAACATGAATAGGTAACTAGGCTTTAAAGTAGAAGCAATATAGAGACTATGTCCTGCCTCTTCCGAATAGAAGTAAAGAATCCCTTCAGACTCTTCATATCCCATAGAAACTTCGCAATTCTTCAAAAACGCTCTTGGAGAAAACTTTATCAGTATATATGCCTCTTCAATTTCTCTTCCAGATTTTTCAATCTTAATTAATCTAGTTAAAACTCTCTTCTTCCATGGGAGAAAATCAATAGATGAAATTTTAAAATACGAGGTAGCCCAGCTTGTAGCAAGTACGTTAGTTTTTTCTAAATACTTCTGTTTGACGGGAATAAGCCCGGTACTAGAAAAATCATGACGGCTAGGTGTTGGAGAGGCCGAAACCTCTAATGTACCGCCTAGAGCTGGATTTAAAATTTTAGCAAATACCGGTAGTCCATGAAATCTAGGTATACACCACCAATCGATACTTCCTCTAGGAGATATAAGAGCTAGAGTTTCGCCGTTTCCAATCACGCCGTAGAATTTCATTACTTTACACCGTTAATAGCAAAGTCGACAGGGAATGCAAAATCAACACCTAGGAGATTAGGGCTTTAAGTATTATAAACTTTTCGGAAAAGTTTATAAGAGCAAAATGTAATATTATCACAAAAGGTGATAATCATTTTAAATCGAAAAGCCTTAACTAAGATGCAGGCTCTCCTTATTGCCATCGTAGTAATAATCGCCGCAGCAGCTGCAGTATACTTCTATATGCCGCGTCCACCGCCTATGGAGAAGGAAGTAGTAGTTTATGGTATATGGGCCGAAGTTGAGGGAAAAAACTTCGAAAAAGCATTAGATATTTTCGAGGAAAAAACTGGTGTAGAAGTTAAATACATACCGCAGAGCGATATTCGAACAGCGATAATGACGGAGCTCGCTTCAGGCGAGGTTCAATTCGATATAGCGCTTATACCTTGGGCCGGATTGATAAAAGAACTTGCTAAGAAAGGACACATAGAAGATGTAACCTCAATATTAGAGGAGGAGGGACTTAAGGATAAACTGGTTAAAGATCTGCTTGAAATGGTTAAGGTAGACGATAAATACTATGCAATTCCAATTAAAATGAGCGTTAAAACTCTGCTTTGGTATAATCCTAAAGTCTTCAATAATTACGGCTTAAAACCTCCGGAAAACTGGGACGAATTTGTAAGCGTGTGCGAAACTCTTAAAGCCAATGGCGTACAACCGCTCGCTGCCGGAGGTAAGACTAAGTGGACTTTAACAGAGTATATGGAGGCTTTCCTCTTTGGAATGCATGGACCACAGCTAACCTATGACCTGATAGAACATAAAGTGGAATGGACCGATCCTAGAGTTAAAGAATCTTTTGCTTTAATGGCCGATTTAATAAAGAAAGGTTACTGGGGAGAACATCCGGAAGCTGAAGAAGGAGTTCCACAGTTTACACGTCTTGGAAATGGAGAAGTTGGAATGTGGCTCATACTCTCCGCCACTAACGTTTTCATGAGCCAATATTTCGGATTTACGCCTGGAGAAGACTACGACGTTGTAAGATGGCCTAATCCAAATCCCCAAGCTCCTAAAACTGTAGCAGCAAATGCAGATTATATCATAATACCGAAGAAAGCTCCACATCCGGTAGCTGCACGGAAGCTAGCCGCTTGGCTTGGAGGAGCTGAATATCAGGAAGCCATGGTTAAAATGAAGGGATATCTAGCTCCTAATTTAGATGTTCCATTAGACGCTTATGATCCTATAGATTCAAAGGTAATATTAATACTGAGAGAATCAGATGCTATAGTGCCAGACTTGGATGATGCTTGTCCTGGAGAATTCCAGCTTGTGATATGGGCTAAAATCCAGGAATTCTTCGCAAACCCGGATAATTTGGATAGTATCCTAAACGATCTAGAATCTGAAGCTGATAGAATATATGGTGGCTAATCTATGCGTTTTAAATCCTATATTTTTTTCTTACTACCCTCATTTATTTTAATCTCTCTCTTCATCTTATACCCTATCATCTTCACAATTTTCCTAAGCCTCCATAAATGGGATGGCTTATCGCCGATGGAGTATGTAGGCTTGGAAAACTACGAATATATTTTCAACTGGAAGACATTCTGGCTTTCTTTTAAAAATAACGTTGTCTGGATGTTAATACACATGCCTATAAGCCTAATCCTAGGCTTGGCGTTAGCCGTACTGCTGAGACAGAGAATAGTCGCCCGAAACATAGCTAGAACCATTATATTCATAGGAATGGTAATCCCTGATGTAGTTGCAGGTATAATATGGATGTTCGTGTACGATCCGAGGATAGGGATAGTTAACGCAGCTCTAGAACTTCTAGGATTTAAATCTCATGGTTGGCTCACAGATCCTAAAACCGCGATTTACGCTATGATAATAGCCTCGATATGGGTGTGGACTGGATTTACAATGACAACCTATATAGCAGCTCTAGAGGAAATACCTCGAGAGCTTTATGAAGTAGCGCGTATCGATGGGGCATCTTCTTGGCAGATTTTCCGCTACATCACGCTTCCGCTGTTAAAGCCGGCTACCGTTACTACGGTCGTATTGACGATGATATGGGATCTAAAAATATTCGGATTAGTGTACGTGCTTGGAGGTAGAGCGGTTCCAGAGTTTATCTACGTATTAGCTTACCTAGTATATAAGGAAGCCTTCATAGCGTTTCACATGGGCAGGGCATCTGCTATAGCTATAATGTTGACGCTAATAGTTCTCCTCTCCTCGGCTTATATGATAAAGAAGATGGTGAGAACGTGAGGAAGATTAACGCTAAACTAGTAATGGTGAATCTGCTCGCTTGGACGGTAGCGATAATCTGGCTTATGCCTTTTATAGGATTATTCATGACCTCTGTTCGCCCCTTTAGAGAATTAACTCATGGATGGTGGAATTTCGAAGAGGCCCATTTTACATTAGAAAACTACATCGAAGCTTTTGAAAGAGGAATGGGCAAGTATCTAGTAAATTCATTGGTAATCACCGTGCCATCTACAGTAATACCAATATTTGTAGCCGCTTTAGCAGCGTATGCATTTTCCAGGTTTAGCTTTCCTATAAAAGACCTGCTCTTCATAACCTTAGTCTTTATACAAATCATACCTTCAATACTCGTTCTGATACCTTTAACCATACTGCTAAGGGAGATGAGATTGCTCAACACGATAGTCGGCTTAGTATTGATCCACTCATCTTTCGCCCAACCCTGGATAATATTCTTCTTGAGAAATTTCTTCCTAACACTGCCGAAAGAGATAGAAGAAGCGGCTAAGATTGATGGATGCACTGATTTCCAAATATTTATGAAAATAGTGCTACCATTATCTGCGCCAGCTTTAGGCTCTGTGGCTTCGCTACAATTCCTCCTCGTATGGAACGAGTTCCTATTCGCCTTGATCTTCTTGAAATCTCCAGATTTGTGGCCGGTAACTATAGGAGTCACTGTCCTCAGTCAAAGCCAATATATAGCG
>QMRG01000004.1 GCA_003649235.1 Thermoprotei archaeon | reverse complement strand
TACAAAAAGCTTTACAAATCTAAACCAGTATTAAAGGTCTAGGTAAACTTAATAAAATAGTGAAAAGAATAGATATTAGCCCCGGTAGCTCAGGTGGTAGAGCACCGCCTTGGTATGCGAGGACAATTGAGTCTACCTTGCCCAGCGAGGCGGGGGTCGCGGGTTCGAGTCCCGCCCGGGGCTTTAGGCAATACTCTGCTCTAATGATATTTTCCTATGTTTAATATTTGACGTTGTGGAGTAGGAGATTCTTCTACTAAATATACAGTATACCCCGCCTTTATTAAACGATCAGCGAAAAATACGCTAGTATATACTTTATTTTCTTTAACTTCTAATAATGATTTTGGAATTATTTGTTGGAGTTTTTCTGGATTTTTTGTGACAACTTTCAAATATCTCAATAATCCTTCGTCTGTTACTTGTTGATAATTTTTGGCTATCGCCACAGCTTTTCTGTATAATCTAAGACTTGTTTGATAACGATCTTTAACTACCGCTGGACAAAAGTGTATGTTTAAATCGAGATGATGTGCCGCCCATTCAAGAACTCTAATCGCTGTTTCTCTGCTTCCTTTAGCCGTTATATAGTCGTCATTCATGCGATAGCCTCTTTGTAGAAGAGCTAACGCGTTCGTCTCGCTGAATTCAAGTTCGTTTATATTTAGAAAATGGGCCCCAATATCAGCAAGGTACTCTGCAAAAATTTTGATTTCTTCTACAGAACCCGGTAGCGCTGGTATTTCAGCTCCTACTTCCATGTTTGATTCTTTCAGCGCTAACTCTATTTTCCTCCAGTTTCTAGGTTTAGGGTGTATTCTGAGTTCATCCAGTCCGCTTTTCTCAAGTTTAGATAAAATCGTCTTAGTTAATGTGATACCAGTTGTATATAGGTGAATATGCATATCGGGAAAGTAGTCTTTTAAGACCCTTATGGTAAAAAGCGTCCTGTCTAGCTTAACGAGTGGATCTCCGCCAGTTATACCCACTCCTAGAGAATCGGATTTCAAAATTTCGCTTATCAATATTTTTTCGTTAAGCTCAGTTACTTCTTTCTCGTTAATAATAAACACGTCTCTTCTTCTCTCCTTACTTAAGGGACAGTAGAAACATTTACGAGGACATAGCCCAGTTACGAAAATTATGCTTTTTCTACCTCGTTGACATAGCTCACATCCCTTAGGTAGTTTGCCTACGACTATGCTTCCTGTAGGCAAATTCTTTATAGTAGACATGGCCTGTCAGGAACGTTTAAAAAGGAGTGCGCAAGTATCTAGTTGAGGGATATCTATGCCTAAGGCTAAGAAGAAGAAAGAAAGAACTCCGGCTACAATGTCAGCTGCAGGTTTGATGTCCTTTTTCGAAGAAGAAATCGAAGGAATAGAGATTAAGCCGGAAATAGTCATAATTTCAGCAATAGCATTAATGACTATAGTTATTATGGCGCATTTAGGTCTTTTCGCTTTCTAGCAGCTTTTTTTATAGCTTCAACTATCTCCTTTAGAACGTTATAGACTCTACTTGTTTCCTCTATAATAGTCCCAGTAACTATAATATCAGCGCCCGCCTTTACCGCTAATTCCGCTAGTTTTCCGCTTCTTATCCCTCCACCCACTACTATTGGTATTTTAACCATTTTTCTTACATAGCCGATGACTTCGGGGGGTACAGGCTTACCTCCAGACCCGCCTTCTAAATACACGAATCTAAAACCCAAATACTGAGCCGCAAGCGCAAAAGCAGCTGCAACTTCGGCTTGTTCAAAAGGTATTGGTCTCGTATTGCTGACATATCCTACAGCACCTCCGCTTCCGAGAATTAGATATGCAAGTGGAATAGGTTCTAATCCATAGCGTTTAACTATAGGTGCTGCCTGCATTTGTCCTCCTATTATGAAGTATGGGTTTACCGAGTTTAAAACTGAAAGAAACCAAACTGCATCAGCGTACCTGCTTAGTTCTCCTATGCTGCCGGGGAAAAGTATAACCGGCAGGTCAGCATTCTCCTTTATCCCTAAAACAGTTTTATCAACCATTTGCTCAGAAACTCCTATACTGCCTCCCACCATTACTGCGAAGGTTCCCGCTTTTTCTGCTTCTGCCGCTATTTCAGCTGCTCTTTCAGGTGAAGTTACTTCTGGGTCTATTAGGACCATGTGGAGCGCTCCATCTTCAGCTAATCCATCTCTAATCATTTTTTCTACTTTCCCCTTGTAGTCCTTTTTCATACCGATATCCCCATTTCCTCGACAAACGCGTCTACGAATTTTCCATAGTAGTCAACTGGTTGGTAGATCTCTTGATACTCGAATGTGTATCTAAGCTTGCAAGCTCCACAGGTTACGGCGACCACGCCGTTTTTTCTATCTATGCTTACGGAGACCGCCGTAACTCCGCAACGTGGACATTGGAAGACGGATGGTATTTTCTTTTTAGGTCTTAACCTAATTTTCCTTCTGCTTTTTCTACGCCCCATCTCTGTAAATACCTCCTATGAGTATATCTGTAAAATCGCCCATTGGCTATATAATTATTATCCTTCTTCCCAGATAGAAAAGGCTACACCTATCCTGTTATTTCCCTCTCCTTCATATAGAAAGCATTTAAATTTAAAGTCTTTCCCTAGAATATCCTTTTTCATATAGGATACGATCTTGTCCAATACTCCGGATTTTAAATAATCTAACGCTTCTTTCTCGCTCATACCTAGTAGTTTTTCAATCACATCCATGCTACTGCTGTAAATTCTAGCTTGTCCAGTTCCGTCATCTACCAGCATAGAGCAAAACGGTACTATTTTTTCTTTTTTTGCAGTTTTTATCGATCTGAAATTGAAGTCTAGCGAGATAACAGCTCCATTCAAAATACATGCACCTATACTTTCCACTATGTATTTCTCAGGCATAGACATACTAGATAAGATATCATTCGAATTCACAATCCTTATACGACCACAACGACTTATCTTCACTATTCTACTCCTCCTACCCTTTACCACATCAACTCCTTCAAGCTGAACTTTAACTCCTAAGTCTAGATCGGTAATACTGTGAAAAACATTATCGCTAGTTAGAAGTATTGATAAAAATTTTTTGTTATCTCCTAGTATCATTTTAGGGAGTTTTGTAGGATTTACAGCTAGGTAATATCCTTGAAAGACTAAGTCTCGTGCTTCTTCAATATTTGTCGATGAAGGAGTATAAATTGGATAATTGATAGGAGGGATATTAGCCTGACAAGGTTTAAATACTGCTCTAGTTTGGTTAGTATAATATTCTACAAAATCCTGAGTTTCATACTTCTTTTTTAAACCACAGATATAATAACATTTTTCTCTTAAATCATCTTCTAGCCCTCCCCAAATCAACACTCTAACTCTGCGTCCTTTAAAATCGATCCCTCGTATGCATGCAAAATCAGGCAATCGAACTATACTTTTAATCTCTAAGAGCGCGCATTCCAACTCGTAATTCTCTAGAAAATACTCTAGCGGCGGAGCTTCTCCTTCAACTAAAGAAATTTTCCCATTCTCTCCCAAGTAAAGCTCTATCCTACCTCTATACTCTCTAGTATAGCCTCGGGATATCCGGATCACATCTCCTATTCTTAAATTTTTCACCTGTTCTACCTGCTCATCCCACAACACTAAGTTTATAATACCAGTGGCGTCGCCTATCCCAATTCGAAGACATCTACGCATTCTTCCATTTCTTGAAAAAGTAATCTCTCTATCTATTTTGATAACTCTAGCAACTAAATTGACATTACGCAATCCAGATATTAAGTCGCGGATTTTAAGCTTAGATACCTTTAGGCTTTTCTCCTCTTTAGGAAGAGATATGCCTAGTTCTTTCGCCACCATCAGAGCTATCACATACTCATCTACAAGTTCCCCTAATTCTTCCGCCTTTTTCTTTATCATTTCCTTCACATCGCTTACTTTAAGTGACGGCTTCTTTGTTATAATAAGTGAAATTACATCGTTGACGTTCTCCATAGGCAGTTCTGACCTAATACTATTACCCTTACTTATTTAAGTAGTCAACATTTTTGAAAATATCTTCTTTAGAAAATTTAACTTTTCTTTATCGCTCATTCTCTTCTCAATATACAAGCCTTTTTCCCCTGCAAGCTCTCTAGCTCTGATGTGATAACAATACTCAGAAACTCTTCGGAGTATTACATTCATTGTAAATCCTTTGCAAGAACAATAGAGTCCTGGAATTACAAGGTAGAGATTTTTAAACTTATGTCCATAGACTAACCAGAAGATTTGTCCACTAGGCTCGAAAACTACTTTTATAACACGCTTTTCAGCTACCGCTTTTAGAGCTTCTTTCTCAATTCTTTCCATTATAACCACTCTAGAAGTGGAAGATTAGTTCTGAACCATTCTCCGGGAAGTAGACAGGCAAGTTCAGTTCTTCTCTACAATATTTAATGAAATTCTCTCCTTCTTCTCCACTATGAACTACAACTACATGGGCATGACTCGGCAATTCTTTTGCTACTTCTCGTAAACCTTTTCTGCTCACATGCGAGGAAAAATCAAACCATTCAATCCTAGCTTTAACTTTGTTCAAACCTTTTTTAGTGGCAAAAACTCCCTCTTCGATCGTCTTACGGCCCGGAGTGCCTTCTATTAAATAGCTTACAAAGAAAACAGCATGCTTAGGCTCATCTAAAATTTTCTCCATATAGAATACTGATGCTCCTCCTTTAAGCATGCCTGCGGGGGAAATAATCACACTCGGCTTTTTTAACGCTTTTTTACGCATACGCCATCCAGTCACTATCTTTACTCTATTGTAAGCTTTTTCGTAGAGTTTAGGGTCTCTTAGTAGATCTTTGTAGTAGAGTAGTAAATCTGCCACTACTCTCGCCATACCATCTAAGTATACAGGGTACTCTACATCATGTTTAGCCAGTACGCACATAATTTCTTGAGCCCGTCCTACAGAGAATGCTGGTATTAAGACATTACCTCCTCCCTCTAGTACTTCATTTATTTTCCCTATGAACTCCTTCTCTACCTTTTCTCTTGAGGGGTGATCGAATGCTGCATAGGTTGCCTCTGTTATCAAGATATCGACTTTTCTTGCTATATTTTTATCAAAACCGGATAAGAGACAAGTTTCAGTGGTGTTGTAGTCACCCGTATAGAGCACCGTTAAATCGTCGACCCTTACCTTAAACATGCAACTACCGGGTATATGTCCAGATTCGATTATTTCTATTTCACAATCTCCAACTGTTATCTTCTCGCCGTATTTCACGAATTTCGAGTAATGCATCATGTTCTTTAACTCGATAGCCTCATATGGAACATAGAACTTGGAGATTTTAAGAAAATCCATGATAAGAATTTGAGAGAGTTCCAGAGTAAGCGGCGTGGTATACAGTGGTTTTGTCTCGCTTACATACAATAGCGGCACGGCGCCTGAATGATCTAGATGTGCATGAGTTAATAATATTCCATCAAGTTCTCTTGGAGCCACGTGGAGAGGAAAACTGGGTTCCTCGCTTCCTAAGGCAACGCCGTAGTCTAACAATAGCTTTGTATCCCCATACTCTAGTAATATTCCAGACCTGCCAACTTCTCTTCCAGACCCTAATATCTTAAGCTTAACCTCTTTTTTCTTTTTCCTCCTCAACATATCACCATCCTATTCTAAGGAAAATGCCACAATTCTACTAGGTATTTTATTTCCGTTCCCTTCCAACCTATCAGTCTTCGTGGTTTAGAGAGATGTCTATAAGCTAAAGGAGAGGGCAAATAGAGCCCTGGCTCTAGGATTCTGCCTTTTATCACGATTTCTTTTTCTGCTTTTTTAGTTTTAAAACCACATTTAGGGCATTTATAACCTTTTTTCCTTCCAGCAGATTTCATTCGATGCCTACAATTCGGACAAATAGGATTATACATTTTCTCAACTTTTACAGTTTTTACTACATTTAATATTTCAACATTCAGTGTTAAACCATGTTTACTACTTGCAGGTCTTACACCCCCTCCCATTATAACTTCATCTCCTGGTTTTAAAAGCCTAGCTACTTTGTTTAAAAAACCTGTTTCTCTGTAGAATAGACAATCTATCTCTCCGGTTTCATCCTTAACTCTGACTTTTACATGTCCTCCTTTTAAAATTAAAGGATCTGACGAGATAACTCCTGAAATAGTACAAGAGTCATAGGGTTTTATAGCGGATATTTTCAAAACCCTCTTTAGATGAACTCCTGTTCCCTGATTAGTTTTATAGATAATCCACCTCTCTAAATCTTTACATCCTCTAGCTAGTAAAACTCTAATTTCGTTTAGAATTAACGGATTGACGCTTCTAATGCCTATAAGAACCGGGTCAGGGCCATGAGGTATTGCGAGTATTCGTTTACTAGAAAAATCGAAATTCGCAAAGACATAATCTCTATATCTTCTATCGATATCCATTACTAACTTTTCATTAATAATTCTCCTGCCTCGCTTAGAAGGATTCCTATACATCAATAGTTCGAACGTATACTCCTCTAAAGGCACGGCTCCTATAGCCGCTAACGCCCCTATAAGCCCTCGTTTACCGCTCTCTAGAGCATAGTATTCTATTCCCAATTTATCTACGAGTCTTTCAGCGTAACTTAGGGTAACCATGCTCGTTAAAGCTTTCTCATAAAATCGCCTTAACTCAGCATTTTCTCTTTTAGAGAAAACTATGACTGGCTCAGGTTTCCTCTTACCTTTTATAAGCGCCTTTTTTATGATATCCGTTATTATCTCCTTAAGATTTTCATAGTAGTATTCCGGTACTTCTAAATGAAAAGCTACCGCGCCATTTCCTCTAGTCTTAAAGGGTATATTGGGGTTAAGCCTGATTAAAAATGGATAATCTAAAAAAGTAATATCCTCGATCTTGCTGAGCGCTTCAACTATAAGAGCCCCAGCATAGGTTGTACACATACCGTAGGGGGAATCTACGTCGTCTATACCTATTAGCAATTGCATTTATTTAGAAAATCCCTCTACTACGATCATAGTTAATGTGGACCTGACTTTTCCAAATCTTCTAATTTTTGAAGTTATGATATCACGCAGTTGATCTATCTCCTTGACCGATATTTTCACTATTATATCGTAAACTCCATAGACTATATAAGCCTCTATGACTTCCGGTATCGTTTTAAGATGTTCTAAAACCTCTTTTTCAGCTCCTATCTCTGTGCTTATTAGAACGTAAGCTAGTTTCAAATGACCACCAACAGTAAATATTTGCTATCATCAAAATAAATCTTAGCACTAAATAGGGTTAGCCGGCGGTAACCCACCTTCTGTTTTAGGCGGGATCAATCTAAGAGCCCACCCGGGTCTCCCTATGGAACTCATTGACCCTGTTTGGCTCTAACCCGCGGGGCGGCCGTTCCATCCACTCCTATACCCTCGTCAACGGGTTAACTCCCGCCCTATTGCTAGAGCGGTTCTCCGCCTCCTCCTCACTGGGTATAGGGGGTCTCGTTTCTGGTCCGTTGCCTGGGGTTTCCCCCAGCGCCTCACGGCGCCGCGGGTCCATAGAGGTGGTGGAGTTTCCTCAGGCCACCCGTCGCCGAGGTAGCCCGACGCCCGCCCGCCGGCTAACCCTGATTTAACTAATACATCAACGTTCTTAAATCTATCCTATTAAGAGAGGCTAGAAGTATAGTGCGGGGGCCGGGATTCGAACCCGGGCAGGCCTTCGCCAACGGATTTCAAATCTCGGCCCTGTTGCTCGAGATCTTAAGTCCGCCCCCTTTGACCTGGCTCGGGCACCCCCGCTCTGGATTACTATAAAAGTCTCTATTTATTTAAATTTTTAGCGAGAAAATAAAGATTGAGGTTGATATAAAAAATCTGTTTTAGTATTCTTCTTCGTAATAATCTTTGAAAACCCTAGATCCTCGCTTAGGTTTTCTACTCCGTATTTTATGTGGCCATCCAAGATCCTCGTCTTCGTGCACAATTCCCAGCAACTTCTCCATGGAAATGCGGCGTTCTACCGATGCTACAAGCTCTCTAGTACGCATTACCACGTCCGGATTCACTGATATACTATCAATACCATGCCTAACCAAGAACTCTGTAAACTCCGGATATACACTGGGAGCCTGACCGCAGATTGAAACTGTACGATAGCCATAAGGCGAATTATGAGCTTTCTCAATTAGCATAGCTATAGCCGTTCTCACCGCAGGATCCCTTTCATCAAAGTAGCGCGGATCTATCTTAGGCAGTATAGCGCTATCTCTATCAGTACCTAAGGTTAACTGAGTTAAATCGTTGCTTCCTATGCTGAAACCATCGAAGTACCGAGAGAATTCTTCTGCCAGAAATACTACGCTAGGAACTTCGGCCATCGCCCATATTTTGAAATCTCTCCCACTCTCTAAGCCCTCCTGCTCTAGTAACTTTATAAAACTTTCAGCTTCCCATAAAGTCCTCACAAAAGGCGCCATTACCCAGACATTAGTCAGTCCCATTTCATCTCTAACCTTCTTTATCGCCTCAATCTCCAGAATAAAGGCCTTCTCGTATTGCGGACTTATATATCTGGATACACCCCTCCATCCCAGCATTGGATTATCTTCATGAGGCTCATACTTCTCTCCACCTTTCAACTGCCTATACTCGTTAGTCTTGAAATCGCTAAACCTCACCACCACTGGCCGCGGATAAATTTCACGTGCTACCATAGCTATACCTTCGGCCATTTTATCAACCAATACATTTCCTCTACCCGTCTCCAGCAAGTACAGCGGGTGCTCTCCAACATAGCTAGCCATTATAAATTCTACTCTCATCAATCCTATACCGTCAAACGGCAAGTTCTTATAATCCTTGATCTTCTCGGGAACTCCTAAGTTCATGTAAATCTTAGTGCCAGTAATCGGCTTCACCACAAGCTCAGCAACAACAGCTCTAGCCTCAACCTTTTCCTTCTCCTCCTCCAAAAGCTCCTCTACCTTACCCTCATACACTACACCAGACTTAGCATCAACCGTATAATCCTTACCAGTCACCATCTTCTGAGTAGCATCCCTAGTACCAACAATAGCTGGAATCCCCAACTCCCTACTCACAATCGCAGCATGCGCAGTCATACCACCTTCATCAGTAACAATCGCAGACGCAATCTTCATATACGGGACCCAATCAGGGTCCGTCATTTTAGTTACGAGGATGTCGCCTTCCTTCATTAGTTTCTTTGCGTCTTCTAGTGTTAGGCAGACTTTAGCTGTTCCGTAGGCTATGCCTGGGCTTGCGGCTAGTCCTTTGGTGACTATTTTGGCTTCGGTTATGCTTACGGCTTTGGCTTCTTCGGGTTTGGCTTCTTTGAGTGACCAGACGGTTTCGGGTCTTGCTTGTACTATGTAGACGTTTTGGGGGAATGGTAGGTCTTTGTCTACTGCGAATTCTATGTCCATGGGCATTCCGTAATGTTTTTCTATTAATACGGCTAGTTCGGCTAGTCTTTTGACTTCTTCTTTTGTTAGGCATGGCACTTTTCTTCTTTCTGGGGGTACTTCGGCATGAATAGTTTTACCTGTAACAGGGTCTCGTATGTATTCTACAGTTTTTTCTACAGTTCTCTCTTCAATGACTTCGAAAGTGTTTTTATCAACCACCCATTCGTCAGGTGTTACAGCTCCGCTGACTACTGCCTCGCCTAAACCCCAGTTCGCCTCTATCAAGATCTTATCCTTTTCCCCGGTAGCTGGATGTATAGTGAACATAACACCTGCAGCTTTGGCATTAACCATTTTCTGAACCGCTACGCTTATCAGCACTTTTTCATGTTCGAAGCCTTTTTGTTCCCTGTAGAATATGGCTCTGGGTGTGAATAAGCTACTCCAGCATTTTTGAACTTTTTCTACAACATCATCTTCGCCTTTTACATTAAGATAAGTTTCTTGTTGTCCTGCGAAACTGGCTCCGGGCAGATCTTCGGCCGTCGCGCTACTTCTTACTGCTACATATTCTTCGGTTTTACCTACACGTTTGGAGAGCTCTCGATAAGATTTCTTTATAGCCTCTTCTATATCCTTCGGCATCGGCGTTTTTTCTATAAGTTCTCTAATACGCCTACTGGCCTCCATATAGTCTTCCGGTTTAGCTGCAGTTGAGGGTACCTCCTCTTTTAATATTCTATAAATTTCGTCTTTTATTCCAGTTTCTTCTATGAAGCGTTTATAGGCGTATGCAGTGACAGCGAAGCCGGGAGGTACAGGTATTCCAGCTTTTAACATCTCGCCTAGGTTGGCGTTTTTTCCTCCGACAAGAGGGATATCGTCTTTCGTTAGTTCTTCAAACCAGAGTATTAATTTCTTGGCTTTGTCTTCCGACACTTACACCACCTTCGCTGTCAAGAAAGACTACATACTTAAAAATTTAGTGCTTTCATTTTTTGAAACAAATAATACTATTAGCCAATGTCAGCAAGCGATGAACATATAAGGGGCGAGACATTAGCAGACATAATAATAAGGAGAAAACGTGAGAATGTGCCCAGAAGGAGGAAGAAGAAGAAAAAGAGACGGAGAGAAGAGGAAGAAAAGGAAATTCCTCTTCCAGGCGGAGAGATAGTCTTAGGCGTTATAGAACAGTTACTTGGATATGATCGAGCACGAGTTAGATGCGCAGATGGATACACGCGATTGTGTAGAATACCTGGTAAAATGCGTAAGAGAGTATGGATGCGAGTAGGAGATATTGTTCTAGTAGCCCCCTGGGATTTTCAGAGAGATAAAAGAGGAGATATCGTATATAGATATACAAATACTGAAATTCAAAGACTTACAAGAGCTGGACAGTTAAAAGAGCTAGAAGAACTGCTTGAATGATTGTGTTCTTAAACTAATATTCAACAAGACTTTCAAAAAACTCTTTAGGATTGGAAACTTCTACTCCTAACCTTTTGAAATATCCAAAAATGGTTTTTATATCTCTAAATAAGAATTCCTTAGCATTCGGATGCTCTGCATGAACAGCTGAACCCCAATCTATTATTATGTATTCTCCATCTCTATGCATAATGTTATATTCGGAAAGATCTGCGTGAACCAATCTAGCTTCTCTATATAGCTTCACAATGTAACCTTTTATTACTTCAAATGCCTCATTTGGATCTTCTGGAGGATAATTCTTAATTAGCGGCGCTGGCACTCCTCTATGCCCGGGCATGTTAATAAACTCCATTACAAGCACGTTTTCCTCTCTATCTATCGGCTTGGGAACTCTAACTCCATGGCTATAGGCTAGTCTAAGATTTCTAAACTCTTTAGAACACCAAATCCTTATTATATGTCTCCGATCTTTTTTAATATTCCTAAACCTAGGGTCTCCATCTATGTACTTCATAATTCCTCTTCTAAATTCGGCAGTTGAAACGAGGAAGATCTTCACGGCTAAGTCTTTTCCATCCGGAGATTCGGCCCAGTATACACGTGCTTCTTTCCCAGCAGCGACCACGCCGTACATCTTTTTGATAACTCCTTTATTCATTAAGTTATATAACGCCATAAGTGTTTTAGCGTCGAAAACCTCCTCTACTGTTTCGAAAAGCTCGCTATCTTTTATCTTAACTAGCTTCGACTTGACTATCCTCTCGTATTCTAGTCTTTCTATTTCCTCTTCGAACTCCTCCCTCATATTATATATATCGGCGGGATTACTTATAAAGTGAATTGTGGTGACAGCATGGGCGTCAAAGGAAGACTTATAGTTCCAGTACCTAAAGAGAGACTCGGCGTTATAATAGGAAAGTCGGGAGCCACTCGCAGAAAGATAGAAGACTTATGCAATGTGAAGCTTTGGATAGATTCCGCGAATAATGAAGTGGTAATAATGCCGCGGAACGAAAAGACAACGATAGCTGATATGATGAAGGCCAAGAATATCCTACAGGCTATAGCTCTAGGCTTTAATTCTAAAACTGCATTTTCTCTATTAGACGAAATGGTCATTCTCGAATATATAGACTTGGGAGAAGTAGCCCGTAATAAAGCAGATTTAAAGAGAATTAAAGGAAGAATCATTGGAGAAGAGGGAAAAGCCAGACGGATGATCGAGGAATTAAGCGGGGCGAAACTGGTCATAGGAGAGAAACATGTAGGGATTATAGGAGATTACGAACAGGTAAGGATCGCCAGAGAGGCGGTTGAAATGCTGATAAGCGGGAGGCAACATAAAACTGTATACGATTTCCTTAGAAGACAGAGGCATGAATTAAAACGTAGACGTCTTGAATTATGGGAGAAATACCCGTTTTAAAACCTTAGAGAAAACTATAAAATTCTGGGATTATATCTCCTAATTGAGCGGGGGTGCCCGAGTCTGGTCAAAGGGGGCGGACTCAAGATCCGTTGGCGAAGGCCTGCCCGGGTTCGAATCCCGGCCCCCGCATCTATTCTCTGTTATTAAAATATCTTTATATTAAGATAGAATTCTACAATTTTTCGAATGGCTCGATGTAGACGCTAATATTTTTTACCTGTCTTGAATTGACAGTAGACGTAAAGCCTGCCGTATATTCTTTTAACTACATACGGCACAATAGTATTTTTTTCTAGTAGTTAAAAACTTGCTGCTGCATCTTCTTAATAGAATTTGTGCTATAAATTCAGATTTATTTATTTTTATTTATAAGAGTGAGTATAAATATTAAAATTCTCCAATTGATTCCAAGCTATTAACGCCGTTACTCATAATGTTATGTAGTTAAATTTTCACTCTTCTATCAAAACCTTATCAAAGATCGTTAGTATAAAACTTATTAGCGAAGCATATCAACACTTTTATGTGTCCTGGATAACTCTCAAAATTCATTGGCGAAGTACTTCTAGCTTCAAAGTTTTGCTGGTGATTTTATGCTCGTTTTCGTGGGATTAGGGCTTTATAATTGCGCAGATTTAACTTTACGTGGACTAGAAGTCTTAAGACACGCGGATAAAGTATACCTAGATACCTATACGAGTATAGTTCCCGGTTTCTCTATAGAAGTTTTAGAAAGCTTAATAGGGAAAAAGGTAGTGCCTGTGGATCGGAGTATTTTAGAAGGTAGGAAATTGATCAATATACTCGAAGAAGCAAGAGAGAAAAATGTTGCTCTTTTGGTTCCAGGAGATCCTTTTATCGCTACTACGCATATATCTATAAGATTGGAAGCCGAAAAACACGGCATTAAGACAGAGGTTGTTCATGCCCCCTCGGTGATTTCAAGCGCGATAAGCGCTACTGGACTTCAAGTATATAAATTTGGTAAAATAGTAACCCTTGTCTATCCTGACCCAGAAATAGGATTTTATCCAATTTCCTCTTACGAAGTTTTAAAGGATAATTTTAATCGTAAACTACATACGTTCTTCCTCCTCGATTTAAGAGAGGATCGGAAAATGACTATAGCGGACGCTGTCGACGTTCTCTTCCTTCTAGAAGAAAAAGTAGGCGATGGCATTATCTCCTCTGAAACACTGGGTATCGGGATGGCCAGAATAGGCAGTCCCGACTTAATATTAAAAGCTGGAACGTTAGAAGATTTGAAAAAGCACGATTTCGGTCCTCCTCCACATAGTTTAATTATTCCCGGTCTTCTACATCCAATGGAAGCTGAGGCTTTGTTACTTTTATGTAATGCGAATAAGGAGATGATTGAAAAATGGATGAAAAAGATAAAGTAAGGAAATATATTCGAAATGTAAGAATAGTCCTTTCTAAAATATACTCTAAAATAAAAAAGGAAAATAGGAGGATAGGCTATATCGTGGATTTAGCCGATAAGTACTGTCAAGATGCACGATACTATCTAGAAGAACGCAACGATGTTTTTACCAGTTTAGCGTGTATAGCATACAGCGAAGGATTACTAGACGCTCTCCGATTTCTGGACATTTTGGATTTTGAATGGCCCCGGGAAGCTTCTAAGGAGAAAAGAGTGCTAGTTGGAGGAGTTTTTGATATACTTCACCCTGGACACATATTTCTCTTGAAAAAAGCTAGGGAGAAAGGTAGGCTTATAGTGATAGTCGCGCGTGACGAAAACGTTAAAAAGATGAAAGGTAGACCTCCCGTAATTCCTGAGAAACAGAGATTAGCTATGGTAAAGAGCATTAGGTATGTTGACGAGGCATATCTTGGTGAGAAAGAATTTAGCGTGAAGAAAGTAATTGAAAAACACAGGCCAGATATCATAGTTCTCGGGCCAGACCAGGAAAATATAGCTAGTATTGTGAAAGAAGAAGCTGATAAGTATGGAATTGAAGTAGTGAAAATAGCTAGTAGAGTTAAAAACTTCCCTCTAACATCTTCTTCTCAGATAATTGAAAGAATACTAGACCTGTTTTAATGTCTTAATTTTTTGAGTAGCATATACATGTGCTTGACGTATAGGTTCTGGTAGTTTAACGCCTTTTTTAGTCGACCATAGCACTATGCGTACTGCCGTTCTTAGAGATATTTTATGGCCGATGCTAACGTATATTGGTTTTGCTCTTTGACAAGTTTTAACGGCGGCTCCTATAACCTCGCTGTTGTCTAATATCGGCGCCCATTTCCCCCTCCACTCTCCTACGCGTCCACATAACAACTTCTTAGCAATTCCTATCGAGGGTTTATCAATGACCAAGCCTAAGTGACAGGCGAAACCGGCTCTGTAGGGGTGTAAAAGCCCATTTCCATCAATCATGAGAACGTCAAAGCTGGTTCTTAATTTTTTCAACGCCGCATAAGCTGGGTAAACTTCTCTAAAAGCTAGCAGCGTCGGAATATATGGGAAGCGAGTATTTACGACCACTGCTGCACTATCGATGATTTTAAACTCTGGCATTTTAACGATTACTGCCGAGCCTACACTGATCTCCTCTCTATACGCCACATCTACTCCAGCTATTTTTTCTATTCTTTCGGGGAGGACATCGTGTTTAATTATATGCTCAGAAATTCTTCTCTGAGCATATCTAGCTTTTTCTATAGAAAAATTACTGGCAACCTTCATCGAGTATATCACTTGTCTAGCACCTTTAAAAGTTCGCGTGTTTTTTTAGCATAGAGTATATCATTCTGCGACGACTCCAAGATATATCTAATCCTATCGACTTTTCTCCGCAAGCCCGGCGTTAAAGCGTCTGGGAAGGAGAAACGAGACAACTCGCTATATATCTCCTCTATACAAGTGTAAAACTTCTCAGCTTTCTCGATATCATCCTCCAGCAGAAACTGGACCAGCTCTCTCCTAAACTCTCCAGCTACATCAGCTAAGCCGAGCAAAAAAGCCACATAGTCCTCTCTAGGCAGATCCGTTACAGTCTCCAGAGTCCCAGTTTTAACGTACTCATACAGTAACCAAGCCTCGTAATATTCCATGAGAGCTTCCTGAACAATGCCGCTATGGTACATGTCTGGGAAAGACTTGCACTTTACACGAAGTTCTTCCACAAGCAATCTGAGTTCAGAAAAGTCATCGTCTAGATTTTTTAGTTTTCTCCTATGAATCTTGTTCACGATATCTCTGCATTTTCTTATTATCTCACGTGAAGCTTTTATTAGCTCCTCTCGTACTCCATCCTTCTCCTTTAGGTATTCAATAATTTTATCAATGATTTCTTGCATGTTACCGTGTAATTCAAAACAGGTATTTAAGTATAGGTTGAAAACGTGAACGAAAAAGAAAGAAGAAAATGGTTATGGGTCGGCAAGATAGCCAGGAAGACTTTAGCCAGAGCTGTAGATTTAGTGCACGAAGGCATGCCGGTACTAGAGCTGGCGGAAAAACTTGAAGATTATATAAGGAATTATGCATCGCCAGCTTTTCCTGTCAACATATCCATAAATTATGTAGCGGCTCACTATTCCCCAGGGATAAACGACTCTACAGTAATACCGCCCGGGTCTATAGTTAAGGTCGATGTTGGCGTCCATAAAGATGGCTATATAGCGGATGCAGCGGTTTCAATATCTTTATCTTCAGAATATGAAGAACTTTTAAAAGCCTCCTTTGAAGCGTTGGTAAAAGCCGAGAAAACATTAATGGTTGGTGTGAAAACAGGTTCCATTGGTGCGGTGATAGAAGAAGTAATTCTCTCTTATGGCTTTAAACCTGTTAGAAACCTTACCGGTCATAAAATTTCCCGCTTTAATCTCCACGCTGGTAAATCTATACCGAATGCCCGGACAATGTTTAGTAGCAAGATCGAAAAAGATGAGGTCTACGCCATAGAGCCCTTTGCTACTGATGGAGCCGGATATGTAGTTGAGCTCAATAAAGGGTATATATACAGAATAATTTCGACTAGAAGAACTGGCGATAAACAACTGGATACTCTCCTAAGAGATATGTGGAGACGTTTTAGAAAGCTCCCGTTCTCCGAACGCTGGATTGCCAAATCTATAGGCGAGGAAAAAGCCAAAAATATGCTCTCCATTTTGCTGAAGAAGAAGATTATAATGATGTATCCCGTTCTCGTAGAGAAGAAAAGAGGATTAGTTTCTCAGTTTGAAGATACAGTAATTGTTACAGATAAAGGGGCCTTAGTGACCACACGTATATCTGAACTCGTGAAAGAAATATTATAAGAAACCTATACGGCTTATAATACCCACAAGGTGTAGGCTATGCAGAATATAGATGTTGTTGTAGTAGGAGCTGGTCCTGCAGCATTAATGTTTGCAAGAAGTGTAGCTAGTCGTGGTATTCGAGTTGTTATATTTGAAAAAGAGAAAACTTTAGCAGTTAAACCTTGCGGAGAAGGAATAAGCTCTAGAGTTTTAGAGACGGCTCAACTGCCCAGATACACAGAGTCCTTCTTCGTATACCATAAGATTAAAAAAGCCATAATTTATGCTCCCAACGGCACAGCAAAAGAAATAGCAGGTGAAGGAAAGACTCTAGGCTACATAGTAGATAAAAAATCCTTTCTGCAAGTCATGGCTAACTATGCTGTAGAAGCAGGAGCCGAGATACAGATAGGAGAAAAGGT
The DNA here is from genome assembly GCA_003649235.1 of Thermoprotei archaeon. Taxonomy (GTDB): domain Archaea; phylum Thermoproteota; class Thermoprotei; order Thermofilales; family B69-G16; genus B69-G16. The sequence continues at coordinate 23,185 of QMRG01000004.1, read as the reverse complement.
AAGAAAGGTAGAGCCAAAATACGATGGATACCTGGTTTATACAGATAAACGATCTATTAAAACGCGAGTATTAGTAGGTGCTGATGGTTACTTGTCGTTGGTCGCTAAGCAAACAGGTTTGGAGAGAAGGGGAGAAAGGAAAGTTATTCCTTCGCTTCAATATGTAATGGTTAATGTGAAGCTTCATGACTCTGATGCCACTGAATTCTACTTAGGTTCAAAAGTGGCGCCGCTGGGTTATGCATGGGTATTTCCTAAGAGCGAGAATATAGCTAATGTAGGCATAGGAGTGCAGAAAGCGGCAGCTAGGGAATATCTGAATAAATTCGTTAGAGACCATCCAGAAATGTTCTCCAAATCTCAAATCGTCGAATTTAAAGGCGCAGCGGTTACTATAAGCGGTCAATTAAAAAGAATTGTCGATAATTACTTATTATTAATAGGCGAGGCCGCTGGGCAGGTTATCCCTCTGACTGGTGGAGGAATACATACCTCGATCGCTGGTGGCAAAATAGCTGGTGAAGTTGTCGTTGAAGCCTTTGATAAAGAAGACTTTTCTCGTCAATTCCTACAAAAATATCCGTTAATGTATAATGAATATTGGGGCAAGAGGATAAGAGATAGTTTAAAAGCTTTAAAAGTTATCGAAGGATTAAGCGATGAGGATCTGAATTTACTAGCCGAGGTACTGGATTCTAGGGATGTATTAGACCTGGCCAATGGGGAAAATATCAAAAGAGTTGCTTTTAAGCTTTTAAAACATCCTATTTTAAGCGTGAAAGTCGCTAAAGCATTATTGTCTTAGTTACTACTCTAATTTTTCAATATCTACGCCCAATTTTTTCAGCTTACCTCTCAATGTTTTAAGCTCGTGTTCCATTTTCAAGGCTTCTTCTTCTATAGATGGACGTCTAGCTCGCTTGGTTTTAATAGTTAATCTGCAAGTTCCATCAGGTAGCAATGCATGTTTGGAACAAAATGCGAACTGGCATTTATACCCTATACATTCGTCTCCTGTCCATGAGCAAAAGGCTATTAGGTCGATACCGTGTTTACGTATGCTTAATGCCCTTTTGGTGCAAATGAAAGCTCTAAAAGGACAAATAGGAGTACATTTAGATGCCATCGGAGCTCCCCGCTATTACAATTCCAGCATAGATGTCGCATAACTATCGAAGCAGGAGGTATATATTTCTTACTTGGTCAGGATCTGTTAAAATCTCTCTACATTGGAGCTACGTATAAATAGATTATAATTAAATTAAAATTCAAGGGGTTTAATATGCCTGTGAGGAGAGTAGAGTCGGGCATTCCTGGTTTAGATAAGATACTTCACGGAGGCATTCCTTACCGGAACGTGGTATTGTTATCTGGAGGCCCTGGTACTGGAAAAACTATATTCGGACAACAATATCTTTACCACGGATTAAAAAAGGGCGAAAATGGCGTTTTAGTAGCTTTAGAGGAGCATCCTGTGCAAATTAGGATAAACATGTCTCAGTTCGGGTGGGATATAAGACAGTATGAGGATCAGGGAAAATTTGCGATCGTAGATGCCTTCACTGGAGGCATAGGAGAGGCCGCAAAACGTGAGAGATATGTAGTAAGATCTATAGACGACGTACCTAGCTTTATAGACGTTGTAAGAGAAGCTATTAAAGATTTGGCGGCGGAGAGAGTAGTTATAGATTCTGTGACTACCTTATACATGACTAAGCCCGCTACCGCTAGAGCTGTTGTGATGAATTTGAAAAGAGTTTTAGCCGGCTTAGGTTGTACGTCAATCCTGGTTTCCCAGATCAGCGTTGGTGAGAGAGGATTTGGAGGACCTGGCGTGGAACATGCTGCAGATGGAATAATAAGACTTGATTTAGACGAGGTCGATGGAGAGCTTAGAAGGAGCCTGATAGTCTGGAAAATGAGAGGCACTAGTCACAGCATGAGACGGCACCCATTCGAGATAACGAATAAAGGCCTCGTGGTTTATCCAGATAAAGTACTTAAGATTTCGAGAGGAATATATAGGGAAGAGAGGGTGATTTAGACATGGAAGAAATACCATTGAAGCCTTTATCTAGAAGTGATATACATAAACTAGAAACTGCTCTAATAGTTGCCACTCTTTTGAGAAAAGATGTTTTAGAGAAAATTAGAGAAAGCACGGAGAGGATTACGTGGATAGATTCTCTAGCTGTAGCTGCTGCTGCCTTAGCTAGATCGAAAGCAGGAATGAGCGCTGCTAGTATAGCAGACGATATCGGTAGGAGCGAAGCCACTATAAGAAGACATTTAACCGGGAAAACTGAAGCTGGAAAATTGATCCTGGAGACTTATAATAAATTCATTAAAGAGGGCGTTAGGATAGAACTCCCAGAAACTCTGGCTCCAGAATGTGAGAAGTTACGTGAAGCTCTTGAAGAGGAGAAAAAGAAAAGTGCAGCGCTTGAAGAGAAATTGAAGGATATAAAGAGAAAATTAGAGGAACTCGTGAATATTATTTAGCAAGGAGTTTAGAGATGTTATCAGGAAGAGAGATTTTAAAACTCATAAAGGGAAAAAAACTACTAATAGACCCTTTTGACGAAAATATTGTAAGAGAAAATGGCGTCGATTTGAGAATAGGAGATGAAGTAGCAGTACTGCTTAATAATCCAAGCCCGTTAGATCCTGATAGGATAGGAGAATTGGATTTAAAAGAATACTTCAAGGTTTTAAAGATTGATGATAGTTTTATACTTCAACCCTATATGAAAGTCTTAGTAACTACGCTAGAGTACATCAAGATGCCAGATAACGTCGGTGGACTCGTTGAGCTACGTAGCACTTTTGCGAGACTGGGATTATCCATACCTCCAACCGTCATCGACGCTGGATTTGAAGGTCAGATAACATTAGAGGTTCATGGAGGCGCCTTTCCAGTAGTCTTAAAGAAAGGCATGCGCTTTGCCCATGTAGTCTTTATGGAAGTGAAAGGTGAACCTGTACCTTACAGAGGCAGGTATCAGAGACAAAAAGGAGTTACTTTACCTAAGTAAAGCAATGTTTTCAAATAATCTCGGAAAATACTTGTTGAGAGCCTTATACGATCTCTATCCACATTTAAAAGATAAGGTTTGGTCAAAGAACGTAAAAGATCCCTTTAGACTACTCGTAATTACAGTTCTCTCCCAAGTTACATCGTATAAAAACTTAATGCGTGCCGTCGAAAACTTAGATAAAACGATCGGGATATCTCCTGAAAAACTGGCCAAAGCCTCACTTGAGGATATCGAAAAAGCGATAAAGCCTGCCGGCCTCTATAAGCAAAGAGCTCAAAAAATAAAAACACTCGCACAGATGATAGTTAATAATTATGGGGGAGATTTATCCTTTCTCAAAAATCTAGACTCCGAAAGAGCGCGAGAATTACTTCTCGCGCTTCCAGGCGTAGGCGAGAAAACAGCAGATGTTTTACTATTGTTTTCTTTTAATAGAAGAGTTATGCCAGTTGATACTCATATAAGGAGAATTACTCGCAGACTAGGATTGGTAGGCGAAAAATCTAGCTATAGGGAAATCAGGAAAAAGTTAGAAGAAATATTTCCTCCAGAAGATCTAGCATTTGCTCATATTGCTTTGATAGAATTCGGTCGAAACATATGTCGTGCTAGAAAACCCTCATGTAATTCCTGCCCGCTAAGGAAAATTTGTCCGAGGATAGGTGTCAGCGACCAGAAACTCGATCACACGTCACGCGGGGAGTTCATTCATCATTCAAGTATACCTCGGAAATTACGAGTTTAAATATTTTTTCCATTCTAGATTCATACTGATGAGAATGCTTTAAATAATCCTAAATTACCGATTCTGTGAGGGGGACTATGGAGTATGAAGTTCCCGTATCAGTAGGTATATCAAGAAAAACTGCTTTAAGCATTGTAGGCGGATTTATAATACTCGTAGTGTTAGCCGTCGCTGCTCTTACAATGATCGCTACTGTAGACTTTGGCTATGTAGGTATAATACTTGACCCGGTTACTGGCAGTATATGGAGTGTTGGAGAAGGGCCGAAATATGTTTTGAAGCTTCCCTGGCAGATATTAGAGCAGATATATGTAGGACAAGAAACTCTCGATATGTGGTCTAGCGGTGGAAAAACGGGAGAATACCCGGCCATTAATGCCTTTACCAGTGATGGTTTAGAGGCTAGAGTCGATATTACGATACAATACCACGTAGACTCGGCTTATGCGGTCGATATTTTCAAAAGATATCCTAGAATGGATTGGGAGGACAGAACTCTGGCTCCTGTTTTAAGACAAATAGTGCGCGATATTATAGCAGATTATAAGGGAACCGATACTATACCGAAAAGAGATGAAATAGCCCAGAAAATAGCTGAACGATTTATCGAAAAGCTCCAAGAAATAGGACTTAACGGCATCGTTATAGATAATATAAATTTAAGAAATATAGATCTCCCAGAGCAATTTAAGAAAGCCTTAGAGGCGAAGTTGACAGCTGAACAGCAGAAGATACAAGCTGAATATGAGAGAGAACGGATAATAACACTGGCCAACGCGACTGCCATGGAACAGATATTAAAAGCTAAAGGAGAAGCAGAGGCTCAAATATTAAAAGCAGAAGCAGAAGCAAAGTCAAAGCTAATTATAGCGAACGCTACGAAGATACAGATACAGTTGATAACCGAGGCTTTCGGAGATCCTAAGTATGCCGTCGAATATTTCAAATATCTTTACCTAGCCGAAATGGCTAAAAGCGGTGCAGTAATAGTGATCGGAGAAGGAGGAGTTACACCTCTTCTATCCCTACCTTCCAAAAGTGGATAAAATCTAATATAAGCATCTCTAATGTTTTATATGGCGGTGGATGATTAATCAGAGTTACTATGAAACGTGAATTGAAGGCATTAGGATGACACCGCCATTCCTAACCGCTGCTATCAATCTTGCGAAAAAATATAATTTACATGTAGATAGCGTAATTTCTATTGCAGGCCTCTATGGTATAAGAGAAACAGAATATATTTTAAAAGCCCTCAAATCTCCCGGCAAAAGGTATTTTATACGCGTAAATACGCTTAAAGCTTCTAGGGAGGAAGTTCTCGCTGAGATGAAAGATTCAGGCTTCGAGGCTAAGCCATACTCCCTTCTAGAAGAAGCCATATACTTGCCTATTCGTGGTCCTTATCGAGTAAAGATCTATCCTAAAAAGGTAATAGCGGATAAAAAGGCGGCGGAAAGTGTATATTTAGGGGCTAACCTTTACGCTGTAGGCGTTTTAAAGATTATAGGAAAAGCCCACGAAGGAGATAGGGTTACCATAACAGATCCAACTGGTTTTCCTGTTGGCGAAGGAGTATTGGCTATGGATCCGGATAGAATATTTTCAAAAAGAAGAGGACTAGCCGTAAAAACTGTTAGATCGGTTTTTGATGTACCCAGTATAAGAGAATTAGATTTATACAAGCGAGGATGGGTTTACGATCAGAGCTTGCCAGCAATTATTTCTGTTAGAAATTTAAGTCTAAAGCCTGGATTTAAAGTTATAGACCTATGTGCCGCGCCGGGTGGGAAAACTTCTCACGCTGCTCAGCTTATGGAGAACGCCGGTGAAATACTAGCAGTGGATCGATCGAAACCCAAAGTGCGAAAACTAAGAGAAAACCTCCAAAGACTAGGTGTTAAAATCGTTAAAATTTTAGAAGCTGACGCTCGTTATCTAGATCTCATAGTAGAAGAAAGAGACTTCGACGCGGCGATAGTAGATCCTCCCTGTTCAAGTCTAGGTGTAAGGCCTAAATTAAGTAGTCAGATCTCGATGAGAAATGTATTGAACCTTTCACGGTATCAATTTCAATTTTTAAAAGTAGCATCTAAGCTTGTAAGAAGAAGAGGAAGGATATTATACAGTACTTGCACTTTAACTCTCCAAGAAAATGAATTGGTTATATTGAAAGCCTTAAAAAAGCTAAATCTTAAACTAATAGATCAGAAATATTTTGCTGGAACTATAGGCTTTATTTTCGAGGGAAATAAGGTTCAGCGTTTTCTCCCGCATGTACATGATACACCAGGGTTTTTCATAGCCGTTTTAGAAAAACTTTGAATAGAAAACTTCATCGAAAAGCCGCCGTCTTATCTTGTCAAAAAAATCAGCTTCAATTTCACGAACTTTAACCAGTCTGAAAGGTTTTCCTTCTAGAGATACTTCAAAAATTGCCTTCTTCTCTATATTGGTTAAATATTCGCCATCAATTACTAGTGTTGATTCGGTGTAGAGTTCTAGGTCTAGCTTAGTGCTTGAGCTAAAAACTATTGGTTTTACTATAGGAGAAAAGGGGGATATGGGAGTAAATATTAGCGCTTCAAGTTCCCAGTCTACTATAGGACCTCCTTGAGAAAGAGAGTAGGCGGTAGAGCCTAGTGTTGTAGCCATAATTATCCCGTCACATCTACCTTTTATAACTATTATATCACCTTTCCTTAACTCGAAAATGAGCATTTTTCCTCTTTTTTTACAGTATAGGACAGCTTCGTTTAGAAAATTCAAATGGTTTTCATTCCCGAATTTTATAAGTCCCGTCCTCCAAGTCTTAATTTCGTATCTTCCTCGGGCTATTAGGTCAAAAGCTTTGCGGTAGTTATCTCTATTGATATCGTAGAAAAAGCCTAGTGTATCGCTATTAACTGGTATGATGGGGAGTTCTCTTTTTATCATATGAAAAGTTTTAAGTAGAGTTCCGTCGCCTCCTATAACTACTAGCGCATCCAGGTCTTCGGCTTCTATTGATTCTACACCTATTTCATCTCTACCTAGTATGGATGCCAGTTCGCGTGGGAGAAGAACTGTATATTTCATTTTCGTTAAAAATTCAAGTAGCTCTACAGCAAAGTTCTTAGCATCTATATTCTCCGTTTTAAATATTAAGCCTAGTTTTTTGATCTTCATGTCTCAACATAAAAAATGTTCTAAAGATATAAATAAATCGATTCTATACAGTTTCTGGAGGGATATTGTCATGTCTACTAGACCTCAAGAAGCAGGAAGTCTTAAGGTCGGATCTTTCGTTGTAATAGATGGAGAGCCGTGCAGAATAGTTAGCGTAGAGAAATCAAAACCTGGCAAACATGGTTCTGCCAAAGTCAGGATTGTGGCCATAGGATTATTTGATGGCGTAAAGAGAAATCTAGTTACGCCAGCAGATACTCGAGTAGATGTTCCGATAGTTGAGAAAATACCAGCTCAAGTTATAGCCCGTTTACCCGATACTGTACAATTGATGCTTCTCACGACCTATGAAACAATAGAAGTAACTTATCCGGAAGAAGAAGAATTGAAGAATAAAATAGAAGAGGGAAGAGAAGTAGAGATTTGGAAAATCATGAATAGATATAAGATTATGAGAGTCCTTTAAAAGCGGTAAGATCGTTTAATTACTTGAGGCGGAACAAACAAATAATGTTTTTGTTCTTCGCTCAATTCTCTAATTATTCTCTCAACGATTAGTTTCACCGGGTCGATCTTAGTTCTCTCTCTAATGTCATCAAATGATTCGAAAGACTTACGTCTCCTCTCTTCTAAAATCTTCCATAGAGTTCTCTTTCCAATACCCCTTAAAAGTTCTAAACTATGCATTTTCTTCGTCAAAGGAGGCGCTGTATTGAAGAACTCTACATATTCTTTTTCTCTCTTTTTAACTATTATAGCAATGACTGCTGGCAATTCAGCTTTTGCAGTAGCTGTTAAATCGTCATATGAGAGCCTTCTATTAACTTTAACTAGTCTTTCATCATAGACTTTCCCTAAATAAACTCTATCTCTTACGTTTAGCTGAAGCCCGGGAAGAGGAGAAATCTCGAGAAGAGTAAAATACGATTCTCCTATCGTTTGTGCTACAGGACCTCTATACCTTATGTCATGACTTGACATGTAACCAGGACCATATCCAAAAGGCAAGTAATCGATTACATACACGTATTCCTCCATAAACTGTTTGCGATCATAGAATCGTCTCATTTTAATTCCTCCAGCTACTCTTTTCTATGCTTATTCAATTCAGCGATTATCTCGGATAATTCCTCTGTAGTAAAAGTCTTGGGAACTATAGCAAGTATGGTTCTCAACTCCTCTATACTCTTAGGCATAATGTTTAGTATCTGTATTGCTACTTCTTCTGGTAATCCCTTCTCTTCCACTAAAAATCTTCTAGCTTCTTCTACTTCATCTTCTTTAACTTTGGTAAAAGACCGAGCATATTCTAATGTTATAAGCTGTATGCTATTTAGCTCCTCCTTCTTCATACTGTCTTCTAGAATCTTTTTCACTTCGGCTATTGTAATCATTTTCTCGGATAGCACTTCTGGCATTGGATAACACCCTAATGCTACACTTATATTAGTGGAACTTATTTTATTTATTTCTATTTCTGTGAACACATTCCTTAACAGTTTGAGCGATAAAAGGAGAATGCTATGTAAAGGAAATGGGCCCGCCGGGATTTGAACCCGGGACCACTCCCGCGTCAGGGGAGTATCCTACCGCTAGACGACGGGCCCCGAGGTTAAATATAAAGTCTAGGTGTATATATTTGTTTCAGGGGTTATCAATAAATGGATAAAAATGCTGCTAACAACAAGCAATTACTGGTATTTTTAGGTCCTGCGGGTAGTGGAAAGACTACATTAGCAGGATCTTATGGCAATTGGTTAGAAAAAAGAATGAAAGTTAAAGTGAATTTTGTAAATCTAGATCCCGGAGCGGAAATGTTGTGCTATAATGCCGACTTTGACGTTAGAAAGCTTTTTACTGTTAGAGAAATAATGAATAAAGAAAGACTGGGGCCTAATGGCGCATTTATTAGGTGCATGGATCTTATACTCAAAAAGAAGAAAATAATACTAGATTCGATAAGTGAAATGAATGGAGAATATGTGCTAATCGATACTCCTGGACAAATGGAGCTTTTCGTTTTTAGGAAAGCTGGTCCAGAGCTCATATCTGAACTTAGAAAATTAGGACATGTCATATGTGTATTAATAATTGATCCTCTTATGACCGATTCTCCCTCCAGTCTAGTGGCTATGATATTATTATCGCTAGTTGTTCAACTTAGGCTAGAAGTGGATAACGTGATAGTTTTGAATAAGATAGACGCTATAAAAAATAAAACATTACTTAACTTGGTAGAAAACCGTAAAAAACTAGAACGCGCGTTAGTTTCTGCTTCAGAAGGGCTAATCAGCGATATAGCGCTCTCACTCATTGATATTATAGGAGAGTATGCGCCAGCAAGTAGATTAGTTAAGATATCTGCGTTAAAAGAAATCGGATTTGAAGAATTATACGATATCCTTCACGAGATATTTTGTGTCTGCGGAGATTTAACCTAGTTTACATCCGTTAATTCGATCCACAAGTCTCCTAATGTAAAATCTTCCTTAAGTCCTTCTTTTATACTCGACTCTGACACACTTAATTTTATCCTCTTAGTTCTCCCATATCTGCCTAAGCTTACAACTTGCGCGTTTATCACTCCTAACATGTCTAATTCGTTTATGATATCACTTACCCTCCTCTGAGTTACCGGTTCCACTCCTATACGCTGAGCCAGTTCTACATATCGGTTATATATACTCCCCGTGGTTATTACCTTGATCTTTTTCTTATGCAGTATTAATATAGCCGCTAAAACGAGTTTAACGTGAAGAGGCATCGATTTTATCAGGTCTATGGCAAGATTTTTCTCTATTTCCTTTTGAGCCATTCTTACATGTTCCGTCTTCACTTTTAATTCTCCAAGTCTCTCCGCTATATCAGCAGCTTTTAATAGTAAATCAAGTGCTAGTCTACAATCCCCATTCTGCCTAGCTGCAATTGCAGCACAAAGCGGTATAACTTCTTCTTCTAAAACTCCTGAATGAAAAGCTTGTTCTGCACGCATTCTGAGGATATCTTCTAGTTCTCGGCTTGTATAAGGTGGAAATACGAGTTCTTCTTCTCCCAAACTACTTCTAACTCTGGCGTCGAGGAAATCCATAAAACGTAGATCGTTGGTTATCCCTATAATGGAAACCTTGGAAATCGAAAGTTGATCATTTATCCTGGTAAGAAAATATAGCACATCATCGCCCTTCTTCTTTACCAGATAGTCAATTTCATCGAGCACTACGAGCATGAAACGCTGCCTACGCTCTAAACCTCTTATAAATCTTCTAAAAACTTCACTTGTAGAGAGACCGGTGAAAGGCACTCTTTGCCCTACTGCTTGAGCCAGTTCCGCTATAACTCTATAGCTAGTATCTGTATGCCTGCAATTTACGTATGCATAAGTAACTCGGTTCCCGGCTTTTTTCTTTAACTCTCGTAGAACGTATTTAGTGACAGCGGTTTTACCAGTTCCCGTTAATCCATATATAAAGACATTAGACGGCCTAGAACCTGAGAGAATAGGGGCTAGAACAAGCCCTAACCTATAAATCTGTTGATCTCTATGGGGTAAATAGCTAGGGACATAATCCGGTAGCAATAGTTCTCTTCTCTTAAATATTTTAGATACCTTGAATTTATCGAATAATGAGCTTAAGTCAACCGTTGCCTTCGACATAGTTCCACAAGATGCATAAGAAGTAGAGGTTTTATATTAACAAGGCTTAACGTCTAAGGTATATAGTTGCATCTATATATTACTAATACTTCAAGTTATATGATTAAGAATAGACTTCTAGTTGTTCTTTACAAGCATTAACCATCTCTACATAATCTTTTTCTCTCCATGCAATCAGTCTGATCTCTCTTATAGAACATCTAGAGAGATCCATCTCCTTTAATACTCTTAGTATAGCCTTTACAGATTCTTTAACAGGTACTCCGCCTACACCAGCACCTAAAGCCGGAAAGGCTATACATGAGAACCCGCGGGAACAGGCGACTTTAAAAACTGCCTGTGCCGCTTTTATCACATGTTTAACAGTTATAGGCATAGCGGGTTTCTCCATGGTTGGGGCATGTATTACGTATTTAGCCTTTAATACTCCTGCTCCTGTAACTATGGCCTCTCCTACCGGCACGGGAGCGTATCTTCTAGCTTCCTCCTCTATAATCTTTCCACCTTTTCTCTTTATAGCGCCTGCTACACCTCCTCCCATTATCATCATAGAATTAGCTGGATTAACTATAGCTTCACAATCTTCCTCCGTTATATCGCCTTTTTTAACCTTAACTACAATATTCTTGTACATGAAAACTTTCATAGATCCACCTATCATTCTCATTTGATAACGCAATATAAATCATTTTAATTTCATCAGGTTTGCACTAAGTTATTACTGTAACTATGAAGAAGATAATTTCTATGCATGTAGTTAAAAGAGTTTATGGCGAGCGATACATTTTCGAGTAAATAGAAAACTATAATCACATACGTAGAGACGCCGGGGCCGGGATTTGAACCCGGGCGCCCCGAATGGGGCATCGGATCTCGAGTCCGACCCTTTAGACCTGACTCAGGCACCCCGGCCTAAGTTATAAGGAATATGTGTTCTTAAATAACTTTCGTGAAATATGGAATTTGATACCTTGGATATTGCGGTGGATTTATATACTCCTTTTTGAAAGTTTGTGCGGGGTTTAGATGGCAATGTCCACAACCAGGAAATTAGCACTTAAAATGCCTGTCTGTACTTCGTGTAGTAAGCCTATACCGCCGCATGATAGAGGAGTAAAGTTTAGATGCCCTAATTGCGGAGAGTTTATTATATGGAGATGCTATAAATGCAGGCAGTTGATGAATTCTTATAAATGTCCTAAATGCGGATTTGAAGGCCCATGAGGTGTTGGAATGGCTAAAGTTGTAGTTTCTCTTAAAATACTTCCTGAGGATATAGATACCTCGCTCGATGAGTTAGAAAAACGAATAAAAGAAAATCTGCCAGAGAATTATGAAATATTGAAATCAGTTAAAGAACCTATAGCATTTGGATTATATGCATTAAAACTATATGTATCCATTCCCGAGGAGACGGCAGGAGGCACGAGTAAGTTAGAAGAGATAATCTCCGGCATTGAAGGTGTGAGTCAGGTTGAAGTATTAATGGTTAGCCGAATGTTTACATAAATCAGAGTTATTTTGTCCACAAAAGTTAAATATTAAACGTTATTTTTGAGTCTAGGGTATACTCCTTCTGAAGGTGCATCGAACTTGGTAAATAAAAAGAAGAAAAAAATAGAAGTAGAACTTAGAGTATCGGAGATAAGACAACATGAGGCAGGACGAGGTAGGGTAAGGATAGACGATATAGTAATGGCGAAACTTGGGATAACTCCGGGCGATATCGTAGAAATAATCGGTCGTCGCCGTACTGCCGCTGTAGCATGGCCAGGTTACACGGAAGATAGAGGACGTAATATCATTAGAATGGACGGTTGGACCCGTAAAAATGCTGGCGTCAGTGTTGGAGATAAAGTAGTCGTTAGAAAAGCCGATGTTAAAATAGCTAATATAGTCAGGCTTGCCCCAATGTCAATGACCTTAACCGTCGACGAGAATTTTAAAGCGTATATAAAGAAGAGACTTATTGAAAGGCCTTTAGTTGAGGGAGATGTGGTTCAAATACCAGTTTTAGGACAAACTATACCATTTATCGTGGTTACTACGAAGCCTTCAGATGTTGTTATAGTGACCGAAGAAACCCAGCTCTTTGTCTTAGAAAAACCAGTTGAAGTCGGACGTATACCTAAAGTTACCTATGAAGATATTGGAGATCTAGAAGAGGCTAAACAAAAGATAAGAGAAATGGTCGAGCTCCCCTTGAAACATCCAGAATTATTTAAGCGTTTGGGTATTGATCCTCCTAAAGGTATTTTACTTTATGGTCCTCCAGGTTGTGGAAAAACACTACTAGCAAAAGCAGTAGCAAATGAAACCGATGCATACTTTATAGCTATAAATGGACCAGAGATAATGAGCAAGTTTTATGGAGAATCTGAACAAAGGCTTAGAGAAATATTCGAAGATGCTAAAGAACATTCTCCTGCTATTATATTTATCGATGAGATAGATGCGATAGCTCCTAAAAGAGAAGAAGTCACAGGCGAAGTTGAAAAGCGTGTAGTGGCTCAGCTACTCGCCTTAATGGATGGATTAGAAGCACGTGGAGATGTAATAGTTATCGGAGCTACTAATAGGCCGAATGCTTTAGATCCAGCGCTTAGGCGGCCGGGTAGATTTGATCGGGAAATCGAAATAGGAGTCCCCGATAAACAAGGCAGGTTTGAAATCCTCCAAGTACACACAAGAAATATGCCGTTAGCTGATAACGTTGATTTGCGACGGCTCGCAGAAATAACGCATGGCTTCGTGGGCGCCGATTTAGCAGCTCTATGTAGAGAAGCCGCTATGAAAGCTCTTAGAAGAATTTTAGCTAAGATAGATTTAGACAAGGACGAAATTCCAGCTGAAATATTGGAGAAATTGGAAGTTAGAATGGAAGATTTTATGAACGCATTCCGTGAGATTACTCCAACTGCGCTTAGGGAGATAGAAGTAGAAGTTCCCAATGTTAGATGGAGCGATATAGGAGGCTTAGAGAAAGTGAAGCAAGAATTGAGAGAAGCCGTTGAATGGCCGTTAAAGTATCCAGATGCATTTAAGCGTTTGGGTATTGATCCTCCTAAAGGTATTTTACTTTATGGTCCTCCAGGTTGTGGAAAAACACTACTAGCAAAAGCAGTAGCAACAGAGAGCGAGGCTAACTTTGTAAGTGTTAAAGGCCCGGAGATATTTAGCAAGTGGGTTGGCGAGTCAGAAAGAGCTATTAGAGAATTATTTAGAAAAGCTAGGCAAGTAGCTCCTAGTGTCATTTTCATAGATGAAATAGACGCTATAGCTCCTATGAGAGGTATAGGCATCGGCGATTCTATGGTAACTGAGAGAGTCGTAAGCCAGCTTTTAACAGAAATTGATGGATTGGAGAAACTGGAAGGAGTTGTGGTTATTGGTGCTACTAATAGGCCGGATATTTTGGATCCGGCTTTGTTGAGGCCTGGTAGGTTTGATCGAGTAGTCTATGTTCCACCGCCTGATAAGAAAGCTAGACTTGAGATACTTAAAATACATACTCGAAGAATGCCATTAGCCGAAGATGTGAATTTGGAAGATTTAGCCGATATTACCGAAGGATTTTCAGGATCTGATCTAGAAGTACTGGTGAGAGAAGCTGGATTGCTCGCGCTGAGAGAGGATATAAGTGCCAAGAAAGTATATAAACGACACTTTGAACAAGCTTTAAAGAAAATTAAGCCGTCAATAACCCCTGAAATGATACGGTACTATCAGGCTTGGAGTGAAAGATCTAAAGGAATAACTCAGAAGGCTCCGTCTTTAGTAAGCTACTACTTGTAAGAATATGCTACCCTTACATATTGTTATATTAAGAATCCTTAAGAGGAGTAACGGGACAGCGACTGATAAAGAGCTGTTTAGAGCTGTTAAAAAAATCTTGGGTGAAGATATTTCGCGTTCTCAATTCAATAAGATGCTCATGGTGCTTGAAGTTCGTGGCATGATAATAGTAGAACCTTTAAAGAAGGATTTAAAAATAGTGAGACTTGCAAGCTAAATTAATAATTATCTCTTTTCTCTAATTATAGTTAAGGAGGTTATATTAATGGGAGTTAACCTCAGGGAATTAGTGGAAGAAGTTAAAAAGCAGATAAGTTTGAAAGATTTAAGTAAAAAAGCTATAGCAATAGATGCTTATAATTCTCTTTACCAATTTTTGGCGATCATTAGACAACCGGATGGAACTCCACTCATGAATAGACGAGGAGAAATTACGAGCCATTTAAGCGGTTTGTTTTACAGAACTGTAAATCTATTAGAAAACGGATTAAAACCTGTATACGTTTTTGATGGTAAACCTCCAGAATTGAAGATGATCGAATTAGAGAAAAGGTTACAACATAAAGCTATAGCCGAGGAAAAATATAAAGAAGCATTAGCAAGAGGGGATTTAGAAGAAGCCAGAATTTATGCTCAACAAACTTCAAAACTTACAAAAGAGATGGTCAATGCTGCTAAAACACTATTAGATTATATGGGTATACCTTGGGTTCAAGCTCCTTCTGAGGGAGAAGCTCAAAGCGCATACATGACTTTAAAAGGCGATGTATGGGCTTCTGCTAGTCAAGATTATGACTCCCTTCTTTTCGGTTCTAAACGATTAGTAAGAAACCTGGCTATAACTGGCAGGAGAAAACTTCCTAGAAAAAGGGTGTATATCGAGATTACTCCTGAGTTAATAATTTTAGATGATTTGCTTAAGGCTCATGGAATAACTAGAGAGCAGCTAATCGATATAGCTATACTAATAGGCACTGACTATAATCCTGAAGGAGTAAAAGGGATAGGTCCTAAACGTGCTCTAAGATTAGTAAAGACATATGGTAATATAGAGAAGATAAAAGATATCTTAGGTAAAGAGGCATTTCCCATCGATCCTTTAGAAATTAAGAAAATATTCTTAGAGCCAGAAGTTACAGACAATTACGAGTTAACGTGGTCTATGCCTGATAAAGAGGCTATTATAAGATTTCTATGCTACGAATACGACTTTTCTAAAGAAAGAGTAGAAAAAGCCGTGGAAAGAGCAGAGAAAGCCGTGCGTATGTATTTTACACAGGCTACTCTTGAATCGTGGTTCGGTTGAATACATATAAAAAAAGACAACTACTTGTCGATTATTTAATCAGAGAAGGAGTTTTAAAAAGCAAAGATGTTATAAGAGCATTTCTCAAGGTTCCACGCGAAGAATTCGTACTTCCCGAGTACCGTAACTCGGCCTATGAAGATTATCCTCTGCCAATCCTTAAAGGCCAGACTATTTCAGCACCTCATATGTGTGCCATGATGTGTGAATTACTAGCGATAAAAAGGGGATGTAATATTCTTGAAATAGGCACGGGTAGCGGATATCACGCTGCACTTTGTGCGGAGATAACGTCTCCATCCGATTCTCCGACATTAGGCTATGTAGTCTCTGTCGAATATTTCCCCGAATTAGCTGAATTTGCTAAAAACAATCTTGCAAAAACAGGTTATGATGATAGAGTATATGTGCTAGTTTGTGATGGTAGCAGCGGTGTTCCTACATCTAAGAAATTTGATAGAATTTTAGTTACAGCTGCAGCTCCCAGTATACCATCCTACCTTTTGAAATTATTGAATAGTCCGGGAAGACTTGTTATACCAGTAGGGTCTACTTTTTATCAAGTTTTGACTTTAGTGGAAAAGGATGAAAAGGGAGATGTGAGAGAAATAAAAATGGGCGGTTGCATATTTGTACCCTTGTTGGGTAAGTATGGGCATAGAGAGGATACTGTCTAGTTTGAAAGTATACTATGAAAAAATAGTTGCCGAAGGTCATGAAAATATAAAGGCTACTCATAGCACAACGCTAGAGATAACAAAAGAAGGGTATCTAACTCCTAGGGGCACTTGTATTATAGGGATCCGAGCAGATAAAGCTGCTAGTGATTTATCTTCTAAGACTAAACAACTCTTAAGAACCAGCGGATATAAAGTTTATTTGCTGATAATAGTTAAAGGAAGAATAGATATTGCAGAAGCCCGATCGGATCCAAGACTTATATTAGCTGACCGCAATTCCATAGTTATTAGAAAAAGCGATTACATAGATGACAGAACTGTCGCTGTAAATGCGGATAAAGCAGCAAGAGATATAGATAGAACTATTGTAAAGGATTTAACTCGAGGAGAAAAGCTAACAGCATACTTAGTGATAACAGAAGAAAATATCAAAAACTTTATAAAAAGCCTCAAGATAACAGAATATCAGCGGGCCCGTAGCTCAGCACGGTAGGGGACCTAGCCTCGTTAGGTGCCTCCGAAAGCATCGGGCTTTTAACCTTTAAGGGAAGAGACCCGAGGGTCCCGGGTTCGAATCCCGGCGGGCCCGCTTTAATAAATTTTAGTTAATGCTAAGTGAACAATTTAAATTGAGCCTGAAAGGGCTTCTAAGAGCACGGCTATTACTATTGCTCCAACTATTAATTGCTTGCCTCGACCTACAGCATAGCCGGATGCCCACATTAAAACTCCTGCTATCCCCATTAGTAGGTAAGCTATTCTAGCTATCTTTATTATGGCCACAAGCATTCGTTTTAAACCGTTAACGATTACCGTTTCGACTTCAGAAATTATAGTATCTAGGAAATCTGATCCTGTCGGTTGACCTCTAACTATTGCCGCGAAGAAGGTGATTAGAAAAATCGCCAAAAATATAGTTTTCCTTGCTTCCATAAACATCCAAGTATTCTGTGAAAAATAGTATTAAAGGACAATAACTCATGAATATGGGGCCGGGGGGACTTGAACCCCCGACCTTCCGGTTTCTCCACATTCCGGCTATGTACTGGAGCCGGACGCCCTACCTTGCTAGGCTACGGCCCCTGAAGATGTTATAGAGCCGCTGGTTTTATATTTTTAACGCCCGGGTCAGGTCACCTCCTTCACATCATTCAATTTTCAGTATTTTCCTTCTTCATCCCCAAAATATTCATTTAGTTAAAGCTATATAAGATCTCTGGCTTTTATATCATGGATGACGAGCTGGCTATGAGGACTGAAGTTAAGATGAAGAAACGGACCCGGACCGACTTAATTTTGATGAATCAATATCCAACTTTGTTATACTCGGAAGAGAAGACTAGCGAAATATCCTAAATCAAGAGGCCAACTTTATCTTTTTCCATGGCATTGAAGTAGTAGAAGAAGGAACGAGATACTTGCGGATATCTATATTCAAATTTCTAACGGCTTTCCTCCATCCTCCTAGACCACCACCATATTTTGCCCAGAGCATTAAAATTTTGCCTATTTCACGGTCACCTCTTGATAAGATCGTTTGAATATGAGACCACCTTGGATCATGCGATCTCACTTCGGCTATACCGCCTAATTTCGATTTTAAGAAATCTATCTTTCTTTTTAGTACTTGTACATCTTCAACCCAGGCTAGTTGCATCGGAGTATGAGGTTTAGGAACAAATGGGCTTACTGTTATTTTGAGTTCTCTTACCCCTTTATATCCCGACTTTTCGCTTAAAGTTTCTATGAAGTTTACTATTTTTCTCAAATGTTCTCTTGTTTCGCCAGGCAGTCCTATCATGAAATAGAGTTTAAGTGATTTTATCCCTATTTTTCTCGCGTAAATTGCCGTATCCTCTATCAGTGTTGGCAAAAAAGGTTTTCCTATTTTAAGACTCAAATCGCGATCTGCTGTTTCAGGAGCTATCGTAAGCGTTTTCTGCCCACCTGTCGCTATTAATTCAAGTCTTCTCTCGTTAAGAGTTTCCACTCTTATTGAAGGAACTGAGACCTCAAATTTATTGTTTACTAAGTACTCTAGTATTTTATCGGCTTCACTATGGTCAAAATAAGACAACGCCAGCAATACGACTTTTTTACTTTTATTAAAATACACACCTTGATCGGCTATAACCTTAACTTGTTCATAACTTCTCTCACGTTTAGGTTTGAATATAGCCCCTTCTAGACAAAAACTACACTCTCTAAAACAACCTCTCATAGCTTCAATCATGGTTTTCCTTCTTCTCGAATTTTTTCCACTAGGTTGTATTTGCGCTATAGGATGGAACTTTAGAGGTAGCTCGTTAGCCTTATTAATTATCACTTCTTCATCTCCTCTCTGCGGAACATAAAATCCTCTTTCAGGCGGTAGAGATTCCAATAATTCCCGTTTCCGATCATAAAACTCTAAAAGACAATCAAGTAAATAGGGTAATATGGGCTCTATATCGCCTAGTGCAAATACATCTACAACTTCGGCTAAAGGCTCTGGATTACTTATAACCGCAGGTCCTCCTACTATAACGTAAGGTCTATCTCTTTTTGAAGAAAGTATCGGAATTCCGCTGGCATATAAAAACCTTAGAATATTGACGTAATCTGGCTCATAATGTACAGAGATTAGTATTACATCGAAAAGCTTCAACGAAGCTCCGCTTTCAATACTGCGGGGAATCGGCTCTTGCCCTGTCTTTTTGACTATATTAAACCTTTCCGCTATAAATCCTATCCTGCTGTTCACGTAGAAGTAGAGCATATGAAAAGAGAGAGTGTCGAGAGCTACGTGATAAAGAGATGGGTAGAAAAGAGCTATTTTTAAGTCTCCAGGCCGCCCCTTTTTCCTGACTATGTTGAGTTCGTTAAAGGAGATTCTACTCACCCTCTTTAAGCAGCACAATTTCCTCCTCATATTTTAACATAGAAAAATCCTTTTCAGCATCTAGCCTACGCCCATTCATCAATTTAAGCTCTATTGGTTTAAAGAATTTTTTCTCTAACTTAGGATTAGTGTCGAAAATGGATAAAGCATGGTTCCATGTGTTAACGTAAATTATCGGGGTTTCTTCGACTTTCAATCTAGCTATAGAATGAGCTGTAAGCTTATAGCTTAATCCGCTGCTGAAAGATGGAGGAATATACCTATAATGTTTCCTGTAAGGAAACTTAAGGTAAAGTGGTGGAAAGATGATCTCCTTTGGTGTTAGAGAATTATCGTATATTAGGAAGAAAGTTTCGATATCCTCTACTCTACCCCATGCTATTAAACGCCATAAATCGTTATATATTCCCATTTTAGGATCGTGCTCTCCTTCAAACACCAGCGTTATCTCAGCTAAAAGACCCTCTCCGAAAAAATCATAGGCTTTTTTAAATAACTTAATATATATTCTATGTAACCTATTTCCGCCTTCAATATCTATTTTAGGTTGTGCTATAATGGGCAAATGCTCGGCTATAGCAGAACTATTTTCTTCTAGAAACCTCGGTTTTTCTAAGTCTAGCTCAAACACTGTTTTAGGTATTGATATTTCTCTTTCTTTGAAAGATGGAATTCCTAAAAAGGTAGCTAGCCTATTAAAGTTTTCAAGTACAGCGTCAGAATTAGGTTCTTTACCGGGATCAAATATTTCTTTTCTTATTATATCTACACTTCTTTTGAATTCTCTATTACTTTTGTAGAGTCTTTTAAAGGTATGCGACAGCTCGCGAGGAATTATAAACTCCATTTTTTCACCAAAGTTAAGGTGGCAAATCTAGCGGTAATATTATAGCTCTATATAAAATTAGCCCGATTACTGGTGCTCTACCGTCGTTAAAAACTTTCTTCAACAACCCGGAAAGGAAGACTTTTTTAGGTGGATTTACTACAGCTCCTCGCTTATCTAGCGCGTCTATACTTTCAATTTCTATATCTATCAAATCTTCGTTTTTGATGTTGTTAATTTTAAGCAATTCCTTTATCGTTTGGATCATTTGCAAAGCTAAGTTTAAACCTTCAACAATTTTAGTCATAGTTCCAGATAATATTTTATCTATGACCGCGTCTTTACCGTCTATAGATACGACTCTAGTATACGTAACTTCCATGTTTACACTAACGCCATACACGATCTCATCCTACGTCCAGAATTGGTTATCTGTCCTTTTTATATATTCAGTCGGCTAGTTTTGGATAAATCACAGTAAAGCTTTTTCATGCCTATAAGGTCAGAATAATATTAGAATGTCTGGCGTAAAAGTGCTCATTACAGGTTTGTTAGAGAAAAACTCAGGTAAGACGTACTTAGCCGCGGCCATATTATATGCACTTAGAAAACTGGGATTTAAACCTGGATTTTTCAAACCGATAAGCATCCATAACTGGTTTACGGATTACGATACTACATTGGATAATCTGCGTTCCAAATCTCTTTACTGTAAAGATGTAGCAATGTTATCTCAAATAGCCAGAATACGAATTCCATATGAATTATTAAATCCGATACATTTTCTCACGGCTCCTTTAGATCCTTGCGTATTCATCAATGCAAGAGTACCTGATATGTATTATTCGTTCTCGTACGACCTGCTAAAGACGACAATAATAGCTAGGTTTAGCAGATATGAAGAAGAGAGACTTTACAATATATACTTGTTCAACGAATGGGCTCTTCAGCGAAACATACTCCTTATTGACGAGGAAATACTGGATAGAATTACAAGAAATGCTGATGAAGTACTGCGAGTAAATGCCATCAAAAATTTTGTGTACTTAATGAATAAAAATTTCCTCAATTCTACTCATACATGCTTAAAAGCGATCGAAGATAAACACCATGTGATAATTGTTGAGAGCTATAGCAATGTAGCTTGGCCGCTACCGCCTCAAATTCAAGTAGCTTTTGTTTTGGCGGTATCTCCTGGAAGAGTTCTAATATACGAAGCTAGCAAGTTTAAAATGGCCGTGGAGCTTAAGAAACCTCTTCGAGGATTATATACTAATGTTAAACTAAGCGATATTATTGGGCTTTTAAAACCTGTAGGAAGCTTCAAAGTAGGTCCGGTTCATAGTGCTGAAATCCCGGAGTCATATGCCATACGGAAATACGCCAGTGTAGTCAATTTTCTGATCTCAAAATTAGAGAAGCTAGAGGCTAGTTTTTAGCGAAAAACTTATCTCTTCGAAATTTTCAAAGCGATTGAGCCTATGATAATATCAACCACAATTTTAGCTACTGTGTTTGTAGCATTCATGCTGTACAATTTACGAAATTTTTTAATTAAACCGGTGGTACAATGTTTAGACATTAAAATAGGCGAGACAAAAATACTGTTTATATCCGATCTTCACATTCCTAAGAGCCTAAAAATAAGAGATAAATTTAGCATTATAGGCGAATTTATGAAGAAGAATAATTTACGCTTGCTATTTATCATAGGAGATTTATTTGACGATTTTCATGTTAAAGCTTCTTTGAGCGAAATAGAAGAGAAAATAAGGAAAATTGTCGATATCCTAGATCTTCCTAGCAATGTAACTATGTACGTGATTTTTAGTAATAGCTCTCATGATCCAATAATTGGAAATAAAAAAATCAGCATAACCTGCGGGAGGAGAAGGATTATCGTTACCAATAATCTAATACGGTTAACGATTGGCAATATGAAGATATACTTGCTACATGGAGATCTAGGAGTTAAAAACGGTGCGTTAGCCTATCTATTGAATAAAATAGCGTGGTTTCTCGGCTATCCATATTTAATTGAACGTTTCACTAAACGTTATATTCTTCGAGTGGAGGATAGAGATTGGTTAATAATGGGACATACTCACATCCCGTTTATAAGCGACGAGTTTAAAGTAGCTAATACTGGAAGCTGGAAACAGTATTGGCGTGACAGCAGCAGTACTGCCATATTATACGATAAAGGTAGGTTAAGCCTTATAAACCTAAAACAGTGTTCTACTAATGAATATGAATCAGCTATGGAAAAAACCTCCTAGAATAAAAGTTTTAGAGGCTTTAGGATGCATAGCAGACAGACGGATAGAGTTAATCTCGGATTATGAAGCTAAAGTTGTAAGCTCTACTGGTGAGCGTACATATATAGTTAAATGGAATGGCGGTAAAGCTATTTTTTCTAATGATAATGGATCCATTTATAGAGGATACTTAGGATACCCCAGTATAGCTTTTCTAATGCTTAAAGGACTATTACCTTTTAATAAAAGAATTGCCGAAGGATTAAAAGGAATTCCGTGGAAGCGATTAAATGAAAAATATAAAAAATATTGGATTGTGGAATCTATAATAAAAAGACAATTAAAGAGAAGGGGTATTAGTGAAGAAGAAGTTGAAAACTTTATAAAAGAAGTTTTAACTGCCATTAAGAAGCTTAAACCCGAAAAACTTGAGGTCTAGCTTTTAGAAAGCTTTTCTAAGAGAGATCTGCCCTTCTTTGTGATGATATAAACGCTCACCATACCTCTCCCAAATACAAGACAAGAAGATTTCAAAGGACAATTACTACAGGATATGCTAACCTCTTTACGCCTTATATAGCCATGTGACAATAATAATCCAAGGATGCTTTCAGCTTCTTCTACAGATATTTTCAACTTTTTCGACAGTATGTACAGGTCTATCATTTTAAATTCATCTAATACTTTAAGAACAGCTAAAATTGTTTCAAAAGTCATCTCAATCCAACCCACAGAAACGATAATAGAGTATTTACAAGCAGCGAAAGCATAATCGCTATTGTTAACATAAAACCTACTGCTACTAGCATAAGTTTATTTTCGCTGATTTCTTG
>QMRG01000003.1 GCA_003649235.1 Thermoprotei archaeon | reverse complement strand
TGGCTATGTAGGCTAGTGTAGCTATTACTACTGTAAGAGCCCAGCTATAGTAGCCAAATTTGAAAAGAATTGCGTAGGTTAATAGCGATCTATTCATTAATGTTGATATTGTATTAATTAAAGTTATAGATTTGAAATCTTTAAAGCCGGACATGAAGGATAATAGTATATAGGTTACTGCATTAAATGGAATAGCTGTGGAGATGAGTATTACCAGATCAGCTAAGTCTCCGTTATTCAGAAAGAAAGATGCTGCATTTCTCGCGTTAAGTATATAGATCATCACTACCGCGAGAGAGAATGGAATCGTTGTAAGTAGAGAACTTCTTAATGCTACTTGCACTTTGTGAAAATCGCCTTTACCTTTATAGAAAGCTACCTGTCTGACTAAAGCCGTGTCTACTGAGAGAAGACTTAACGTAGTCCCTATATCTAATAGGAAGGAGAATTGGAGTATTATGCCATAATCTTTAGGCTCTAATGCATGTGTTATTAAGCTAGTTGTTATGAAACTTATTGCATAATACAGTATTCTACCAAGTACTATCCATAGACTACCGTAAATTACTGAAGATATTCCGTGAACCTTAAAGACATTATTTTCAGAGGATGATTCATTAACCGATTCCATAGCTATTACCTAGACTTGGGAAATAAAACATGAAAAACGCGATTATTATTGCCGACTTCTTCATTTATATAACCTTTATGCACATTGTTGTTGTTGAAGAAGTATTTTAATGTTGTTATAATGCATATTTTGCAAAATTCTAGTCTTCTCTTTGGAGCTCTTCGAGGAGTTTAATCCATTTATCTATTACCGCTTTTAAAGAAAAGTTTGATTTGAACCTTTTTAAAGCCGCTCTACCCAGAGTTCTAGCTCTAGAAGGATCATTAATAAGAGTTATAACTGCTTCCGCAAGTTTTTCGAACAAACCTCTATCAACTAGTATTCCTGCATTAGAAAGGTTTTCGTTTATCGGAGGAATATCGTAGGCTACGATCGGCTTGCCGAAGGACATTGCTTCCAAAACTGCTGTTCCAAAACCTTCTTTATAGGATGGAAATATGAACACATCAGCAGTCCTTAGGAAAGAGTAAACCTCTTCTCTCGGAACTACTCCTGTAAAGAATAGATGTTTCTCTAATCCTAGCTTGTCTCTAAGCTCTAGCATCTCAAAATAGAATTTTGATAATTGATTTTCTCCTTTGATTGAGAATTCATCGCTTCTAGGTCCTACTAGGAAGAATTTAACATTGGGAATTTGTGTAGAAACTATTTTTGCTGCATTTATTATATCTGAGATGCCTTTGTGGGGAACTATTCTACCGACGAAGAGAACGAGAGGCGAGTTGTATATCCTGTACTTCCTCCTAACATCTATGTATTTTTCACGTAGCGGATCATCATCTCTCATTAACTGAGGAATAATCCTTATCTTAGATGGATCTAAGTTGCTTTTCTTAATTACATTTTCGGCTAGTAGCTTATTGCCGACCACTACTAGATCCGCATTTCTGGCTACTGTTTTAATAAGCGGCCAGTACATACGGGGATTTATTTCCGTTTCAAGCCAAGGATAATGATTATTTGTATGGAATAAAAGCTTAAATCTCCTGACATATTTGAAGAAAACCGGTATATAACCTCCGAATCCTTGATCGAAGATTATGACTATAGATTCCCTGTCTAGTAGCCTA
Organism: Thermoprotei archaeon; assembly: GCA_003649235.1. Lineage (GTDB taxonomy): Archaea > Thermoproteota > Thermoprotei > Thermofilales > B69-G16 > B69-G16. The sequence goes on along the minus strand of QMRG01000003.1, from coordinate 39,252 downwards.
TATAATACTTTAAAATATTTCCAATTTCTACTTAGAATATTTTTAGAAAAATCTACTTGATGACAGTTAATATAATTCTGACTCTTATCCATAAAATTAGCCACTATATGAACTTCGAATCCTCTTTCAGCTAAGCCGGTAGAGAGATCATAAAGATAAGCTTCGGAACCTCCTCCAAATCTAGGCTTGAGGCTTATCTTTTTCCTCGTCGGAAATAAGAAGAACAATTTAGACATAGTGCCGCCTATTCGCTAAGATATTGTGAATAGCGTTCATACCATTTAATAAATATAAAAATGCCCCATAGGAGGCATGCCCGTTTATGTCTCTTATCCCTTGCTAGTTTTTCTAATTCTTTAATTATTCTCTTTTTATCAAATATTTTTTCTATACTTGGATTTTCTACAAGCCCGTTGTATACTTCATTTTTCAACTCTTTTAGAAACCAATATTCTATAGGCGTTCCAAAACCATGCTTCTTACGGTATATAGTCTTGCGAGGAAGCAGATTATACTTTAAGGCTACTTTCTTTAAAAGATATTTAGAAGTATTGTTTTTCAACTTTAATTTCGGATCTATCTTAAAGGCTAATTCTAAGACTTTACTATCAGTAAATGGGAGCTTGAGAGTCATATTCATATAGTTGCAAATTCCATCTAGCTTTAATATGGCATCCGCCAGTTCTCCCGATTTAAAAGTGATGTAATGAGATCTATCACTGTAATTAGGCGATTTCTGCATAGCTCTAGCGTAAATTTCAGTTATGAATTTAGTTGCAGTTCTTTTTATCTCACAGCTATCTGAATTATAAAGTCTTAGAATTTCTTCCTCGGGCATTATCAGTTTTTCATTAAGAATAATTGAAAAATGATCTCTCGAAAAAGAGATGAGTTTCTCCATTTTCCTTCTAAACTCACCAAATGTAAAGTTTAGGAGAATAGGGTCTAATACTCTATACCTTAAAGTTTTGGGAATTCTCTTATAGTTATTCACAATTTTCTCTACATCGCTGAGTCCATAGAAAACAGTATCAGCAGCTTCGCCCGAAAAAACACTCATAGTATGATTTTTAGCTATTTCACATGCCTTAAAAGTGGCTATAGCTGAATCATCAAACATCGGTTCGCTATAGACTTTATATAAATCAGACAGAAAATTTAAAACCTCATCGCCAGTAAGAATAGAAGTACGATGTTCGAGGCCTAGATACTCTGCTACTCTCCTAGCCGCATCTAACTCGTTATATTTCTTGTACTCAAAACCTACGGTGAAAGCTTTCACTTTATCATTAGGTGAGAGTCTTTTCAAGATGGCAGCTATTAGGCCTGAATCTAAACCTCCACTTACAAAAGTTGCCACTGTTTTATTGCTATTAGACATTCTTATCTGAATAGCTTCTCTTAATGTATGGTAGATAGTATCTATCAGATCTTCACTTTCTTCAGCATATATGAAATTGAAGCTGGGTTGCCAGTATTCGAGCATGGAAATACTTTCTTTTTGAAAAATTAGAGCAGTAGCACTTGGTATCTTTTTAATTTCTGTAACCATTGTAAAAGATGAAGGAATGAAAGTTAATGAGAGATAAAGATTTAACGTATCCCTGTTAATTCTATGTTTTTTATTAGAATATTTGAGGACGTCGATTATTCTAGATGAAAATAGAATTCTTCCGTCCTCTATAGTGTAAAAAAGCGTTTTTCCGCTCATAACGTCTTTCGATAAAATTAATTTTTTATTTTGAGAATCCCAAATAACCAGCGAGAAAGCTCCTCTCAACATATTTAGAGCTTTTATACCGTGTTTCTCGTAGAGATGAGCTACGACCTCTGCCAGGTTTATAGATCTAAAATCGTGAGAAGATTCTAGACTTCTAAGTAATTGTTTATAGTTGTTTATTTCACCGTATAAGGCTACTGTTACAGTACCTTCTTCATTACTTCCAATATTAGATATTGGTGTTATAGAACTTAATTTTAAGGCAACGTATTTATCCTTAAAATCAGCATTAGGAAGAGTAGGTTCGTTTTTAAAATCGCAAATTCCAGTAATAAACTCCATTAAGAGCCTCCCGTTAAACTCTCAAAAAGAGCTATCCATTTGTCGATGACAGCTTCTACTGTGAAATTTTCTCTAAATCTCTCATATGCATTTAAACCTAGCTTTGTGGCAATATCGACATTATCTAGTAAATATGCTATCGCTCTAGCCAGTTCCTCTATATCGCCGGGAGGCACTAATATTCCGGTAGATTTTGTGATGATATAGTTTAATGGTGGATGATTATATACGATAATCGGCTTGCCGTAAGACATAGCTTCTAGAACTGCTAATCCAAATCCTTCTTTGTAAGAAGGAAATATGAATAAGTCGGCTTCTCTGTAAAAACTATGCAACTCTTCTCTAGAAACCGATCCCGTGAAAATTAATGAATCTTCCAATCCTAACCTTTTAGCCAAGTCTAGCATTTCCCAGTAAAATTTTGTCGGTTTATCCTTCCCATTGAGTGAAAAGCTGGAATTTCTAGGTCCTACTAGGAAAAACTTATATTTCCGGCTTTTCGGCTTTAATTGAGCAGCAGCTTTTAAAATATCCGTTATACCTTTATGAGGCACTATCCTGCCAACGAATAAGATTATTTTTTCATCATCTTTAATCTTATACTTACTTCTTATATCGACTTTAGCCTCGCGCTCAGGCTCCTCTAAACTTAGAATTGGAGGTATTATGATTACTTTATCTTCGCTTATTCCTCCTCTTTTAACAATGCTTTCCTTTAGAAGATTATTTCCCACAACAACTAGGTCGACTGTCTTAACGACTGTTTTTAATATTGGCCAGTATAGTCTAGGATTCACTTCTTTCTTATCATCAAGCCATGGATAATGGTTTATTGTATGAAACAGCATTTTAACATTCTTTAATTTTTTCAAGATAACCGGCATTAAACCTCCAAATGCTTGATCAAAGACTATAACTATAGACTCATTATCAACAACTTCGTATAGTTTTGATAGATATCTCATATTTCTCAATATGAGGTTTCCAGAGAAATCTACGTGGTGAAGCTTGACTAAAGCATCATTTTTAGTAGCCAGGTTTGCTATAACATGGGTATCTACGCCTCTTTTAGATAGATTTGTCGAAAGTTGGTACAAGTAGAGCCCGCTACCTCCTCCATATTTAGGCTTAAAAACGAGTGGAGAGTTGGTAGGAAATAGGAAGTATACTTTATACATTACCACGACCTTTACATTTTAGCATATTTTGGCAGTATATAAATGTTAGCGAAATGACACACACCTTCAAGAACATTCCCATAATTAGCCTAGAAAATAGCCGAGCCACAATACGAGATTGCATAAGGCATTAAATCTTGGAAGTCTAACAAGACTATAACAGATGCCTTTTATCGCGTCTTTGACCGTGTATGTTCCTAAAATTCGCCTACCTCTGCCCTCGCTGAAACATCGTTTCAGCACGTATCTTCTAGAAAGTCTATGAGGAGGTACTTTATGATATACTATTGCCTTCTCGCAGAAAAATACTTTAGATACTTTTTTTACACGTTTTTTAAATTCTAAATCTTCTAAATTGAACCTCTTCCCCTTTATTATTCCTAATTCTTCGCGAAAATATCCAAAATTTTCAAAAATATTTTTCCTTACCGCGAAGTTTGCACCTGCCGCCATATTCACGGAAATAACCCAGCTAAATATCTTCTCATTCCACCATTTCGGCAGTGGAGCCAAGTATAAAGGCTTAATTTTTCCAAAAACCACGCCTATCTCCGGTTTTTCTTTAAAACAGTTTAGTATTTCACATGCCCAATTTTCATCTACTACGACATCATCATCCAGAAAAGCAATAACATCCCCTTTCGAAAGCTTAATTGCTATATTTCTACAAGCAGATACACCTATCTCTCTTAAAGTGTGTACGACTTTTACCATGGGAGAATCGTCATACGTAAAAATTTTTGACGGATGATCATCGACAACTATCACTTCTCTAGGTAGAATTTTCCCCTTCAGCACGCTTTCTACAGCTTCTCTACAATCTTTACATCTTCCGTAGGTCACGATTACTACTGATAAGTTTATTGAAGATTTAGGAAAGAGAAGTCACCTCTTTTAGATTTGCCATATAGTTGAGATATTCTATAGCAGCTCTTTTCCATGTAAAATCTTTAATAAATTCTCGTTGCCTACTGCTTATTTCTTTCCTAAGTTTATCGTTCTTCCATAGGAAAATTATTTTCTCTGCAATGTCTTCTGGCTCTGGTTTGGCTTTTAGCCCATTCTCGCCATCCAGTATTATCTCTCTCAATCCTCCTACATTTGAAGCCACTATAGGAACTCCGCATGCCATACCTTCAAGAGCCACTGTGGGTAAAGCATCATAACGAGAAGGTATTACTAAAATATCTGCAGCTTTCATATACGAATATGGCGGTACTACAATACCATAGAATTTAACGCTATCCTCTAAACCTAGCTTTTTAACCTGTTCAATGAGATCGCTTCGCATAGATCCATCTCCCAAAATGTGGAGAAAGGCTTCTTTACAATGTTTCTTGACTATAGCAAATGCTTCCAAGAGTATATCCGGTCCTTTGACTCGTTCCAGTTTACCCACGTATAGCAATGCTGGCTTCCCTTCTATCTCTAGTTCATTTTTTAAGTTTTTAAATTCGTTTAAGTTTAAGCCGTTGTAGATAGTTGTAATTTTTTCTCTCTTAACCTCATAGATTCCTTCTACATCTTTTTTGGCACTCTTACTGATAGCTATAACTCCATCGGCCAATTTATAGTGTATCTTCCATAGTGAAAGTCTAATACCTACATTTCTTTCATCTCTCGCCTGATGGACTACTGAAAAATTCTTTTTACCTAGTAATTTAAAGAAAAGTTGGAGAATAAATGAATCTGGAGGATAAAAACTTATCATGGAGTCATATAATATTGCGAGAGGAAGAGCTAATGGTAAATAGATTAAGGATTTTGTTATAAATTCCCACAACATTCCGAGTTTATCATAGATAAAAGGAGGGTATATCAGAAAAACTGCTATTTTATCCAATGGCTTTGGGAATCTATAAGGTGATAAAATATAGGTTTTATGCCCGAGCTCTTCCATTTCCTTAGTCAAATTTTCGAGCCACTTTTTTATACATCCTAAGCCGGGCTTCCAAGGCATTATGAATAGTATCTTCATACTAAGACCTTTCTCTTCTCTCTTTCAAGAAGAACTTTTTCTTTGTAGTAAGGTATAGTCTTCTCCAATCCTTCTCTCAAACTAGTCTTTGCCTCAAATTTCAGAAGTTCTTTAGCCAAAGATGTATCTACGTATATGCTAAGCGGGATTTCTCCCTTCCTCATAGAGCTGTATTTTTTAAAAGACCCGCTACCGGTAAGCCTTATAATAATATCCGCTAGCTCATTTACAGAAGTTGTTCTACCGTTCCCTATCGGTATTACACGTCCTATAGCTTCTTCAGAGTGAAGCGCTTTGAGAAAGGCTTCGACCACATCGCCTATATATACATAGTCGGCTCTCTGTTCTCCATCTCCATAGATAAACAAAGGTTTGCCCTTTAATGCGTTTATAATAAAGGTAGGTACAACTTTTTGATAGTTATAGGGAGCTCCGAGGCTAGCTTCAGGCCATCTTTCTCTAGGTCCATAGACGTTTGCCAATTTAAGAACTACAGTTTTAAGTTTATAATATATATTGTATAAGAGAGCGAATTTCTCCATAGTACTCTTCGATATCTTATAAGGGTTAAGCCAGGGTACGTCGGGTACTGATGGTATTATTACCTTTTCAATACCTTTTTGTGAAGCCCATTTGAGAATTTTAGCTGTTCCAAGAATATTAGTCTCTACTACTTTTATTATATCGTATTTTTCTATCGTTTCTGAAGTACCTAGTATTGCCGCTAAGTGTATTATCACATCACAATCGGAAATTAACTTCTTCATTAAATCTTCGTTTAGGATGCTTCCTTTAACAAATTCAAAATTAGGATTTTCTAATTGATAATATAGATCTTCTTTGTTAAACCAGAGATCAATTCCAACGGTTTCATAGCCTTTTTCCAGTAATTTATCAACTATATGACTTCCGATAAAACCCGAAGATCCTGTTACCAATATTTTCATATATTTTTCCTTTAAATCTTGCTATTATACTTTTTAACAGTGTATTATATAAATCCTTCTAATCATTCCTCTATTTTTCTATTCTACCTTTTATTTTTCAATTATAATGATGAAAACAAATTTGTAAAATAACTTGTTAATAGTGTTTAAAATGAAAGTAATAAGTTAATTTTTCCGAAATAAAGGAAATGTATAAATACTTCAATAGAGATGTATCCCTCACTTGATTGGTGAATATTAGTGCGTAAAAACAAATATTTAATCCCTTACGCCATGCCATATATTACAGAAGAAGACGCTCAAGCTGTTTATAAGGTGGTTCTTGAAAAACGGCTTTCTCAAGGCGTTTATGTGGAACGTTTTGAAAAAGAATTTTCCAGGTATGTTGGTGCTAAAGAAGGAGTTGCCGTTACGAATGGAACTGCAGCTTTACATCTAGTATTAGCCGCGCTGGAAATAGGACCTGGAGATGAAGTTATAGTTCCTTCATTCTCATTTATTTCTACAGCGAATGTCGTTTTATATCAGGGCGCGAAACCCGTTTTCGCAGACATAGATCCTTTAACACTAAATATAGACCCTAACTCGGTTAGAGAGAAACTCTCTGAAAAAACCAGGGCTATTATAGCCGTCCATTATGCAGGTCATCCGGCAGAAATGGATGAACTAAAAGAGATTTCGGAGGAAAATGGCCTTTTCCTCATAGAGGATGCCGCTGAAGCTCATGGCAGCATATATAAGGGTAAGATAGTAGGAAGTTTAGGGCATGCAGCTTGCTTTTCTTTTTATCCTAATAAGAATATGACTACTGGAGAAGGAGGTATGATCACTACTAATGACGAAGAATTAGCTGAGAAAATTAGAATGTTAAGATCACATGGACAACATGAACAGTTTCGCTATAAATACATAGGCTTTAACTATAGGATGACAGATATTCAAGCTGCACTTGGACTCGTTCAGCTTAAACGATTAGAATGGGTTTTAGCTAGAAAAATTGAAAAGGCTAGATATTATACACGAAGAATCGAAGAGTTAGAGTTTGTACGTCCTCCTTATGAGGCTCCATATGTAAGACATACATACATGTTCTATACGGTTCAATTCAAGTCTAGAGAACTTAGAGATAAAGCCATTGAGCTTTACGAAAGAGAAGGTATAGAAACTCGATGCGCTTTCGATCCACCTATACATCTCCAACCCGTCTACATTAGACTATTCGGATATAGTCGTGGATATCTTCCAAATACCGAAAAAGCAAGCGATACTGTGCTATCTTTGCCTTTATTCGTAGAAATTACAGGTAAAGAACAAGATAAAGTATTAGAAGTTTTAGAAAAACTAGCAAATTAGTATTTATTTAGGGCTTTCCGCCAATACTCGACAGTTAGTTTTAGTCCTTCTTCTAGCGTGTATTTAGGCTCCCAGTTTAAAAGTCTCTTTGCTTTAGAATAGTCTCCGTATAGGACTTTTATATCGAGAGGTCTAGCTGGAATAGTATACCATCTAATTACTCCATTAAATTCTGTTAATTTTTCAATTATCTTCGTTACTTCATCAAGTCTCATGTAACGACCTGTACAGAAATTGAATATCTCGCCTATAGCCTTTCTATTACCTAGACAGGTTAGGTAAGCATTAACGTGATCTTCAACATACATAAAATCCCGTATTGGGTTTGGATCACCGAGCCTTACCTCATCGCTTGTCAACATTTGGCAAATAGTCCTCTCTATGAAAAAATGAGTATTTCTCTTCCTACCATAAGTGTTAAAGTTCCTAAGTATAGTTACTGGAAAATCGTAGGCATCTCTCAGGTATAATAGGTATTTTTCAGCGGCAAGCTTGCTTACCGCATAGGGGCTATTAGGGTTTTGAGGAGTATCTTCTTTTTTAGGCACGGGTCCATTTCCATATGTTTCGGAGGTGGAGGCGAAAAGGAATTGCTTAAAGCGTGGTACTTCTCGGAGACAAGCTTCTGCCAGGTTTACAGTTCCGAGATAGTTAACTTCTGTAACTTCTTGAGGATGGTCGTAGCTATAGGATACCGGGCTTATAGCGGCTAAATGGATTACATAATCAGGTTGTACGAGTTTTATGGCTCTCCTAACATCTACTTCATTTCTTAAATCCGCAAAAACAGTTTTTACATTCGAGCCTAAGACGTATCTGCCAGTTATATATCTTTGAAAAGCATAGACGTCGTATCCCATTTCTACTAGCTTCGGCAAAAGATGACTTCCTATAAAGCCAGTAGCTCCGGTGATTAAGATTTTTTCTCTTACATTTTCGCTATACATTTTTACCAGCGCCGATTTGATATTCTAATGTTATCATACTTCTATGAATACTTTTCTATGCTTTTAGACATTTTTTCTATATTATTTTTGCCCTTTTGAAAACTTCCCTGGAGAGAGCGTAGATCCATCCAAGCCAGAAAACCCATTTTATTAAAATTGAGTAAGGCAGAAATAAAATCCTATATTTAAAGGAAAGCATGCGGTCTTTAAAAGCATAATATACGAGAAGAATATTAGGCAAAATTGATAAAAGCAGATATTTAAAATTCATAGTGAGTAACGAATAAGGAAATAGCAGAAAACCTGCTATTAACATAAAAGCTAATAAGGACGATCTGGCTAAGAGAACTTTATTCTTCTTATCTTCTTCAAACTTTGATATACCAGATTTGATAATTTTCCCCCATGTCACTCTTCCTAGATGCAAAACTTTTAAATCAGGATCCCATAGTACGGGTTTTTTGATTTTAAATTTTATACATTTAGCTAAATCTACGTATTCAGATCTGCTTCTTTCACTCCAAAAACATCCTTTTTCAAAAATTTCTCTTTTAAAAGCACAGTTTCCCTCTATAAAGCCGTCAAAAAATCCTATACTGAATTCCTCTAAGAATTCTCCTCCACATATTTTCTCTAATAGGCTACGTCCTCCAGTATAAACTCCCAAAACTCCACAAATTTGCGGATATTCATCGAAATATTTCAGAATCTTTTTAAGCCAGTTTTCAGGTGCTATACAATCCGAGTCTATAAAGGCTATAATCTCTCCTCTGCTTAATTTTACTCCTAAATTTCTCGCTTTACCAGCATTTACATGCTTTTCAAAATAATGAACTTTCACTTTTGGAAATTCTTTAAGCATCTCAACAACTCCTTTATCATCGCTACTATCGACTACTACTATTTCATAGTCTCTCTCTACATTTTGATTAAGCAAGGCTTTTATACACTCTTTTATTGTAGAATGTGAATTATAAGATGGTATTACTATAGAGACTATGTGTTTTTTAATATTAATCAACCTCGATTTGATAGCTTGGTGATTAAAAGATTAATAAATTTTTTCTCAAAAAATGATCTAGAAAATTTCTTTGCATACTTTGAACATTTTAATGCTATTTTTCTCTTTTCACTATATTCCATTTTCAATATTTTTATTGTTGCATTGACGGCTTCCTCAATATCATCTACTACATATCCGTATTTGTTTATCTGATCCTTGAAGTTTCGTAAAACTACTGGTATACATCCGCAGGCCAAAGCTTCATAATTCACCACTCCTCCATATCCATCAGAGAAATTCCAAAAAATCTCTGCTTTTGCTAAGTTTTTCTTAATAACTTCTGGAGATTCTTGTGGAATTATCTTTACGTTTTCTAGCAGATCATATTTTGCTATCATTTTACTGAGCTTTTTATAATATTTTATACTCTGTGGATAGCCTACTATCATTAACTCAAAATCTTTGTATCTATCTTTAAGAAATCTAGCAGTTTCTATTGCTAGATCAACCCTTTTTTCTGGCGAAATTCTAGCTATATAGACTATTCTTCCTTTGATTTTCTCTTCATCACTATACTTGAATAGCTTATCGTCGTAACCTACCGTAATCACTCTAATATATGGTCTATACTCTGCATCGGATACCTGTTTTTGACGTTTAGACCCTACTACTAGGATTAGCCTTTTAGTTATTAATCCCTTCCTTAGAGTAACGTTCTGGAGCACAAGCGGCCACTTCTTTCTGAACGGAGTTAAACCCCAAGATATAACTGGTTTTCCATGAAGCAGGAAAGGTGCATTTTGACACGTAGTATTTACGATAACGATATACGCATCGGGTTTTACCTTCCTATTTATCAAAAATAGTTGTAAATATATCGTTATGAAAAATATGAAGTCTAAAGCTATACTAATTAGCCTTGTCTTTTTAGGAATCACATAACTCCATCTCGCAGTCGGCCATGCTTTAAAAAATTTCTCCGGATACTCTCTGTGATATTTATTAATCTCTTCAAATGTTTTAACATTTGTTAGTGTTAAAAAATAGGTATCTATTCCATTATTAAGCAATGCTTTAAGAAAATACATTGCAATTCTTTCTCCGCCTCCTTTTATACTCAAATCGTCTATATATAGAAGAACCCTCATTATTTCGCCTCAACCACGTTTAATGAGTAAACATTTTCACTAAATAGAGGAGTTTCAGATACTGTATATCCTATTCTCCATACTTCATTTTTTAAGCCGGTATACCAAAGATGAATTTTACCATCTTCGATGGTAAACGTGGACCTGTAGAGTCCATCGCTGTCCCAAGATTCTCCAGTACTGGTTGTGAGTAACGGTTCTTTAAAAACAGTCCATTTGAGACCATCATCCGATAACGCCAGGTATAATCTCTTTACTTTTCCACAATTAGCCGATTGTGGATAGGCGGCGATGATCATTAAATAGCTGCCGTTACTTAGCTTCTCGACATCTATATGCCACAAAACCTCGTTTCTAGGCATTTCAATAAATACTTTCTTCTCTCTACTCCATTTGATCCCGTCGAAACTTTCCCGATAGTACATACGTGGTTGCGTATTAGTACATCCAAAAACTTTTACGTACCACATTCTAAATATTCTATCCCAAGTTACAGAGGGACTTACGATTAGCCTAGTAAATGGGAAGAAACTAGAAAAACCTCCACTTTTTACTATTTGGAGAGGATGACTCCAATTTTTTAAATCACGTGAGACGATTAGATTTATCGCAGAAAAGTACTGTTTGGTATACTGCTTCATTAACGCCCTGGCTTTTTTGAAAAATTTTCCGCCCCATTTCCAGTTTATATAGAAGAGGTAGAAACGTCCATTTGTATATACGATATCTGGATCACTTGTAAGTTCATCATCTGCTTTTGGTCGCGCTACTGGATTTTTAATACCATCTTCATACCATGATATTCCATCGTTACTGACAACTATTGAAGGATTTTCATAAAGTTCATTTGAAAACGGATAAGGAGTGAACGTAAGCACATATTTTCTTCCTACTTTGACTATATCTGGATGAACAGCTTGATCACTACCTTCAAAAGTTGGTATCAATAAAGGCTTAGATGCATTTTTTAAAGGAATTTTTAACCTTATCATCGACTTTCTCCTACTAGATTTTGGAAAACTTGAAGATAACGATTTGTAACCACATCCCAGGAATACTCTTTAATTGCTAGATTATAAGCCTCTTCAGCGAGCTTGCTACGATATTCTTCATCTTCAGCTAATACTCTAATTTTTTCCGCTAAATCTCTACTATCCCCTCGACGGAAAAATAACGCAGTTTTCCCTACAAGCACTTCTAGGTTGCCTTCTGCATCAGATGCTATTATAGGAGTTTTAGAAGCCATAGCTTCTAGCAGTGAGATGCTGAAATTTTCCATATATGAAGGTAAAACGAAGATATCGGCCGATTTTATAAACTCATGAACTTTTCTAATTGATGGAATAAAGCCTGTAAATGTCACATTTTCTGATAAATTCAATCTTTCTACTAATTTAGCTAAATATGCTCTTTCTTTTCCATTTCCAATAACATAAAGATGGGCTTTAGGATGAGTTTTCAAGAAAAGATGAAAAGCCTCCAGGAGGATATCCACACCTTTAACTTTAGTCAATCTTCCAGCATATACTAAAGAAGGATCGCCATCTAAAGAGATTTTATTTACTTTATTAAAATAATCTATATCGACCCCATTAGGTATTTTCTCAATAATAGATTCTACAAAACCAGCTTTTAACGCTAATTTTTTAGAAAATTCGTTTAGAGCTATAACTCTCTGAAACAGATTCGAATATCTCCTCATAATGGAGCGGCCGATGAAATTTCCACTTTCATAAAACAATCCTCCATGTATGGCTATAGTCTGTTTAGTTTTTCCCTTAGATTTGAGAGGATATAATAACGTTATGTCTACCGGAGGAGAGTTATAATGTATTATATCGTATTTTTCCGGATTAAAGTCTCGGGTTACCTTATATATCTTATACAGGACCGCTGGTATATTCACCATATTTTTAAAATCGTATTTCATAGTTACAGGTATAATGTTAATCTTTTCTTCTAAGATCTGAAATTCGCTAGTTTTTCTCAGTTCCTTTAACTCGTTCTGTTCTTTTATACGGATAAGCATCGAGACCTCCACATTCCGTAAAGCCAAGTTATACGCTATGTAATAAGCTACTGTAGCCGGCCCCCCTATATCTAGAGGGTAGTTGCCAGTCATCTGTACCATTAATATTTCCATGAGAACATAGAGAAACTTTTACTTAATAAATATATTCCTTCTTGTAAAAATAGAAGAAATTATCTAAAAAATAGGTAGAAAAATGATAAATATAGACATAATATTTTTAACATTTTTGTACTAAAAAGTGAAATATTAAACCTTAAATTTTAATAACAGTGTCAGAGCCGCTATGATTACAGAAAATAACGTAACGTTGCATATACCAGTTTTCTCAATAGTTTCACAAATAGTAAGCGATGAGAAGTCTACTGAAAGCCATTCACCAACATAAGGTGGTGGATCAACTCTAAGCCTAATATATTCAGCATCTCTAGGATTTTCCAGTTCTACTTCGAATTCATACTCTTCGCCAGACCTTACGCGAAATGATTTAACAATTTTCCAGTTCTCGCCGTCTAAACTCGTTTCTATAAATAATCTTCCTTCTCTACCAGGGATATCTAATGGGCCTATTGTTACTTTAACATCTATTTTCGAAACTCTCATCTTATATGAAAGAGGATATGTGTGCGTCGCTAACCAACCCCAGCAGGGATTGCCAGCTCTCCTTTTAGCCTCTTCAGCTTCTAAATGGTCTTCTCCTACACAGGATAGCGATACACATTTTTCTTCTTTAGAAGGATTTGCCATCACCACTATTGAAAATAAGATTAGTAGTAATAGGACTATAGTCGACAATTTGTGGATTCTCATTATTAATTCTAATGTATTTAGTTCAATTTAACTATTCCCATATGGCATGCTTAAACTTTTATATGCTGAAATCAAGTCTTCATATGTATGGAAAAAAGATATATCATCACGACCATTCTTTTACTAGCTTTCCTGCTACCCTCAAACACTATAGTGTATAAAGATAGAACGACAGAGGCTCTTGCTGAGACTAGGATAGAGTATTACAATTACACGTATATGGTTTATGAAAAAGCCCTTCTCGTTAATAAACTAGACAGAGTCGTGAGAGAATATGTCTATGTATCAATACCGCGAAACACGAGTAGAGTTTATTGTAGAATTTTAAATATAGAACCTAAACCTTTAAGATTTGAAAGCGATGAGGAAGGTAATGTTTTTGCGCTAATTTTTGTAGAGGTAGAGCCTGGAGATAAGTTGTGGATAAATCTAACATATACTATAAAAGTTAGTGGGTATAAAGTTTTTTTAAAAAAAGAAGAGGCTTTATGGCCTCCGCTGGATATAGCTAGGATATATACAGATGACAGTATTTACTGGAATATTGATAATGAAACCTTAAGGAATCTAGCCTATAATGTGGCGTATAGCGATAATCCATTGGAGACTGCCGAGAAGATAGCTAGATGGATTCAAGATCATTTGATATATGAAATTACAGGAGGAAGAAGAGGCTCGGATCACGCCATTGTTAAAAAGGGCTTGGGTTTAGCCGTTCACGGGGATTGCGTAGAAGTTGCAGATACTTACGTAACTATGGCTCGCATCTTAGGCCTGCCAGCTAGAACGGTTTTCGGATTTTTATTAACAACATATGAAGAGAAACATTGGTTAAACGCGTCGCTACAAGAGGGTATGAATTTGCTTACCCACTGGGGAGGACATATGTGGGTTCAGATATACGTGCCTCCTTGGGGATGGATAGATGTTGAAATGCTAGAAGACTTAAACCAACCTAAAATAGGCGATTTTACGAATCTTCACGTACCATTTGGAGTTGAAGGCAGGACATTCTATGGAAGCGGACTCCTAGAGTTTATAATTCCCAGCTATCTTGAACTAGAATATATTGAGCTGGATTTTAGGAGGGGTGATTAGTGAAGAGATTTTTATCTATCCTAATTTTATCTTTGCTGTTATGCGTTCCGATATTCACAGTTAGAGTTGAAGGACAGGAATTATGGTATGCCTTAAATTTTGAATTATATTTTAACGCCGATGGTACTGTTATTGTTAAGCAGAAACTTCACCCATTTACGGTAGAGGGAGAAAGTTGGTTTGGGAAGCCTGAAGTAGAGGAGGAGCTTAAAACGGGAGAAGATCTTTATGTAATGTTTGCTCTTCTATTGTTTACTTCTGATCCTAAGAGAGTGAAGTATGAGATAATATCGCATGTGTATAAAGATGATGAAGAATACGTCATGTGTGACGTTTATGGAACACGTCAAATGGTTCAGTTTAAAGGCGCATATGTAATAGAGGTTTTGATATATCTCAATACAACAGAATATGTTGAAAAACTGGAAGATAGTACTTACCGCATAAGGATAAGAGATAGTTTTACTAGTAGCGATCCTAGAAGCTGGATAGACGTCATCGAGATAAAATTAGATCCTCAGGTTAAGTTAATATCTTATACCTGGGAGCCTAAAACGGCGAAAGAGCCCAGTGAAACCTCGGAGACTAGGATACTCTGGATAAACTATAATGAACCAGAAGCACCCAACGTCTATATTTTAGACTTGTATATTCCTGATTTAAAACTGCCTGAGAAAATAACCGGGTATAAAGTTGAAATAATCGATGCAGAGGTTAAAATTGAAGGAGTTAATGTTATTGTGAGACAGTTAGGAAAGCCAGGCTACTTCTTCGTTAGACTTGTTGGAGAAAAATTAGATGTTACAAGGAAAATATATCTTGCAGAAAATGAACAAAAAGCAGTTTTCATTCCTGCTCCTTTAGAAGGACAGAAGAAGATTAAAATTGAAGTTTGGTACGAAGATTATCTTTTAGACCTCAAAACTATAGACCTAGTAGAGGAAAAAACTGAGACTCCTCCTTCTCTGATAGCATCAAAGCCTTTTACTATAACGTTCCTATTTGTGCTTTTCATAGTGTTAAGCGTTATACCTGTGTACGGTATCAGTAGAATAAAGGCTAAAAAAGCAGAAAATAGCAAGACCAAGAGTTAAATAATAGACATTATTTGTAGTATTCGAAGGGAATCAAATGTTCGAACTGGAAAAAGTTATAACTAAAGTAGTGGAGAAGGTGAGTCCTAGCGTTGTAGGGATAACTACGGTAAAGATTATAGACTTATTTTTGATCCCTCTTCCCCTTAAGGGGATAGGGTCTGGATTCGTAGTATATGATGGTAATTATATAGCTACTTCAAATCATGTAGTCGCAAATGTTCAAAGAGTAAAAGTGGTTTTACGAGATGGTAGTTTAGTAGATGCACAAGTAATAGGTCGCGATCCTAGCCGTGATTTTGCCTTATTAAAATTAGCCCGAGACGTGGGGTTAAAACCGCTAAAACTAGGTGATTCGGATAAGCTTAAAGTCGGTCAGATAGTTTTAGCGATGGGGAATCCTTTAGGTCTCAAAGGCCCTCCTACTGTTACCATGGGTGTTATAAGTGCTTTGAACAGGACGATAAAATCTCCTACGGTAGTTTTAGAAAACATGATACAGACCGATGCAGCTATAAATCCAGGGAATAGTGGAGGACCTTTAGTGAATCTACAAGGGGAAGTAGTAGGCATTAATACGGCTATAGTACCTTTCGCTCAAGGCATCGGCTTCGCCATACCTATAAATGGTATAAAGGATTCTCTAAACCAGCTACTTCAATATGGGAGAATTAGAAGAGCCTTTCTCGGCGTTAGCTGCGTCGACGTTACCGTCGATTTAGCGAGACATTATAATCTGCCAGTTGAGAGAGGAGCCCTGGTGGTTTATGTCCAACCAGGTTCTCCTGCTGAAAGGAGCGGTATTAGAGTTGGTGATGTGATTTTAACTATAGATGGAGAACCTGTGTTTAATGTTAAAGATTTACAGGAGTTTATAGCTAGAAAAAGAAGAGGTGATACTGTAAGAGTGGGGTTAATGAGAGGCAGGCAGAGTATTGTAGTTTATCCTAGATTGGAATAGCGGGAAATTTATATTTACATTTACTATTTGGAGAATAGAGATTATGAAGAAAATACTATTGCTAATCCTAATATTAACTACGTCCATATCCAGTATTTACCTCCCGATATCATTAGCTGAAGAAGAAGTCGAGGAATACTATTGGGATTATTTTTTGACCTATAATTACACATTTAACTATGAAATAAGATACTTAACGTTATCCAGGAATGGTACATTAATGGCAATCTTCCTTGGAAATAATAGTCTACTGGTATATAGGAATAATACCATTATTGGCAGATATAATGCCTTCGGAGATATTCAGATAGCAGGTTTTTCTCCCTCTGGAAAACTGTTATACTTTGAACAGGAAGCTCCACGTAAGTTTGTTATAATAAACCTAACTGCTGAGGATATTAAAGAATTTGAAGTTGAAAGCAAGATACGAGTTGTAGCATTTGCAAAAAATGAACGGTATGTAGCTCTTGGCGGGGTTAGAGAGAGTAGAGGGAGTCCTAAAAACTATATTTACCTAGTAGATCTGGAGAAGAATGATATTAGAAAAATATCGAAAGTGGTTAAGGATGTTCATAGGATACTTATTACTGATGAGAATAAGCTCATCTCATTAACTACTGAGACTTTCTGCTACTCTTGTCTTTCGGCTAAAGAGAAATACATTAAATATTTTAACATTGCAGACGGCAAACTCCTGCTTAGAGTTGAAAGAGAAAAACATGTCCTCGATATATTCCTGCCAGATGATCTAAGTGAATTAGGCGTAGTTTATACAGATAAAATAGTAAAGTACAAAGCGAATTTTGCTGAACATAGACTCGAGAAGATTAAGGAATTATCAACTACGGAAATAGGCGTATTCCGTGGCTTCTCCCCCGATGGAAAATATCTCTATTATGAAGAAGAGAGTGAAGATCAAACTATAGTGAAAATAGTGAATCCAGAATTAAAAATTGTCTACACAAAGAGGATTAGAATCCCGAAGCGTAAAAGCGATTTACGTAAAGTTTTCTTAGCAAGTAACTTTACCATTTTAGTATATCACTATAGAAATGGCGATCCTTTAGCCAAAATAGTGGTCTATAAACAGGGAGGTTTAAGCTACCAAATACCTGTAAGCAACCGTAATAAGAAAATAGCCTTCTCGGAAGATGCTGGGAAAATCGTAGTGTATTCTCGAACTTCAATGCTAGTGTATCAGTATATGAAAAAGAAGGTGGAAAAGCCTGAAGAAATTAAATATCACACCTTGAGTATAACTGTTTTAGATCATAATAATAATAACTCTTTAGATAATGTTAATTTAACTATTAAAGAACTAGGCCTCAGTATAATACTACAGAACGGAAGTTGGAGTCAAATAGTACCAGAGGGAGTCTACACGATCATAACTTCAAAGGAAGATTTCTTCGACGTCATGAAGATTATTAATTTAACCAGTGACACTCACATTCGAATAAGAATGAGATCTAAGATATTCAAGTTAAGCGTTAAAGTTGAAGATTTGATGGGGATTAACGTAGCTAATGCCAGTGTAGTATTATACAAGTATAGCGGTGAATTTTTATCCGAGAATATTACTGACGTCGACGGAATTTGCTCGTTTAGCGTAAAAGAGGGAGATTATGAACTCTTAGTAGTGAAGAAAGATGCTGTTGTTAAACAAGTAGTTGAAGTGCGAAGAAACACGAATATAACTATTGTGCTACCTATTGAAGTAATTAAGAAAGTTAAGGTAAAGTTAATAGTGCAGGGCGAAGAAGGCGTTGAAGTAGAAAATTATACTGCGTATTTCTTGAATGAAAACGGTTACCTTGTAGCTGTATACTCTCCTTTAAATAATGGTACAGATGGTGTGGAATTGTTGCCCGGGAAGTATCTTGTGCGTGTTAAGGCGGTAGGATATAAAGGCAGAACGATAGAAATAGAGGCTTCAGAAGAAAAGAGTTATACTATAGTACTTGAAAAAGAGAACGTTGTCGAAGAAGAGAAGAAAGATTATACCTTTTACGTGCTTACTGTTATTGCAGTAATCATTGCCATAGGAATAGTAGCATATTTAAAGAGAAAAGGTAGTATTCAAAAGAAAAGCTAAATACTTTCACTCTACACACACTATCAGCTCTATTATTTTAATAAAGATAATTTTAAGGAATATATTTGATGGAAGTAACGCTGAGCAAATGGCTCGGCAAGGAAGAAGCTCTAGTAGCTATGTCTAGATGGGATTGGGATTCTCCAATTTACCTGTCATGGTATAAGGGACGCCGCGTCCCACTTTTTAAAACTTTGCTTGCCTCTTACTGTGTGAATGAATGTAGATATTGTGCATTTCGAAAGGGAAGGAGAGTTTATAGATCTTTTTGGAAAATCGAAAAATTAGTCGATAAAGTACTGGAATTATGGAAGAGAGGTAGAATTTCCGGATTTTTCCTTTCTTCTAGCGTTTTTAAAGATCCAGAAGACGTCGTCGAGAAGGAGATCGAAGTTGCTAAGATGTTAAGAACTAGAGGTTTTACAGGTTATATAAACTTGCGGCTTATGCCTGGAACTCCAAGATATCTAATTGAGGAAGCTTGTAGAGTTGCTGATAGAGTCGGAGTTAACGTAGAAGCTGCAACTCCTGATGTTTTTTACGAGATTGCACCTGATAAAGGCAGTTATAAATATGATATCCTTAGAATTTTAAAGATTGCCTCTAAGATAGGTAGAGAGAAAGGACTTTTAAAAGCCGGAGTTGCAACCCAGCTCATAGTTGGAGTAGGGAATACTGATTTTGAAATATTAAAACTGACTGAGTTTCTAGTTAAGAAGCATAAACTAGCTAGAGTCTTTTACAGTCCATTTGAGCCTATACCTGATACTCCTCTTGAAAAGCTTTTGCCATGTTCATCTAAGCGGGTTAGACGACTTTATCAGGCTTTTTACCTTATAAGGGATTATGGCTTTACTTTAAAGGATTTTGAATTATTGTTAGACGATAGCAATATGCTTAAAGATTTCAAGAATTTGAAAGAAGAATATGCAAGAGAGCATAAGAATCTCTATCCTGTTGATCTAAACTCCGCTTCTTATGAAGAATTGCTGAAAATACCTGGAGTAGGGCCTAGAACTGCTAAAAAGATCTTATTTTTAAGAAATAGAGCTAGGCTTAACCGAGATATTTTAGTTAAAATTGTTGGTTTGAAACGTTTTAAAGAAATTACAAAGTATATCAGTATTTAACATTTAAAATTTATAATTCATTACCAGTCCTTATATTTAGGAAATTTAAAAGAGATAGAAATATTAGAAGAAATATAAGACAACTATTAATAGCCATTATTTGCTAGCTTAGGTGATACTGTGGTTTATGATTTAATAATAGTGGGTGCTGGTCCTTCAGGCTCCGTAGCGGCTACTATAGCTGCTCGTCTAGGTCTTAAAACTTTAGTTTTAGAGAAGAGTAGAAAGGAACGAGATAAGTTCTGCGGCGGTGGCGTAACTTATGGTGTGGAAAAGTTTTTAGTAGAACATGTTTCAAAGGAAGTTAGTGAGGCTATAGAGCTTAAAATAGACGGTTTTATAGTGTTTTCTCCTAAAGGCAGAGAATTGATAATAAGATATGGAGAAAAATTGAGAAAATACGGCGGTTTAGTTAGACGTTCAGTTTTTGATAAAAAATTGATGGAAATTGCAGAGTCTGAAGGAGCGGAATTAAAGGAGAAAAAGACTGTCACTAACGTAAAAAAGGTGGATGAAAGAGTTCTTGTCGAAACGCTGGACAGCGAGAAGTACGAATCTAGCTATATCATATTGGCGAATGGAGTTCAGGATAGATTGGGAGAGAAAGTTGGCTTGCCTCCGCTACGAGTTGAACAGTTAGGAGCATGTTGGGGTACCGAATGTCCGTATGATATGGAGAAAGTTTTTAGGCTTTGGAGCGATAGAATGTCTAGGCCTATATTCTTGTTTTTTGGAGCTGCACCTACTGGTTACGGATGGGTATTTCCAAAAAAAGGATATTTGAACATCGGTATAGGGACTAATCTAAAATACTTTAAGAATCACGGGAAGATGTTTCAAGAATTTATAGAGAAAGCTAAAAAAGTCAGAGTTTTACCCGGAGATTTAAAAGTTGATTATGATAGGGCATGGTTGATACCTTTCGGCGATGTACCGAGGAAGAAGACATATTCAATAGAATATCGTCTGTTAGCTGTAGGAGACGCCGCTGGCTTTGTACATCCAGTTACTGGAGAAGGATTGTATGGTGCTATTTATGGAGCGGCTATCGCTGCAGAAATCGTAAAAAAGGCTTTGGACAAAGGGGAACCTGAGGTATTAAAGGAATATAAAAAAATTTGGTGGAGAGAGTTCGGCGAGGATATGTTCTACTACGGGAAGAAGATCGCCTCGATGCTCTATAAATCTGAGTTTATGATGGAGATGGGAGTTAGAGTCCTAATGACCGACGAAGAAGGTGCTAAAAGATTAGGCTACCTCATATCTCATTACGATAATACTGTTGCCAAGAGATTATATGAACGAATTAGCGGATTGAAGCTAGTGCCTTTAGCGTTAAAATCTATAAAGGCTCCGATGAAAGTAGAGTATGAGGTGTAATCTTGAGCTTAATTTCTAGAAGAAAATTCATTATTTTCGTTGGAGATAAGGGGGTAGGAAAGTCATCTCTTATTGAAACGCTTTTCCCAGGGGTAAAAGTAGATTATAGTGAACCGCGCTTCTTTAGAGATTATAAAATAAGAGAAGATCTTTATGTTAGAGAAATTAGAGGAGATCCGAGCATTGTAGACGTATTAGTGCATGGTATAAAGATGTGGAAGATAGAAAAAGCTCTCTTAATTTTTGATTTATCAAATCCTGATACCATTTCTAATATGAATAAGTGGTATTCCCTCATACCTTTTGGTGTAAAGATTTTACTCATAGGTAATAAATCCGATCTAGAGAGGAGAATAAGTGATGAAGATTTAAATGACCTTTCTAGAAGTTTAAATACAAAAATTTTAATAGTCTCAGCGAAAACTGGCAATGGTTTAATAGAATTGATGGAAGAGCTAAAAGTTAGAGAAGAGGCAAAAAAAGTTAAAGAAGAAGTCAAAAAAGAGGCTACAAAGAGAGTTGA
The DNA here is from genome assembly GCA_003649235.1 of Thermoprotei archaeon. Taxonomy (GTDB): domain Archaea; phylum Thermoproteota; class Thermoprotei; order Thermofilales; family B69-G16; genus B69-G16. Next base: position 17,516 of record QMRG01000003.1, on the reverse strand, counting down.
AGAAAAAGCTATGCATATAGATTATCTGCCAATTCCTTTAGATTCTAAACCTTCTCTAGAAGGACTTTCAGATATAGAAGTAAAAATTTTAGAACTAGTAAATGGGTCTAAATGGGCTAGCGAGTTAGCAAAAGAACTTAATTTAGATCCGTATACTTTGTTAATATTTCTTAAAAGATTACATGCTAAAGGTAAAATAAAAGATTTGCAAGTAATAATAAGGTAGACCTCCTATGAAAGAGTTCCTAGCTCTATTATTGGCCAGAGCTAGAAAACATCTGGGAAGCGAGACGGCTAATATTTTCACTATTCGAACTCTCTATATTTCAGCTCTCACTGAGTTAATAGACTTAGTGGGATTCGAAGAGGCTATGAAGCGTATCTTCACTTGGGGGTTTTCGATGGGACATGAATATATGCTGGCTTTGACAAAGGATGTGGAAAAATTGAAACCTTTCGAAGAAACCGAGCTCATTGCTAAAGTCGCTTGGTATACGTTTGCCGGACGTATGCCGACGGGAACAGAGTCGGGATGGGAGGTTTGGTATGGACATAAGATCTTCATAGCTAAGTTCTGGGATAACGATTGTCCATGGTGTAGAGGCGTTAGACTCCCGATTAGAAAGCCAATATGCACTTATCCCGCTGGGGCTTATGAAGGTGCTTATCAAACCAGTCAAGTCATACTCTATACTGCTAAAAAACTAGATACTGAAAGATTTGCCATAGTTAGAGAAGTTAAGTGTAAGGCGGCCGGAGATGATAGATGCGAATTTTGGATAATAGATTTTCCACGTGTAGAAGAGAGCGTTCAGAAAGAGTTGTTAGAAAAAGCTAGAGAGAAATATCCTGAATTATTTAAAGTTATAGAACCTGAATTTTCTTTTGAAGTTAGGAGGAAAATTCTCTAAAAGTTACAACATTTTTTCTTAGGCGATAATATCAGAGATACTAGGTATAGCGCCGCTGCTAGAATTCCTATAGTAGGGCTTGTTGGTAGATTAAAGAATATCGAAATTATAACTCCGAGGATTGCGGACAGCGATGCAAATAGTATAGATAGTAGAACCATTTTCTCTAAGCTATGGGAGAATTCTAGAGCAGCTGCTGCTGGAGCTACTAGGAACACTACTGCTAGAATAGAGCCTACGACTTTAAGCTCTACTACTGTAGTCACGGCTATGAGCATTATCATCAAGTAGTGGAAAAGCCTAGTGTTCACTCCCATAGCTTCGGCGGCTTCATTATCAAAAGTTATAAACTTAAATTCTTTATAGAAGAGAATTACCAGTGTTAGTGAAGAGAAAGCGAAAACACCTAATAATAAAAGTTCATCGTCAGTAACTCCAAGAACTTCTCCTATTAAATACGAATACGCGGCCACAGTGTATTCTCTAGTCAGAGATAACATAAGTGCTGCTATTGCAGCTGAAAAACCGAATGTTACTCCTAGAACTACGTCCATACTTTTTCCTCCTTTTTCGCCACTATAAGCCGCTATCAATGCAAAAAGTATGCTGAGAACTATGGCTCCAATAGTAGGCTCAATACCCAGGAAAAAGGCTAGAAGAGCTCCGGCAAGGCTTGCGTGAGCTATAGCAGCTCCCATAGTCGATAGGTTTCTTAATACGGTAAAGGAACCTATAACAGCTGAAAGAACAGCAGCTAATATAGAAGCTGTTAAAGCTTTTATCATAAAACTGTAGGTGAAGATATCCAACATCTCATACACCTGTTTATTTAAGCGTGTGCATCGCCTCCTATTACGTAACAGGTTTCACCCATTCTAATTATCTCTACTTTACGACCATATAATGTGTGTAGCTTGTCGGGTTTTATTTGTTCTTGAGGTTTGCCGAAGCCTATAACTTTTCTATTAAGTAGGAGTAAATAATCAGTTATCTCCATTACAGGGTTTACATCATGAGTTACCATAATGACACTTACTCCCTTTTTAACAACTCCTTTAAGAGTTTCTAATATTATTTCTTGAGAGGTAGCGTCGACGCCGGAAAGAGGCTCATCTAATAATAATAGGTTAGGCTCCGAGGCTAAAGCTCTCGCTATTAGAACCCGTTGCTGCTGTCCTCCAGATAGATGAGAAAATGGCTTATCCCAGTATTCTTCCATATTTACTCTTTCTAGCGCCTCCTTAGCTTTTTTCACATCTTCTTCCATAAGTCTAAATCCAGGATTGACCTTTGGTATTCTGCCCATAAGCACGACGTCTTTAACTAGTATCGGTATTGAAGAGTCTATTCTCTCTCTTTGCGGAACGTAACCTGTTAATCTTCTTACTTTACGCCAATCTTTTAGAGCATTATAGCCAAGTACGGTTACTCTGCCTTTAATAGGCTTGATAAGTCCGAGCAATGTTTTTAAGAGTGTCGTCTTCCCAGCGCCGTTGGGTCCTATGATTGTGAGAAATGCAGGCTCTTCAAGCTTAAAAGTTACATCTTCTAGAGCTATTCTATTTTCATAGACTACGGTTACGTTCTCTAAATTGACAATAGGTTTCATCTACCTTTCACCAAGATAGCTGTTTCAATAATTGATAATAGGAAGAGAATAACTACAGATGCTAGCAATGTAGTCTGAGAGAATTGTAGGAATTGTGTTTCAGATGAACTTTTGCTCTTAGCCGCTTCTATCGCAGAGACTATAGATGTTACTGTGTACTTGATGTATTCTATATAACTATCGTTTCCGCTGAACATAGAGCCATATAAATATACCAGTGCTACTCCGGTTTCCCTGGATAATATTGATGCTATTCTGCCTTCATCTCCTATTTTCTGTGTAGCCAATACTATCACTACTTTAACGTTTTCTTCCTTAATTCGCTTCTCTATCTCTGCTATTTCTAGCGGAGAAGGAGTTTTTCCTTCTCCTCTTATCAATACTCCGACTACCTTCAAACCCATAGCTTCGGCAAGAGGTACGAAATGAGCTCCTGCCAGAACTACCTTTTCACCTTTAACGTTGGCGATCGTGGTATACTCATCTATCCACCTTACTAGATTTTCTATATCTGCTTTAAACTTCTCAAGTCTTTCAGTATAGTAGAGTCTCCAGGCGGGGTCTATGCTGATTAATGCTTCATAGATTTTCTCGGCAACTTTTATAGCGTTCTCCGGATATAACCAGAGGTAGTGAGGATTGCCATTTTTGATGTAAATTCCTGCCTCTAGCCAATCGTTCCAGGAAAGTCTAATCTTGCCAGGATTCTCTGGAAGACTGCCTAAGAAGGCTTCTTTACCGATTGATATGAATATGTCGCAGTTTCTAACAAGGTTAAAGTCTTCTGGTTTTAGAGCATATTGATGAGGATCGCTTCCAGGAGGAACTAAGTAGTGGACTATTACCCTATCTCCGCCTATTTCTCTAGCTATAGCTGCGAGAGGAGATATTGTCGCAACCACAACTACATTTTCAGCTGGGGCATACACGGCGTTCGCCATCGAAGTTAATATGATGAATATTACTACGGCTAGTAGCTTTTTCATTCTTCTTCACCTCCATGGTCTACGTGAGGTATTTCGTATCCGTGGGGACAGGAAGGAGGATGTCCCATGAGCTCGCACATTCTACCTATAACTTCTTCTGGTATATAGGCGTCAAAGTGAGAAGCGCATTCACAAGCCTCTTCGGGACTAAAGTTTAGGAACCGACAGAGATAGGTCTCGAGGATTCTATGCTTCCATATGAATTTTCGATAGACTTCCTTCCCTGCTCTAGTCAGCTTATAGCCTCTTCCAGGGAATCTAAGTACTAGACCAAGCGTTTCAAGTTCTTTTAATGTTTTACGAGCCGAGGGCAGTTTTACTCCTAAACGTTCAGCTATTCTATATAATCTAGCTATACCTTCGTATTCCTCGGCATGGACGGCAACTAGATATTCTAGATACCTCTTAGTTAGACGCAATATAATCCCAGTAAAATTAGATAAAGGCTAATTTTATAAATTTTTCGGACATTCTGAATTACCTTAAGTTACACTTCTACCTTATTCATGTAGAATGTTAGGAATAATACTATAGAAGTCGCCAAGAAGAATAATGCTGATAGTGCTATAGATATATTTAAGTCAAATATTTCTGCTATAAAACCGCTCATGACAGCTGGCAAGACAGCGATACTCGTAGCTACTATAAAAGCTCCCATATTTTCTGCCTCAAAACCTTTTTCAGAGAATTGATAAGTAGCTGCTGCTTGACTTGCCCAGAATATAGGCCAAATAGGGACTATATATAAGCTCACGTATAACGCTGGATCATTTAATATACCAAGTAGAATAGAGAAAATTGTATAAATACATGTGCTTAAAGTAAGGGGTTTTTCAGCTCCAAATTTATCTATAACTTTTGTAGCGATATATGACGCGAATATAGCGAGTAAGCCTACTCCATATCCGAAAACTTCGCTGTATTTTTCGACGGATTCTCCAAGCAATGTGAAGAGTTTGATTTTTAATAGCTCTGAGTTCCAGTAAGCCCCTGTCCAGGCTAGGAACATAGCTAGTAGAAACATCTTGAATCCGGGTTTGGCTTTTAGTTTTAAGCTAAAGGATTCTTTGATTTTAAACTTTAAGGGTTTACTTTTGTTCGGTTTACTTTCCTCTCTATAGAATAGACTGAAAATCATTAAGGAGATAGAGAGCACTATTGCTGCTACTAGATAAACTCCCATCTGCCCATACATAACGTGGAGAAAACCTATTATTAGAGCCCCGAAAGTCCATCCTATATTTCCGATTAATTGTGAATACCCATACGCTGATCCACCGCCCGTCTCTCCGAGTGCTGCTAAGAAAGAAGGCGAGGAGATAGAGCTAAAGAAGTTAGATAGAAAAATGAGCAGTATTAATAGATCTAGTCTTTGAGTCAAGCTAACCATGAAGAGAGGAATTAGAGAAAGAACTTGTCCTGTTATAATAAAAATCTTTCTCTTGCCGAAATAATCTGAGAGAGACCCCCATAGCCGCGACAAGATATACGCTGAGTATGGTATTGTTTGAACAAATACAATAGAAGGTATGGATCCTCCCAGCATGTAAATATTGATAGTTATAAAAGGCCAAAGCATTCCATAAGCTACCGAGTTTACAAAAGAGATTATGAGCAGTAAAATTATTTTCATTGTTTCTACCTTTGCTATACTGTAGACAATATCATTTCAAGCATCGTTGGAGGATAATCTCCAAGACCTATAACCTTTACTTTGGATTTAGGCCATATTATATCGGCTTCTCTAGAGACTTCATATTCTATTTCGATACTTGGATCTTCGTATTCTCCCTCAACGATTACTGTGAGTGTATCATCTGGCTTTAAAACCTTCTCTAATGACAATTCTTTATCTTCTACTCTAACCTTCTCTACGCGTATAATTCTCTTACTAGAATTTTCTAGAACAATACTAGTCTTACCTTTAGAACAGGTTATAGATTTTATAGTTATTTTCTCGCTATATTTGAATGCTATTCCGTGAATTTTATGGATTAGAGTAGGATAATTTTTTAGCATAGTTGTTCCTTTATATTTAGCCTTTACTTGAAGTCTGTAGTCTACATCATATACGGCTACATAGTTGTTAGAATACTCTCGTAGTATTCCTTGATAGATTTTCTCTTCATTGTCGATATCTTTTACCTTAACAGTTATTAATCGTCCTATACTGTTTTCCAAGAGTGGATCGTAGAGTGTCCCGAGTTCGGCTATAGCCTTTTTCTGAAGATCTTCTATCGCCTTTTTAACTTCGGGAACTGTTGATACCATAGGTAGGGATGCTGGCGATAAAATGGTTGTTAATCTATCTTTGATATATGCTAAAGCATTGTATATTTTCCTCTTCAACCTAGAGAAAAACGGTGGATGATAGAGTTTGCGTAATTCTTTCCATATCTTTTTCCGCTCATTCTCGCTTAGCATGTCTCTAAACCTGATGATAGCGTAAAGATCTTTAAGCTCGCTTGAATAGACTTTTCGAGATACTAGAGAGGGAGAAGACCATGGATTAAGCTCTATATCATTGAGATCAATGTCTTGAGAGATTACACCTTTTCTCTTAAGCTCTGCTAATAGCTTTTCAGCTTCTTCTCTAAACTTCTCATCGCCAGTTTCCTTGTAATTTTCAATGAGAAAAGCGAGTAGAGATAGTGGATTTTCTATTTTATCGCTTTCAAAGAAGACTTCGAAGCCTCCTCCGCTGCGTGGAGGTATGTAGAGCTTTCCACAGTATACTTCCCCACCTATTAATACTAAGACTTTTTTGCCCTCGAAGATTTTAACTACTCTATCTTTTGAAAACCATTCGGCTATAGAGTATATTATAGAGAGAATTAGAGTAAGCCCCATTAGGTAAGCTAGGAGCGTTAAATAGCTCATGATGGTATCTGCTTCACTCATTAGATCACCGTTATCGTTTCTGTTTTTCTAGGAGAAGTTCTAAATAAGATTTTAGAATAGGAGTGGCTCTAATGCCTAGTTTTACGAGACAAAGCTTAAGTTTTTCAGTAGCGGATTCTAGACTTTCACTTGGCGTTTTGAGTTCTATTTCAATAAAATCTCCAAGGTTTTCTACATGGTCTAGATTGATCTCGTATTCTCTAAGCCTATATGTTTCTCGGGTTTTCTTCACTTCTGCTACTTTATAAAAACCGAGTTTTTCAAGGATAGAAATGAGTTTTTCCGAGTTCTTCTTTCCTACTCGTATGTTTATTTCTTCCCGTGCTTTAATCTCTTTGCTGATTTTAGGTCCTTTATAAGTAAAAATGGACTTTTCTTTTTCAAATCTTAATCTTAATGCTTCATCGGTTTTTTTAAAATCTCTACATGGGTGTTGAAAATATATATCTACTTCTCTTTTTATGCAGAGTTTTTTAGCACCTAAAATTTTAAGGCGATTCCTTATCTTATCCAGATCTTCGACCTTTACCTTCACTTCGTATTCGAACAAGGCCGTAACCCTATGATATTGTAATGTTTTTTATAATTTTGTTTTCTAAAATTTCGTTTACAACATCACCAGGAACGTCACCGGATACTATAACGTAAAGTTTTGGATTCTCTATTATATTCGGATCATCGGCTATGACTTGTAAAATATTAATGTTCCTCTTAGCAAGGGCTGCTGCAACTGAAGCTAAAATTCCAGGCTTATCCTCATAGGTTTCGACTATTAAGCATCGATATCCTAGAAGACGTGAAACTCCTCTAAGACTAGCACCTGCCGGTTCTAGATTTTCAAAAAAGTTTCTTAAGAATTCATCTTCAATAAGATTTTTAACAGTTTCTACAACTACTCTTCTATCAACTCCTAAAGCATTCGCTAAAGCAGAATATGAAATCTTAACTTTGTCTAAATATATGAATACTTTACCCTTTTCTCTTTTCAATTTAAATCCATATTTTAAAAAAGCTTTTATTACTCTCAGCTTTTTCTCAGCTCGACCAAATTTCAGATTTATTAAATCCCATAAACGCGGACTTGACATAAGCCTCGAACCAATACATCATTTGAGATTTTTAAAAATAGCGTTAAAATATTGATTTTGACATTAAACAGTTCTTAAGGTAAAATATTCAAAATAACGGCGTTAAAATACTCGAAAAACAAGACAAATAAGAAAATTTGAATGAAAATTCTAAAAAGTAGAGCTTACGAGGAACATATAAAGCTTTCATTGATTTCAGACTCTAATTTTTAGAATAAATATTCCGTATAAAAGAAAAACTATTATGACATTTTTGTACAATAACGCTTAAATATTTACATTAGTGAAGATTTTCAAGTGATTTCAATGCAAACAAAAATCTATCTAGATGAAAATGAAATCCCAAAATACTGGTATAACATACTCCCAGACCTTCCAGAGCCTCTACCTCCACCTCTAAAGCCTAACGGTGAGCCATTGACAGCTGAAGACCTGAGCATTATTTTTCCAATGGAACTAATAAGACAAGAGATGAGCATGGACAGATGGATAAATATACCGAGCGAGGTACGAGACGTGTATACTTTATGGCGGCCGACTCCACTTATCCGTGCCATTAGATTGGAAAAAGCATTGAAGACTCCCGCTAGGATATATTATAAATTTGAGTTTAGCCCTCCTGGGAGCCATAAACCTAATACAGCGGTTGCACAAGCTTATTATAATGTTAAAGAAGGCGTAGAACGTTTAACAACGGAAACTGGCGCTGGACAGTGGGGTTCGGCTTTAGCTTTTGCAACAAATCTCTTCGACTTGAAAATTACCATATATATGGTTAAAGTAAGCTATTTCCAGAAACCCTATCGTAGAGTTTTAATGGAGTTATGGGGAGCTGAAGTTATTCCAAGTCCAAGTCCTCGTACTAGAGCTGGAAAAAGCGTACTTGAGAGAGATCCGGATAATCCGGGCAGCTTAGGCATAGCGATCAGTGAAGCGGTAGAAGATGCTGCTACTCATGAAGATACTAAATACTCTCTCGGAAGCGTTTTAAATCATGTCCTCTTACACCAGACTGTAATAGGCCTTGAAACGTTAAAACAATTAGAAAAAGTGGGAGATTATCCTGATGTAATTATAGGATGTGTCGGCGGTGGAAGCAATTTTTCCGGTATATCTTATCCCTTCTACTACATGAAAGTTGCTGGAAAAGCTCCTAAAGATACTCAGTTTATAGCTGTAGAACCAACGGCTAGTCCCTCGATGACGAAGGGATTTTACACATATGACCACGGAGATACGGCTAGGCTCACGCCTCTATTGAAGATGTATACTCTTGGCCACGATTTTATACCACCTCCTATACACGCTGGCGGTTTAAGGTATCACGGCGCTGCACCCACGTTAAGCTTGCTTGTAAAACATGGCTTATTCAAGAGTATAGCTTATAACCAAGTCGAAGTCTTTGACGCGGCGAGGTTTTTCGCTAGAGTTGAAGGACATGTACCAGCTCCGGAAACAGCTCATGCAGTAAAAGCAGCTATAGATGAGGCTATTAAAGCTAGAAAGGAGGGGAAGGAGAAGGTGATACTGTTTAATTTTAGCGGTCACGGCCTCTTAGATTTGAAAGCTTACGATGAATACTTGGCGGGTAAGCTTCCAGCATATGAATATCCTGAAGAGAAAGTTAGGGAGTCTATTAAAAAACTTTATAAGCTTTATCCTTGGCTTTCAACAAATAAATAGGTTTTTTAATTACTATTTTCTGTATGAAGATTCAAGCTTATAGTTTTGGAAGAATGGTGATAGATGGGAAAATCTACACTAAAGATTTGGTATTGACACGAGAAAATATCTATCCTAATTGGTGGAGGAAAGAGGGGCATAGGCTTCACTTAGAAGATATCATTGAAGTTCTGGAGAGAGAAAAACCGAAGGTGCTGATAGTCGGCAAGGGCTACTATGGGTATATGGAGGTGACGGCGGAGGTTAGAGAATATCTTAGGTCCAGAGGTATAAAATTGATTGAAGGACTTACAGGAGACGTATGGAAGGAATATAATACATTAATTAGTAAAAAAGTGAATGTTGTAGCTGCATTCCATTTAACATGTTAATAAATTCAATATATGAAAAATTTATCTATTTATTATGATTCTAGATAGCGAAGATTATGGATATAGTAAACAGAGAAGCTGAACGTAAAGCCAGAGAATATCTGGAAAAAATTACCTCAGAACTAGAAGAACATCTAACGTTTTTTATAGAGAAGAACTTCAGCAAGGAACTAGCTAGTATTGTAAGATATGCTGCCTCTGAAGAGGGAAAGTTTAGAGGCGCATTACTGATACTTATAGGAGAAATTCTCAATGGAGAGAGACGCGAATTGATAGATTTGGCATGTGCTATAGAGATTATCCATACGGCTAGTCTAGTTTACGACGATATTATAAATGGTTCTAAAAAGAGAAGAGGTAAAGACGCCGTATGGGTTAAATACGGCTTAGACATAGCATCAATTTTACCTCATACAATGGTGTCAACCAGTGTATTAACTATAGCTAGGAAAGGAGACTGGCTTGCCAAGTTAGCTGTGGATGCTTGGAGAAAAGCTTCTTTAGGAAAGCTACTCGATATCCTGTATAACCGTGAAAATATAGAGCGTGAAATTACCTACGACGAGATTATAGGCTTAAAAACAGGTTCACTATTCGAAGCCGCATGTTTTATAGGCGCCGGTGCCACGGTCGGCATCGAAGCAGCACGTATAGCTGGAGTTTATGGATATAATATAGGTTGCGCATATCAAGTTATAGATGATATAATTGGATTATTGCTAGGTAAGGAAAGGAGTGGAAGCGCTAAAGCTCTTGAAGTTAAAGGAGATATCTGGAAGATCGGGCTTAAGCTCACTGCAACATATATAGAACAAGCAATTATAGCTGTAGATTCTCTTCAGCAATTCACGAGTAAAGATTTAGGACTTCTTAAGGAAGTTCCAACAACAATCGTAAAAAATATAGCTAAAGAGGCGGGCGGAGATATAGAAAAAGTTATAAATGCTATACTTGAGAGCGGAGTTTTAGAAGGTAAAATTGATTTAGACAGTTTATAGATTATCGTGTATTGCTATGGAGAAATACGAGATAGCTGTAATTGGAGCCGGACCAGCAGGCTCAACAGCTGCTTATTTCTTGGCGCAGAAAAACTTCGATATCATCTTAGTAGATAAAGAAGTTTTTCCTAGAGATAAGCCTTGCGGCGGCGGTTTAACAGTAAAGACTGTAGATTTCTTGAAAAAATTTGGACTCTATGACAAAGGCTATATTGAGAAAAAGATTGATGTGATAAAACTTACTCATGTTAGAGGTTTAGAAGCTACCCTTGAAGTTCAAAATGCTATAGAGACTGTGCGCCGTAAGTTTTTTGATCAATTTTTGGCATTGAAGGCGGTAGATACAGGTGCTCTTTTCTTAGAAAATGAGCCTCTAATAGAATTAAAGAGAAAAAATGGATTTTTTGAGTTAAAGACTAAGAGCAAAGTGTTTAAAGCCGATTTTGTAATCGGAGCCGATGGTGTAGAAGGAAAAACTGCGGCAATGACCGGGTTGGAGCATAGATCGTCGAAAAATGAACTCATGCTTGCGGCCGTGGCAGAAATACCTTATAAACATAACCTCGACTTTATCGAGTTATCCTTAGGATATCTGAGAAATGGCTATGGTTGGGTATTTCCTAAAAAAGAATACATCAATATAGGTATAGGATGTAGACTGTCTAGTTGTAAAGAATTTAGAGCTTCAGTAAAGAGATTTTTGAAATATATTAAGAAAAAATTTAAAGTAAAAGCGGATAAAATGCTGAAATATAGTTGTATACCAGTGGTAGGTTCCTCTAGACGTATACTTGAAGGAAAACGTGTACTATTGGTTGGAGACGCAGCTGGTCTAGGAGATCCTTGGAGTGGGGAAGGGATTTATCAAGCTTTATTAAGCGGGTGGATTGGAGCTTTAACGGCTTCTGCAATTTTGAATAGGAAGAAACTGAGCTATATGGAGATTATAGATAAATTCATTCTTCGTAATTTAAAAGTGGGGAATTTATTCAGTAAAATTTATTATAGTTTCCAGTATTATGACGTTAAATTTACAAAGGAATATAAAAGTTTAATTGAAAAGTACTTAAAACTTTTATTGAAAAACGAGATAGGCTATGCTTATTTTTTAAAGGTTGGAATTCCGTTTTTACTTAAACTTTTGGTTAGACAAGGCACTCTCTTACTGAAGAGAATTTAATAAACTTTCAAGTTCACTTAAATTTTTAATCACAAATATTCTTCTTTCATATCCGTTTAACAGCTCAGCTTCATTTCTACGATCGACTAGTACTGCCCAGCATTTAAGTTTTAAAGCTGATTCTACATCGTTTAACTTGTCGCCAACTACAATTGTTTCTTTAGGTTTAAAACTTGTTTTCTCAAGAACCATTTGTAATTGTTTAAGCCGTGTTGGAGCATCGTCTCGAGTAATCACAATTTCAAAGGTTTTCCGGATGCCAAGTTTGCGTAATGCTTCTTCAGCTATTTTTCGTCCTTGAAGAGTGACCAGGCTCAGTCTATAATGCTTAGATAAGTCTAATATTAATTCTTGAGAATTATCCAGAATCTGAATATAGTCGAGAGCTTCAAGCTCGAATTTTTCTATAATTCGCGATACTATATGATAATCCTCCGTATTCCATAATTCTGCTAATAGATTTAATAGGTTTGTAAAGTTTCTCCTTATATATTTCCTTACTTCTTCGTATGCCACCGGCCAGTCTACGGGAAGTTTTATTAATGTCTCATCTAAATCAAAAATAATATTCTTTATCTTACCCATATTCAACTGAGTGGCTAATAGGTTTTGGTTAAAATATTTTTCTGTTTATTGGAGGTCTCTAATCTATCAACAATAACATCTAACAACTCTGGAACACTTTTAATGTTTATTACTTCAACTCCTTTAAACATGTTCTTCTTATCAGATAATAGTATTTGCCGAATACCCGTGTCTACATATATGCTGAAAAGCTTAAGAAGTATTATTTCACTACTTCCATCGTCAAGATGGATACATATTTTACTTCCATTTTGTGGATTTTCGATAAGAAACGGTATTTTATGACTTACCCCCGATACTCCGATTATTTCCTCATCGATTTTAACGATATAACCAAGCTTTCTTAGCTTTTCAGCAGTTCTCTTAAAAATCATTAACTTTAGCACCTAAATACTAACCCCGTAACTCGTTTATAAATGTTAGCCAGGAAATTTGAAAACTTTACATTTTATGTAGGAGATTTAGAGAGTTACTCCCTTACGTAGATAAGTAAAGCCACGAGTCCTAAAATTACTGAAATAATTCCCGGCACTACGGCTAAGCCTCTATCTCCGAAAACAGATCTGGAGAGCACTGATATGATTGATGGTATAAGTATTATAGATGTTAGAAGCGATAGGAAGAACATGTTTTTGAACTTCTCTTCTCGATGTAGTTTGAGGTAGTAGGAAGAAGCGATAGCCGAGATTCCAGCTACTACTGAAATTATGATAAATGTCTCATGTATCATTGATACCACCTCGCTTAATAGACAGAACTCAGGTAAAAGTATTTTCCTTCTCTTTAACTACTAGTAGATAATCGTATATCTGTCCCTTCTTCACCATGTTTTCATACGTCCTCCAGATTCGTTTAGGAGTTACAAGCTTAACGTAGAAACCATTCATTTCTAATACAGACTTGACAGAATCCACGAAATCCTCTGGTTTTACCAGAGGATTTAGCGAGAAAAGCTGGAGTATAGCCTTGGCAATATCGCTATTTTTAGGATAAGGCTTTTTTCTATATTTCATTCCAAATCACGTTTATTATACATTGGGGAGGTACCTGCTTGACAACGTAGACATATTTTCCAGCTTTTAAAACTTTTATCCCTCTTTGCCTAAGAGCATCGGCATTTACTACTAGTATAACGGGTTTTCCTCTCCACCTTTTAGCATTTTGCCAAGCTTCTTCCAAGCTAGATGTTAAATGGACTCTTTTTCTCTTCATAGGCTTTATCCCGTTTTTCAAAATAATTCTAGCTCTTTCCTCCGTAGTCCCATGATAGAGAATTTTTACGCTTTTATCTTCTTCGTAGTTTACTTCAGCGTTAATACTGTGTCCATATCTAGCCCTAATTTTATTGTTAACAATTTCGAAACGTCCTTTAGGATCTAAATACGCTAATGCTACTATATGCTCGTTTGCAAGCCAAGAATAGCTTCTCCGATATCTCTTTATAGCCTTAACTAGCTCTCTTATTCTGACAAATCCTTCTCGATCTAGATGGAGATCGAAGCTTTCGGGAAAATGTCTAAGTATGCCGGAAATTAGTTTACTAAGCTTAACTCTCTGCTTAGAATTCATAAGTAACATTGCTTTAACGCCGCAGTGAACTTCATTCTCCGTGTAGGCTCCACAGATTTTACATTTATATACGTCTTTTAGTTCTAGCGCCATGCTCGTCAACCGTAAATTGCGAATAGTATAGCTACTATTATAATTGTAAAACTTGACGCTATATAAGGTAATGAAGGAGAAACTGCTGCTAGAAAACCAGCTACTAAGGGAGCTGCTAGGTTGATTATTTTTCTTATCCCAGCTAGCGCTCCTAATACAGATCCTTTAATCTCCTCAGGTATTCGAGAAAATAGCGCATCAAGGTAAAATGGAGTCATTATAGATTCTCCAAGCGATAATACAAACGCGGAGATAAAAACATGAAAGATTTCCGTGGATAATCCCAAAATGCCATATGCGATAGATATCAGAGATATTCCGAGAAGAGCTAGCAGTTTTCCCTTACTCTTATCAACCTTTAGTAGAGGAAGCATGAAAAGAGCCATTGTAAAGCCTACTATAGATTCATAAATTCCTATATGGAATAATCCTCCTCCAAATTTTTCTATTAACAAATTTACCAAGACGAATGTGGGAGCTAGATTATAGGCTACGGAGAGGAGTATCAGAATTAGAGCTAGAGGTATAAGCTCTTTCGGAACACTCCTTTTTCGCTTTCTATCTTTACGAAGCTCTACTTTCCTCTCGACTTTTAGGTAGCCAGCTTATAGGTATATATGCATAGAAGAGGGAGAATATTGCTATAGCCAATATGCTTAACTCTAGATTTTCTCGGTAAAATGATAATAAGTAACCTATCAGTGGGTATGTTACTGCTTGAGTTAGATACGGCAGGATATAATGATATATGAAGGCTTTACTCCTTAACTCTTCCGGATATACTTCGTATTCATACGCGGGATAAGCCGGATAGAAACCACGACTTAAATATTCTATAGCTATGGCTACTAGAATGAGGATATGTTGATCTGAGGCAAAAGCGATAAAATATAGAATATAAGAGAAGAATTCTATTAGCGAAATGATAGCCATTAAGATATTAGGCGAGCCTTTATCTAAGAATTTCCCCACTAGAAAATTGATTATTGAACTCGTTAACATCCCGGTTGTATAAAAGAGCCCGGTTTCTTCTACGCTGAGTCCTTTGTTAAGCATTAAATATGGTACGACGTACCACCAGAAGAGAGTAGGAGTTATCATGCAGTGATAAAGTATGTATCTCCGCGCTGCTTTAGGCAGTTTGCTCCACGAGCTCATTGTAATCGGCGGAAAACGTAAGTATGTCGTTATATATTTTTACTTAATGCGGGCCTATATCTCTGTAGATCTAGAGGGCATGCCCTTTATAGTAAGTGTAGATCACCTCAGCGTGGGTAAACCGTTGTACGAGGAAGCTAGAAAAATAGCTACTGAACTTGTTTTAGTAGTATCTGAAATTCTAAAAGAAGAAGGATTCGAGAAAGTTATAGTAGCTGATAGTCATGGCCCTATGGTAAACATCAAGGTGGAGGATTTACCCGAGTATGTTGAAATAATTAGAGGATTTCCGCGTCCAACTAGCATGGTTGTTGACGTGAAAGAGGCAGATGTGGCTATGTTTCTAGGATATCATGCTAGAGCTAATACGGCCGAAGCGGTTTTTGATCATACTTATAGTGGAGCTGCTATACGTTATTTTAAGATTAACGACATAGAGGTTAGCGAATATCTTTTAAACACATACTATGCTGGACATTTTAATGTTCCAGTAATTTTAGTGGCTGGAGATTCTAAACTTCTAGAAGATGTGGCTAAATATACTCCTTGGGCCGAAAGAGTAGAGTTTAAAAAGTCTTATTCAAGGTATTCGGCTAAAAGTCCGAGTTTGAAGACTTTAAAAAACAGGATAAGAGAAGCTGTAAGAAAAGCTATTGCCAAATATAGGAGAGGAGAAGCTAAACCTCTTAAGCTAGATAGTCCTATTGAAATGGAAGTTGCCTTTACACTTTCAGGTTATGCCGATATTGCCTCTTTACTTCCAGGTTCTAAACGCCTGGACGGTGTAACAGTAGCTTATAAAGCTAGAGATATAGTTGAAGCCTACAAAGTACTTGAGCTTTGGGTTTTAGCGAGCGCTGGTGTTAGAAGTCTAATTACAAAATAATTTTTTATAATAATGAATTAAGAAGCTTATCCTTCTTTGATGATGAATTCATATCGTATATCGTCATCTAATACATAAAAAACATGAAGACCAGGTTTCTTTACGTGTATTATTGGCTTAACAACTTCATCTGAAACTTTAGCTAGATCATCTAATGACCTGACCATTACTACACTTTTATCTCCTCGTTCCCCGCTTAGCCCAACTGCATCTACTATTATATCACGATACTTTTTCATAGCTTTCTCAATGGGAGAAATGCTTTTTCTCTCCTTCCAAATCTGTTGAGCAACATAAACTATAGATATTAAAATGATACCAGTGAAAGTGTACATAGCATATCTTGCTTGTTTAATCCATGTAACTTCTGTTGTTACATATTTTCCGAGGACATTTTCCTTTTTATGCTTTAATCCCTCAAAAACAAGATGATTGTTTTCGCCGAACATAAGCTTGACTACCATTTGAGGCTTAAAACTTTCATTAACAATTCTTGATCCCGTAGACGCAGTAATATTAATGCAAGGTTGAATTCTTAGATAATAGATCGGAGCATAAGTTCTGGTTTCATCCTCTATTGCATTAATCAACTCCACTATCTCAGTAATGTTAAAAATATAGAGTTTAGAGAATCTTACTGGCGTGGAATTGAAGTGTATTAAAGTAGGTGGTACTAAGACAATGATTTTTCTCCAACCAGCAGGCGACTCTAAGAAACAAGTGACTTGATAGGTTATATCACCGTTTACAATTGGTTTACTCATGAAATAGTATGTAAAAGATACGTTTAGTAAGTGAACTAGTGGTATAAAAGGAACTTCGTTAGGCATCAGCACCGTTCTATTATCGTAAAGAATACTCGGCCAAAGCGTTATGTTATATCTATACTCGGCCTCATGTACGTACTCAAATTCTTGCATGAAGTTGACTTCTTTGTCGGGTAGTGAATGAAAATGATGTGTAGCATAAATTGATAAAATTAGAGTAATTGAAAGAAAAACTAAGATTATAGTTCTCCATTTCAAGCTCATTCGTTTGCTACCTCTTCTATAACTTCAAAAGTTATCTTTGGGGAAGTTGCACTATAGTACCAATGATTACCTCTCCAACTAGCCTGAACTGTCCATATACCCGCGCTATTTGTTTTAAATACATCCCTATATGTACCATCATTATCAGTCATGACAGTCCGCGTTATAACACTTCCATTAATTTCATACTTTAAGGTTATTAAAATACCGCTACGAGCCGGTTCGATTCGACCGAACACTGTAACATTGTGTCCTAAGCTGATCGGCGAACTAGGACTAATTGAACATGTTATTGAACTCTTCACCTTCCACGTTGCCGCCTTAGTGATTATTTTTGCAGAGTCAACATCTGTAAAATAGCTCATAGCTCCTGAAATGATTAGAGGAGATATTGCATAACTAATACCCGCTGCTATAATAATTAAAAGTGAAATGCTAATAGTATCTAAAACAATGATTTTTCTTCT
>QMRG01000002.1 GCA_003649235.1 Thermoprotei archaeon | reverse complement strand
GGAGATTTAGCTGGTGTTTATGCAATTCACTGGATTAGAAAAATCGATCCTTCCTCTCAGATAACTTTAATCTGCGATACCGATTTTCCGGGATATTTACGTAGTCTACTACCGGGGATTGTAGTAGATGAGATAAAACCATCATTCTCGGTAATCTTTCCGAAAAGCTTTCTAGAATACGTTGAGAGAGTGGAAATTAAAAAAGTGAAAAATCTAGCCAATACCATTGCAAAAAATGGAAAGTTGATAGTGGCAGGTGAAGAGTATGATCTAGAGTACTGGGATAAAATACTTATATCTACTGGAGTTAAGGCATTGAAAGTTCCTAGAAAGCTTGCGGATAAAAATAGAGAAATTTATCCTTTAGAAAAAGTTGAAGAAGCTTTACGTCTCGCTGAGAGAATTCAAGAATTAGATAAACATGAGAAAATCGGGATAATAGGAGGTTTTCAAGGTTTAGACATAGCTTATAAACTGGCATGTGCAAATTTTGACATTGAGTTGTTCTTTGATTATAAACATGGTCAAGTATTAGACGAGGATATGTTTAAAATTCTTAAAAAGATAATACCGAGTAATCTAGTGTTTAAAGAAATGGATTGGAGCAAAGTTGCAAATAATAGGATACTAGTGATTCGAGGCTATACTAGACCACTTGTTCCCGGCATTGAGGGGCTTCCTATTGGCAAAGTGGGAGGCATAATGGTGGATAACTACATGAAGGCGACCAAAAACGTCTTCGCTGCTGGCACCGTTGCAGAGTGCTTAGATGAAAAAACAGGGATAAGCTTTACCCATTTATCTGATAGCTTATCCATTCTTCAAGGTGTGGTCTCAGCTTTAAACATTGAAGGCTTTAATTACAGGATAAAAAGATTATTTCCCCTATATGAAATACCTCTAGGGGAAAGAATAGTTTTCTCCGCTGGTTTTACCTCAGATAACATAGTTAAAGTTGGTAGAAGAATAGTTTCAGCTCGTCATCATTTCTACACGAGTGATACAACTAGTCATGGAGACAAAGACGAAATATTTGTAAAAATCATAGCGGATAGGGTAACCAGAGATATTCACGGAGTCCAAGTAATCTGTAAAAAGGAATATATTCCCGGGTTACAGCAAATCTTAGTATTTATAGCGAACAATCTGCTCATAGATGATGCTATACTATTTCCTTCTCTCTATATTCCACTAATGAATAGAATTATAGACCCTTTTAAAGCGACTTGCTGGGGCATTTGGAGGAAATTATTGAAAATTTAAGAGTAGTTTATCCCAGAAGCATTACAGATGTCTTGGACATTATGCTAGAAAATTATAAAAATCTTCAGTGAACTTAGCTAGCTTCTTAGTTTAACCTTTATCTTTCTAATTTTTTTCAATAATTCTATCTCGCTATCCGATAAATCTTCTTTAAATTTAGATAATAATATGTCGACATGATCCAAGGGTACATCTACATAGAGTATATCGCCTTCGTTTATCTGCCTTCCAACCATAACTTTGCCTCTAATCGATATAGCGACTGCCATACCTTTTTCTGCCTCATTTAGAGGTTTTCCATGCTCCTGTATTTGCATTATTTCACCGATTTTCTTGCCATCTTCTCTCATTAAAGGAGCGCCGCGCCGTATTCTTCCTTCGAGTATCTCTACACCGACTATTACTGGATTACTTCTCCTAAAAACATAGCCAGGTAGTATTCTTATAGCGCCGGGTAGAATTAGTTTCTCTAATGTTTGTCTTTTTTCCTTTTCACGCATTTCACGATACCATTTAACAAAGTCTTCTACAACTCTATAGATAATATTCCCTTCAAATATGGGGACTCCGTATTCTCTTGCTAATTCTTTAGCATCTTCTGTAATTTTCACGTTGAAAGCTATGATAGCTGCTAAGAATCTATTCTCCTTCTTTGTAAGTGAAGCTTCTATGATATCTCTTTTAACTACTGGCCCCACATCTGCATAACGGACTGGGAATCCTTGAGCCTCTATATAGCCTACTAGAGCCTCGAGAGAGCCTAGCGTATCAGTTTTAACAACTAATCCAGCAGTTTCTTTCGAAACTTTTATACTTGCGATTTCCTCGGCTACAAAACCCTTCACTTTTTCAATTTCATTTTCATTCTTTACTACTATAACAGGGGCTCCTGCTAATGCATCATCCAATTCTGGAGCCACTATGAGAACTCCTGCTGCAGCACTTACTTCATCTAAGCTCATAAACTTATCCTCGGGGGATCTCATCTCATCTAAAGGCTTAGGCATTAGCAAGGCTCTAACTTTAGTTATAATCGGTTTTTCCCTACCGCCCACAACTATAATATCGCCCTTCTTTATCGTGCCGTCATAAAGAATTACCGCTATTGTAGTGCCTAAACCTCTTTCTTCTCTAACTTCTAAAACTACTCCTCTTCCAGGTCCTTCACTAGTCTTCAAGCGTTCCAGCATGAATCTCTGTGCTAAACCAGCTAGCACCAAAAGAAGGTCAGGGATTCCCTCACCAGTAACGGCGCTTGTAGGTATAATAGCCACGACTTTAGTGAAATCTCTAATTCGATCATACCTATCTGCTCTAAATCCTTGTTTTTCCATTTCGCTAATAATATAGTATAGAAGTTCTTCTAAACGTGCGATTACATCCGGGTCTTGTTTCTTAACTGTATATATGAAAGGTTGATCTGGATTAGGAGTCCAACCCGGTATTTTATCTATTTTATTAGCAGCTATCAAGAAAGGAGTTCTCCGAGCTTTTAATATTTCGAGTGATTCATATGTTTGTTTTTCAAAACCTTTGTTAATATCAACTACTAGTATAGCGATATCTGCTATTCCTCCGCCTCTCCGCCTTAGGTTTA
Organism: Thermoprotei archaeon; assembly: GCA_003649235.1. Taxonomy (GTDB): domain Archaea; phylum Thermoproteota; class Thermoprotei; order Thermofilales; family B69-G16; genus B69-G16. Next base: position 47,123 of record QMRG01000002.1, on the reverse strand, counting down.
CAAAAGCCTCATGGCCCGGAGTATCTATAACTAACAAACCTGGAAGTATTATGTCGTGTCTTAACCCTTTCGCCAGGTCTCCGCACATTAGTTTAAGAATATTCCAAGGAAGAAAAGAAGCGCCTATATGTTGCGTCATTGTTCCTGGTTCTCGTCTCATTACGGCAGTGCCTCTGATCTTATCTAATAAAGCTGTCTTGCCTACATCTACGTGTCCAAGTACAACTACAATAGGAGATCTTATTTTCCGGCTCACGGCAACACCGTTATTTTACCTGTGGGGAATGTATACTCGCGTCCATTTGAGCTTTTTAGGATTGCGTTTATATTTGAGCATGCTTACACGGCATTTTCTCGAGCAGAATCTGAGGATAGTGCCATCGTTTTTAACGAATACTATTCCCGTTCCAGGCATTATTTCTTTTCCGCAAAAGCTGCACTTATAGATTCTAGGCATTTTCACCCCTGGAGAGGCATAGATGACGCCACGCTTATAAGTATTTCTCTAAACAGGTCTTAGAATCTTTTCTATAGAAGCTCTTCGCAAACGAAACACTTAAATATTCATATATTGTAGTGCTATCGCCAAATGAGCGAGAGGTGAGTGATGGCATGTCCGAGAAGCCCTTTTATGTAAGATTTGTGGTACCAGAAGAATTGGCGGAGAAGGCTTATCAAGCTGTTAGACTTGCTAGAGAGACTGGTAAAATCAAAAAAGGCACTAACGAAACTACGAAAGCTGTAGAGCGTGGTTTAGCTAAGCTGGTGCTAATAGCCGAAGATGTAGATCCTCCGGAGATAGTAGCACATCTTCCTCTTCTTTGTGAAGAGAAGAAAATACCTTATGTCTACGTCCCATCTAAGCAAAGATTAGGAAAAGAGGCGGGAATAGAGGTAGCCGCAGCGTCTGCTTGTATTATAGAGCCTGGTAACGCCGCAAGCTTAGTAGAAGAGATAGCTAAAGAAGTAGAGGAAATTAAAATAAAAGCCGGAGTATCTAAAAGCAGTTAACTTAATAACTTCCATTCTTTACTTTAAACTCAAGGGTGTTATGGTATGAGTAAACGCGAAGACGAAGCTACTCCAGCAGAGGTAATCCAAATCATAGGCAGAACAGGAGTCACCGGGGAGATAACTCAAGTCAGAGTTAGGATACTAGAGGGCAAGGATAAAGGGCGAATATTGACGAGAAATGTAAAAGGACCGGTAAGACTCGGAGATATACTCATGCTAAGAGAAACTGAGAGAGAAGCTCGTAAAATATCGACAAGATAGGGTTTTTCTACATTTTTATTATACGTAGATAATAGAGTTATATTAGCATTTTAATATAGTTGATTATGTTCGGTTAACTCTCTAAGTTCTCCTCTTATTTTAGCTTATAGTATATAATACATAGGTTAAGAATCATGGAGAGGACGGATATAGTTTCGATCATAACGAAAGATGTAGAAGTTCCGATAAAAGTCAAAAAGAAAATTTCTAAAATACCTCTAGGAGTATTTGACATTAATCTAAAAGAAGGAATCACGATAGATGTACCGGTTAAAATAGCCGAAGTTTTAGTAGAAAAAAATCTCGCAGAGATCGACGACGAACGTCTGTTTACATTTTCAGAAATTAATAAAATCCGATGGAGAGAAGAAAAAACAGCAGAATTACAGCAACTAGATGAGAATTTCTATGTAAAAGCACGGTATACATTGAAAAAATTAAATGAAGATTTGATTAAAAGTCGTGAACTGGATCCCAAGCTTCTAAAATTGCATAGAATGCTTAGAGGACTTTTTGTTGATATAATTAAACGGCGGATATATAAAATTGTAAATATGGCTTTGGCGGATCCGCATCCTTCACGTAGCTTAATGAAGTTCATGACAAAAGAAGAGAGGTATTTCTACGTTAGGATTTGCGGCATACTTCAGACATGGGAAGAAGCTCTTATTAAATATGTAGAAGGTGGTTAACTTGGTGGAAGCACCCATATCTCTAGAGAAGGTTGATCCTCGAAGCAGATTTGTAGATTTCTTGAAAACATTTGAAGATGAGAATGGTTACAAGTATAGAAAGCGTATAAGCCAAATGGTTCTGGATAAAAGTATTTCTCTAGTAATAGACTTCGAGGATTTGCTAGCTTTCGACGAAGAACTGGCAAATCTTCTCATCGACAATCCGACTCCAATTCTTGAAGAAGCAGGAAAAGCTATAAAGGACGTTATGAGAGTGGAAAACGCCGAGTATGCCAACTCGGTCGAGAGATTTATAGCACGTATTAGAGGATTACCTGAAAACCTACGAATTCCACTACGAAAGTTAAGAGCTATACATATTAACAAACTAATATCTGTCGAAGGGATAGTTACCCGAATGACTCCGGTTAAGCAGCAACTAGTAGTCGCACGTTTTAAATGTAGAGGATGCGGCGAGGAAATTGAAGAGCCACAGACTGGGAGAGGATTGAAAACTCCAGTCGTCTGTCCTGTATGTCAAGCAGAAGGAAAGAAAAGAAGTTCTTTCGAACTGGTACTAGAGCGGTCTAAATACGTTGACTGGCAGAAATTTGTTCTTCAGGAAAAACCCGAGGAATTACCTCCTGGTCAGCTTCCTCGATCCCTAGAGATTATTCTAAAAGAAGATCTAGTTGATGTAGTTAGGCCCGGCGATAGAGTGACTGTGACTGGGGTTCTTGCGATATCAGAAGATAAGGCATTGCGTAGAGATCAACCGCCGATATTTTATACTTATATGAATGCCAACTATGTCGAGGTAGCTTCAAAAGAAAATATCGATGTTGAAATAACTCCGGAGGATGAATTGAAGATCCTCGAATTAGCGAAGAGGAAAGATATTAGGGAACTTATTGTAAACTCTATAGCTCCTTCCATTTATGGCTATAAGGAGATAAAGAAGGCAGTAGCGCTTTTGCTATTCGGCGGAGTTCCCAAAATCTACCCTGATGGTGTTAGAGTTAGAGGAGATATACATGTTTTGCTTGTGGGGGATCCAGGTACTGCAAAATCTCAAATCCTCAGGTATGCCTCTTCTATAGCGCCTCGAGGAATATACACAACGGGTAAAGGGTCAACAGCTGCCGGATTGACAGCAGCGGTTATAAGAGAGAAAAGAACGGGGGATTTTTACCTGGAGGCAGGTGCACTCGTCCTAGCGGATGGAGGAGTGGCCTGTATAGATGAATTTGATAAAATGGATCCTAGAGATAGAGTTAGTATTCACGAAGCTATGGAACAACAAACCATCAGCATCGCAAAAGCCGGTATAGTAGCTACGTTAAACGCTAGGGCGTCCATACTTGCAGCTGCAAATCCGGCATTTGGTAGATATATACTTGAAAGATCTGTTGTCGAGAATATAGATCTACCTGTCACAATTTTATCTAGATTCGATTTGATATTCGTTATCACGGATAGACCTGATAAAGAAGAAGATCGAAAACTCGCGGAATACGTCTTAGATTTTCATAGATATAAATACGTTGATGCTTTTGAAAACACTATTCCTCCGGACGTTCTTAAAAAATATATAGCTTACGCGCGTCAACACGTTAAACCTAGACTCTCAGAAGAGGCTAAGAAAAAGCTAGTAGACTTTTATGTAGATATGCGTTCACGAAGCGAAGACCCTAGTAATCCAATAACTATCACTCCGAGACAATTGGAGGCCTTAGTAAGATTAGCTGAAGCACATGCGAAAATGGCTTTAAGCAGCATTGTTACGGCCGAAGATGCCGAAGCCGCCATCGAGCTCATGCTTCATATGTTAAGAAAAGTTGGGATGGATGTCAAGACTAAAGCCATAGACATAGATATCATAATGACAGGACAACCTAAATCTAAAAGAGATAAAATATTGAAGATAATAGATATCATAACCGACATGATAAAAGAGAACAATAATGAGCCGGTGAAGAAAGAAGATGTTATTCAACGCGCTATCACGTTAGGCTTTGAGAGGCATTTTGTGGAAAAAGTGATTGAAAAACTACAGGACAGTGGGGAATTGTTAGAGCCCAAACCGGGCTATATACTCAAAACTATACTTTAACGCCTAGAAATAATCCTCAATTTTAACCTCCCGATCAGTTGTTATGAAGACTTCATCTCTTAAACCCGCCAAATATTCCTTAATGCTCTTAGCCAATTTCGGACCTATAAGAGGTAATCTGCTTAAATCGCTGAGGCTAGCTTTGCTCAGATCATCTAGATTTCTATATCCGTTTTCGTAGAGTATTCGAGCCCTAACTCTCCCAATGCCTTTAATCTTTATTATCTCTAAAAGCTCGCTCTTCACTCCATACTTTACTCTCTGTCTTAACTCTAACAGATTAGCTACGTGAGAATAGAATCCTAACTCCTTTGCTAGTTCAGATGCGGAATATACCAACCATTCAGCAGTCTGTGTGATGGCATATATATCTCCCGGTCCTACATCATAGCTTATTATTAACTGATCGTCGCTGATTTCATTTATCCAATCTTCAAGTAATTTAGCAGTTTTAATGCTGGAAAGGAAAATTTTATATTCTTCTTCACCTATAGGCTCTTCTACGAATAATTCGCTTGCCCGAAGATCTAAAATTTTCTCATATTTTTCTATTTCACGTCTACGTATATGAAGTTTAGGAATATCAGGAGTTAAAGCTATGAGATGTAGGTAGGCGAAAGGAGTGGCTTTTTCTTTTCGTTTTAATCCTTTAATAATAGTGGTAGCGGTTTCTATATCTATGTAGAGTTGAGATATCCGCTTTCCGAGAGGAGTAGCTTTGATTTTTCCGTTTTCTATGGATACTAGATTATCTCTATGGAGATATTCGATACTTTCATTTACTATCTCTACTAAGTCCTTTATCGTGAATTGATGAGCGTAGAAGGTAAATTTAAGGATTTGTTGTAGTTCGTGTTTATTGCTGGCGAAGTCTGAAGCTATACTGGCTAAAATATGAGTTCTAAGTATTCTTTCAGAAGCCATTTGAGAAAAAATTCTCTCGGGTTTTGCATAGATGTAGTTTTCCATTAAATAGTCTAGTTCATCGATGGTTCTTGCAATGAGTATGGCTTCACCGTATTTATCGTACTGGGGTCTTCCCGCTCTACCTGCCATCTGTTTATACTCTAAAACCGGTATAGGTTCGAAATATCCAAGCTCTGGATTATACCGTCGGTAACTAGCTATAACTACTCGTCTAGCTGGTAGATTTACTCCCGCTGCTAGAGTAGGAGTTGCACATACAACTTTTAACTTAGCATTTCTAAACGCATCTTCTATTATTTTCCGGGTTCTATATGAAAGCCCTGCATGATGAAATGCGACTCCTTTTTGCATGTACTCGGCTAGACTTTCAGTAATTCTATTTTTTTCTACAGAGAGAATTTCTCCAGCTTTTTCAACTAGGTAGCGGGTATCTTCATGGGTTAGAAATCTCTTAACTTTATCTGCAAGCCTTCTTGCATAGCTTACTGCATTCCCTCTCGTACCGGCAAAGACTAGGACCTGGCCTTTTCTGTTTAAGCAATCTACAACTAAGTTATCTAATGGATTGGGATAAGATTCGGGTATTGTGATTTTAGAGTTGTCGCTAAAAAAGATATCTCCTGAAAAATAAACGCCTTCTCTAAGAATTACAGGACGCCATTCTGTTTTTACAAGGTCAGCATTAAGCCACTCCGCTAACTCTTCAGCATTCCGTATCGTAGCGCTAAGGGCTAGAATTTGAAGGCTAGAAATGACTTTTCTCAACTTTGCTAACACCATTTCTAGCGTAGGGCCTCTTTTAGAGTCTCGAATTAGATGAATTTCATCTGCAACTACTAAAGTTATATAGCGTAGCCATCCTGCCTTATGTCTTAGCAAGCTATCGGCTTTCTCGTTGGTAGTTATTATCCAATCATAATCGCCGAGCCATGGATCGTCGCTGTCATAATCACCAGTGCTTAAGGCAACTTTTATACCTAAGGTTTCATACTGGCTAAAAGTATGAAATTTTTCATTGGCTAGTGCTCTTAGAGGAGTTAGATAGAGGACTTTTCCTCCAAGATCTAGTATATGCTTTAAAGCCGCTATCTCAGCTATCAAAGTTTTTCCAGAAGCCGTAGGAGAGCATACGACTAAACTCTTACGTTTTAACACTCCCTTTTCAATGGCTTGTTCCTGTGGAGGAAATAACTTTTGTATCCCTCTCATTAACAGATGTCTTATAGCATTCTCCGGTATGTCTAGCTCTTCCACGTACATGTTATTACTAAAACTAGAACATTACGTAAACTTAAAAGTAATTATTGCTGCCTAAATGCAGAACTCAAAATCTTAACTATAAATTCAGACTTAACCTTTAAGTAGTTAAAAGAGATTAGCAGCTAACCTCCACAGATCAATCTCAGCACCTTTTACGCCCACTAATTAATTAGTATAAGACATGGGGCCGCCGGGATTTGAACCCGGGATTCGGCCGCGAAGCACTGCTTCGCGTTCACCAGCGCCCCAGGCTGGCATCCTTTCCAAGCTAGACGACGGCCCCTATCATATATGTAACTGGTTGAATTTATAATTTTGTTCAAGTGAGATTCATTATTTTCAGTATTTCCAAGTATTTCTGTTTGCTTTTTTCCTTTTTATACTCTTTTAATATTCTTCTTAATCTCTCTAACTCCTCTATTTTTAGGATTTTTCGTATTTTCCTCGCTGTCGCTCCTTTTCTAAACAAAAGAAAGTTTAGAACTTGTGTTAAATTACTTTTCTTAGTCTTTGTGCTTATGGTCTCAAAATCTAGAATGACGGGTCTATTGCCAGATATTATTATGTGCTTTTTGGGCCTAGCTAGCTCTAAGTGACATATGCCCATTTTATCCATTAAAAAAAGCATGTCTAGTAATTTTTTTAAGACTTCTTTAAGGAGATGGCTATTTTTTACTCTCGCTATCCATTCTTCAATTTCTACTCCTTCTACGTACTCCATCACTAAGATATCTTCCGTATAATCTAGCAGTTTAGGGCCGATACCGTATTTATTGATTTTCTTGAGGATAGCCGCCTCTTTTAACAGATTTTCTCGATCAGCATCGGTTCTTCTAATTTTTAATACTACATTCTCTCCTTGGCGTAGAGCTTTAACAACTACACTGGTGCAACCTTTACCAAGTATGTTAAATGGTCCTAGCTGAACCTTTCCTTCCCAAAATATACATTCTACGCCGAGCTTTTTTAGCTGATTCAAGCGTTTTTTATATACATTTTCTCCTGGGCGAGGATAGCATATTACAAGTTCAGGAAATCTCTCGTTAATTTTTTTCATTTTTTCCATATTTCAACCAGTGAGGTATTTTAATTAGCCAATTATAGAAATATTCTCTAAAATCTTTATTATCTAAATATTTTAAAATTTCAATTCCATAAATGATTTTCATATTTTCCGATAAGCTCTCTAATATATGTTTTCCAAGTCTAGCTTCTTGATAGCGTTCTCTAATTAAGTTGAAGGCATTAGTGTATTTTCTTTTTCTAAAAACGATCCATCGATCTCCTTCAATATAAGGTCCTGCCAGGGTATTCGGCGATCCCAAATATTTTTTCAAAAACGAATCCGCATTTTTCGATGTAACTGGAGGACCATAATGTTTTTCTATAAATGGTAATCTGGCATTTTCTAATTCAAATAGGAGAAAAAGATCGTTCTTTTCGGATAGCCAAGCCCCTTTAGATAACACTTTAAAATCAAAACGTTTAAACAATCGCTCCAAGCCGTCCAAGCTCTTATATATTTGCCCCCATGCCACGTCTTCCGCCATCTCTGGAATTTTAGTCAGTATTACAATGATATCTGTTCCACGATTCTTTAAAAGCGATGATACATAGTCTATTGCTACATGCCGCCTAGAGGGGAAGAAAAAGTCCAAACTTGGCTTTCTCAAGAATTCTTTAGCGGCCGCTATGAACTCACACATTTTTTGTATAGAGAGAGCTGAAGCTACGTTTCGATTTTTATCAACAGGGTCTATTACTATCATAGCTCCTGGCATTATTTTCAATAGCTTCTTCTTCTCTTTCTCTTTGTAAAAATGTTCTATGTCTATAAATACTCGCCTAGGTCTCCACTTCAACGCATTTTTTAGGACGTTACAAAACGAGCCGTAATATATGACTAGTAACTCTGCTAGATATCCTGAAAATCCCTGCACCTTTATTTCAGCGCCGTAGACTCCTATTCCTTTCATAAATCTTTTCAATAGCCTTATCTCAGACTTAAGTTTCTCATTTATGTGGGAAACTACGTATCTAGTATGGAATGGAGTTCTATCAACAGGGGAAATTATCTTATCTGGAGAAGGCACTTTATAAGCTGGTACTATATCGACTACAAGCCCCTCAATCTCGGCTTCAACATAAGGATGAGTTGCATATCTTTCGAAACACTTACCGCCTAGTCTTTCAATAGCTTGTCTAGCTATTGTTAATCCGTAATACCTTAAGCTATTCTCCGGTATTTCTGGCGGAAATAATATAAAGATGTCGATGTCAGCTTCTCCAGATAGCCAAGTATCTTTTGCATAAGATCCTACGACTTCTATGCTATAACCTACGTCGTAGACTTTTTTTAGTTCGCGAAGAGAACTCAATATTTTTTCAATAACTAATGATATCTTTTTTCTTTCAGAATTGCTAGGAGTAATTTTTTCTATAACTTTTTTCAATATATCTGAAGTTTTTTCTTCGAACATATTGTCAAACATCAACTTTTCGCTCGTATAACGTAGTATAAATAGGACCTTTAGGCGTTAACGTGCTTTTCTTAAGTCGAAAATTATCCACTAAGATAGAGCCATAAGTGTCATTTATGAAAGTATTTACTATATCTACTAATGTGTTAATGTCAGGGCGTCGTTTTATTCTAGCTATAGTTATATGAGGAGAGAAAGGTTTATCCGGTGGTGGAAATCCGAGTTTTTTAAGTACTAAATTTATTTTAGAAGCTAGTTCTTTTAATTCATTAACGCCTTCTACAACACCTACCCATATAACGTTAGGTCTCGAAAGTCTGGGAAACGCGCCTATGCCATGTAAAGTAATTCTAAACGGCGAGAAATCGACCCTGCTTAAGGCGTTTACTACATCATCTACAAGAGTACTAGGGATTTCGCCTAAAAACCGTAAGGTTAAATGAATATTCTCTTTTTCAACGAGTTTAAGCTGTTTTCCTAAAGATGATAAAGCTTGTTGTACTCTCAATATATTCTGTATCACGTTAGGATCCTCGATATCTATTGCTATAAAACATCTCACACGGTTCATTAAGGATCACCTGCTAGCCATGAATTGAGTTTCGGACAATTTATAGGATTTACACTTATCTTTTCTCCGCAATCTTCCAACAGATTACAGAAAAAACAGGGAACATTAACTACGTCGCTAGGAATAGTCTTCTTTACGTAGTACTTAGGTCCTAGTTTGACTATGTAGGTTTTACGTCCTCTATGTATAATGCTTTGTCTAGTAAGCAGTCCTTGCTTTTCGAGCCTTCTGACGATTTTTATTCCTTTTCGACTATCTATGTTTAACTTTTTCCATAATTCTTTTTGTAAAATCCCTTCGTCTCCAATCTTGCTCAATAACTTCAGTAAACGTCTCTCTAGTATCTCCGGAACGCTACTCAAATAACTATCACCTTCAGCGTTGTACGTTCCCGCTACTATGTATTATTATTGAATATGCTGGAATATAAAAGCCTCTGTTTAAAATGAAATGCTCTCTCAATTTTGTTATAACTATATATAAACAGTGATATTTGTTTTTTCCATAATTTCTTTATAACGATTGCGTAATGTAACTTCTGTTATATTAGCAGCTTTAGCTATTTCACGTTGGGTACGAGGAGAGTTCATTATAATCGAAGATATATATATGGAAGCCGCGACAAGCCCCTCTGGGCGAGCTCCGATACCTATCCGCTTTTCTCGAGATTTTTTTAGAATTTTTCCTACTAGCCTTATAGTATCAGTTGAAAGCTTCAAATGAGCAGCTATTCGCGTAACGAAGTTGAATACATCCGTCCCACCTTGGTGGACAATGCCATGTTCTATCAGTAATCTATAATTCCTTGCTATTAGACGTCTGCTAACTTTTGATACTTTTTCTAGAACATTTAACGATATACCTAGTCTTCTCGCCTTGCACGCCGCATAAACACAGGCAGTAGCCATTCCTTCGATAGATCTACCTCTCACAAGTTTTTTGGAAGAAGCTTTCTTATAATATAATATAGCATCAGTACATACAGAGTTAATCCCGAGAATATTGCATAATCTTATAATTTCTCTCTTAGCTTTTCTAAAATTCCTATCTTTGCTTTCTACAATTCTCTTATGCGTACTTCTTATTCTTCGACTCTTTCTTCTTTTCTCTTTAGAGGAAAAACCAATATCAGTTGGTGTTAGGTCTTCATAGGGTACTTGTTTTGGGCCTATTCTCGATTTTAGCCAATCCTCTGCGGAGTGTATACGTTTTTCATATCTATAATCTATTTCTCGATCTTCAACCACATAGCCGCATTCAGAACATACATATTCTCTAGTTACCTGGTCATAGATTATTTTGTTACTCCCACAGATGGGACATTTAAATTCATCTCCGTTTTCCACGTTTTCTAAGCCTCCTTTCTTTTATATAGAGAGTCTTACCAATTAATGCCTCTGGATTCACACCGGTTTTTTCAACAAGAATTGAGACATAAGGCGAGGATACAGGACCCATGATATCATACACTATTCCTACTATGTTAAACTTTTCATCATAAACTTCAGTATTTATAGGCGGAGGATGGCCTAGCGTTTTTAATATGATCTTTCTACTTTTTGAAATATGTAAGACTTTACCCAAAGGTTTCAAATTAGATCCCCTATTAAAGACGAAGCGTCTATCATTACGTATCCGTGATTAAAGTATTTTTCTAAAACATAAATTCATGAAAAGACGCTTTAAATGGTACTTTTTTCAAAATATTATCGTTTTAGGCAAGAATATTAGTTTTTTAATGAAAATAAAGAGGTCGTATCTTGAATATCTCTATTTTAAATAGTTTAAAATAGGGAAACTTAATATAGTGGATTTATACTGGTTAATCCAAGGTGATAATATGCCTTCCCATGGCTCATTAACAAAAGCAGGAAAAGTAAGAGCAGCAACTCCCAAGATTCCTAAGCAACCCAAAAAGAACTTACACCCTAGGCGTAGAAATAGGAGAAACTATAAAAGACGCATACTTTACGCCGCTACAACTACACGTTTCAGGTAAGTAAATCTTCAACTGTACAGTACACACTATATTTTAATTCTACTATGTGTAATATTTCTTGATCTAAAATGGAGAAGTATGGATATTCTAGCAAAGTTCTCCAGCTAATGAAGAATAGTAACGTAGAAGTTTTCGACTATGTACGAATAATTCTTAGCGACGGGAGGATATATGAAGGTGTAATATTGCCAAGGCCTAGGTATGGAGACCCGGATTCTATAGTTTTAAAACTGGACAACGGTTACAATGTTGGTATTAAAATTGATGAGAAGACAACAATAGAATTATTAAAAAAATTACCTAAACCTAAGTTGGCGGAAGTAGTTAAACCCTATATTTCGGAAGAGCTGCCCAAAGTCTTAATGCTAGGTACGGGAGGAACGATAGCTTCGAGAATAGATTATAGAACGGGAGCAGTGTATTCTTTCTTTACTGCCGAAGAAATATATTCTATGATATCAGAGCTAACTGAGATAGCCTTTGTAGATGCCAAGACAATATTTACTATATTTAGCGAAGACATGACGCCTGCCCGTTGGTCTACCATAGCAGAACATGTATACAGAGGTTTTAAAGACGGCGAGTATTCAGGCATAGTTATAGCTCACGGAACAGATACTATGGGTTATACCGCCGCTGCGTTAAGTTTCGCAGTCAGAAATATCCCAGGACCAGTTGTACTGGTTGGTGCTCAACGATCATCTGATAGACCATCAACCGATACCATAGAAAATGTAATCGCAGCGGTATCTGCCGCAGCTTATGCTCCATTTGCAGAGGTAGTAGTAGTGATGCATGGAAGCATGAGCGATGAATACTGTTTAGCTCATCGTGGTACGAAAGTAAGAAAATGCCATACTAGTCGAAGAGATGCATTTAGATCCATCAACGATACTCCTTTGGCGCTTATACAGCGGACAAAAATAAAGATGCTAACTAAATCCTACATCCCGAGAAATCCAGAACGCGAGCCCGTATTGGATAATAAATTCTCTGATAAGGTTGTTCTCTTAAAGTTTTATCCTGGAATGGCGGAAGACATTATAGAAGCAATTGTCGATGCTGGGTATAGGGGAGTAGTCTTAGAGGGAACTGGCTTAGGACATGTAAGAAATGAGTTAATACCTGTGATTTCCAGAGCAGTAAAAGATGGAGTGGTTTTCGTTATGACCTCTCAATGTATCTGGGGTAGGATAAATATGAACGTCTATAGCACTGGTGTAGAGCTATTGAAAGCAGGGGTTATTCCTGGAGAGGATATGCTTCCTGAGACTGCATTTGTAAAATTGAGTTGGGCGCTCGCTAAAACCGATGATGTAGAAGAGATTAAACGAATTATGTTAACTAATATTGCGGGAGAAATAAATCCTCATTCTAATGCGAACTATTATCCAAAGGTGTTCTTTTATGAGACCAGCTAGTAACGTTAAGATGAAATGTGGAATAGAATTTCACCAAATGTTAGATACAAAAAGCAAACTATTCTGTAACTGTCCTACTCTCTTACGTAAGGACAAGCCAGATATAATATTTAAGCGGAGGCTAAGACCTACGAGAAGCGAGCTTGGAGAAGTCGATCCAGCAGCACTTTTTGAATTTAAAAAAGGTTTAACCTACATCTATGAGGCATATAGCGACACTACTTGTTTGGTAGAGATGGATGAAGAGCCTCCTCACGATCTTAATCCCGAGGCTCTTGAGATAGCGTTAATGATAGCTCTCATGCTTAATTCAAGGCCTGTAGATGAGATATTCGTTATGCGTAAGATAGTCATAGATGGGTCTAATACGACGGGGTTCCAAAGAACCGCGTTAATAGCATTAGGAGGCTACATAAGCGTGGACGGTAAAGTGATTCCAATTCAGACTATTTGCCTGGAAGAGGATGCTGCGCGTAAGATAAGAGAAGATCGAAAGGCTAAGGAGGTAATCTATAGATTAGATAGGCTTGGGATACCTTTAATCGAAATAGCAACAGCGCCTAATATAAGCTCGCCTGAGGAAGCTGAGAAGGTTGCTTTAAAGATAGGACAATTATTACGTATAACAGGTAGGGTAAAACGCGGCTTAGGAACTATAAGACAAGACCTGAACATTTCAATCGAAGGAGGGGCAAGAGTAGAAATTAAAGGTATTCAGAAAATCGAGCTTATAAAAAAGGTTATCGAAAATGAGGTAATACGTCAAACAACTTTACTTAAGATAAAAGACGAGCTTAAAAAAAGAGGTTTAAAGATTGAGGATATTAAAGAAGAGTTTGTAGATATCACTGAAGTGTTGAAAAACTCTGATTCCAAGATCGTGAAGAAAACGCTAAGCAGAGGAGGTAGAGTTTATGCTGTAAAACTTCCTAAGTTTAAAGGACTTATAGGGATAGAAATCCAACCAGGTAGAAGATTGGGTACCGAGTTTTCAGAACGTGCTCAATTTTGGGGCGGAGTAGGAGGTATTATTCACAGCGATGAACTTCCAAAATACGGTATCGGCGATCGTGAAATAAAAGCGATAGAAAAAATCCTTAAATGTAAAGAGTTAGACGCCTTTGTTTTAGTAGCAGATGAAAAAAACAAATGCATAGCTGCGCTAAAAGCCGTAGTGGAAAGAGCTCGTGAAGCTCTAATTGGAGTTCCTAATGAAACTAGAGCAGCTAATCCAAACGGAACTACTAGATACTCTAGACCGATGCCTGGAAAAGCCAGAATGTACCCGGAGACGGATATAAGGCCGATAAGAGTTTCGCCTGACTTAATCGAGAAGATAAGGAATAATCTTCCTGAAATGCCTGAAAAGAAATTAAGCAAATTTATCAATATTTATGGTCTTAATGAAGCACTGGCTAAGCGAATGCTTAACTCTTACCATTTAGATCTCTTTGAATATATCGTCGAAGAACTAGGGGTCTCAGCGACTATAGTTGCAAATACTCTCGAGAGTGTCCTAAAAAGCTTAAAACGAGATGGATTTCCAGTCGAAAATATTACAGATGAAAAAATAATAGAAGTTTTCAAGTTATTGAAAAATGGGATTATAGCTAAGGAAGCGATACCAGATATTCTTCAGTATATATCTGAGAATCCGGATGAAGATTTAAACAAAGTAGTTGACAAACTTGGCTTAAGAGCTATAAGTAAAGACGAGTTAGAGAATATAATCGACGAAGTATTGGAAAAGAACAAAGAATTATTAATTAAAAAGAAAGAAAGAGCTTTTGGAGCCATAATGGGAGATGTAATGAAAATAGTAAGAGGTAGAATTGACGGTAAAATAGTTAATGAGATTGTGAGAAAGAAACTTAACGCTAAACTAACCAGGTTATTTTCTAAGTAAAACTAGTTTTTCAGCTATCTTTTTAATAACTTTGCTTTTCTTCTCTTCTGTATAAACAAGTAATCTCCCTTGATGCTCGAACCATGAAGCAGGATGTTTTTTATCTTCCTCGATAAGATATTCATATTTTAAACTCTTCACAGCTTCTTCTAAATCTTTAAGAGAGGGTCTTTCTATTGCAAGGCTTTTTGCAACTTTTCTTCCTTCGCTTCTACTCTTGCCTCTGTCAAAATAAATTGGCCATAACACTACAAATCTTCTTTCCGCTCGTTTCATTTTCCTATTCTTCCTCTAAAAGAATAGCATTAATAACGCCATCTTGTCCTGGTCTAGACACTACTCTTGCTAGACCTAGCTCAGTTTCTATAATTGCTCCTTTAGTTATAATTCCTCTTCGTGTATAATCTCTGCTCGCAGGATTACTTACTACTCTGATAATAGGAACTTTCTTCGTAATTTTCTGAGAGGGTATGACTACGTTAGCCGTTGTTGCTTTCTTTAACCTGATTTTCAACCCACCGCCTTTAGTCCTTATGATTTTTATTAATGGTTTTTCTCCTAGAATGGTCTCCGTTGGGTATCTTCCCATATGAGCTTTTAGTTTTACCTTTCTATGAGGCCTCTTCTTACCGCCGGTTATTTTTCTAAGATCGTTTCCGTGATACACTCCCATACTTACTCCCTTCGAACGAACTCCTTAGTTTTGTTTCAAAACATAAATATTAGGTTATCGTCTTCGGCAAAATATAAAATAACATGTGACTACCTATATATCTAGCTGAAATATAAGAGGATGAATCATGATGAAAGCATATGTGGTTGAAAGCATATTAGGGATATTGGCGTTAGATGAACAAGGAGCAATTCTAGCGGTCAAACGGTTCGATGGAGAAGCACCTGAAATTGCTGAAAAACTTGCGGAATTAGAACGTGGGAGAATTATTGACGAGTTGACCAGCTTGATAAATGAATTAAAAGGGAAGGGATTTACCGAAATAGTAGTGGAAGATGAAGAGCTAGGCAGGAACTTAGCGGCTTGGGATAAAACTCTACATATACAGGTAAAACCGGGGAATAACGTAGTATTGCTATTTAGAAGCAAAATTGATAATTATCTGTCAAAAATAGGCGTGACTGAGGAGAAATATAGAGACCTTTTCCATCAAATAGCGCTTGAACTTACTAAGATGAAGGTCCGCGAAGCCGCTGAGAAAAGAGATCTCTTTATAGCACAAGCGATTTCTGCCATGGATGAAGTCACTAAAACCATAAACTTATTCGCTTCTCGCGTTAGAGAATGGTATGGACTTCACTTCCCTGAAATGGATGATATAGTCAGAGATCATAAAGACTACGTTAGGCTAGTTTATGAAATAGGCGAAAGATCGAACTATACTAAGGAAAATTTAAAAGATTATGATCTTCCAGAGGAAGTTTTGACGAAATTGGTTAATGCGGCAAAAACGAGCATGGGGGCCAATATTACAGAGTTTGATCTTCAAGCTATGAAAAATCTTGCTAAAATAACTTTAGATTTGTACGATTTAAGAACTTCTCTTCAGGAGTACATAGATGAAGCCATGAAAGAGGTTGCACCCAACATCAGAGGATTAGTAGGGCCTCTACTCGGTGCTAGACTAATAGCGTTAGCTGGAGGTTTATCTAAACTAGCCATACTACCTGCTAGTACCATACAGGTACTAGGAGCTGAAAAAGCATTATTTAGGGCTCTCAGAACGGGAGGAAAGCCCCCCAAACACGGAGTCATATTTCAACACCCTGAAATACATCGCGCCCCCCGCTGGCAGAGAGGTAAAATTGCACGTGCATTGGCAGCTAAACTAGCGATAGCGGCTAGAATAGACGCTTTTACAGGTGAGTATAAGGCAGAAGAGCTTAAGGAAGAGCTAGAAAAGAGGATTAAAGAAATAAAAACTCTCTATGCTAAACCTCCGGTTAGAAAGACTCCTCCTAGTAAACCTAAAAGGAGAAAGAAAAAGAGGAAAAAAGGTAGGAGGTGAGAAATACAATGATAAGACCTGTAAGAGTAACTTCTCATGAGAAATTCTACGGAATTTATTGGGTTGAATTTGAAGATGGAAGTAGAAAAATTGCGACTTTAAATCTAGCTCCAGGTATTAAAGTATATGGGGAACAGTTAATTCGGCTCGGTGGGAAAGAATATAGAGTTTGGAACCCATATAGAAGTAAGCTGGCCGCAGCTATATATAAGGGACTAAAAATGGTTCCATTAAGGGAGGAAACGAAGGTTCTATATCTTGGAGCGGCTTCTGGCACTACACCTAGCCATGTTTCCGATATAGTAGGTGAAAAGGGGATAGTTTATAGTGTCGAATTTTCACCGAGGGTTATGAGGGAATTCATAGAGAAATGTGCCCTGCACAGGAAAAACCTAATACCAATCCTCGCTGATGCGAGATTCCCTACTCGATATAGGATGTTCGTAGACTTGGTGGATGTGGTGTATGCGGATATAGCTCAACCCTTCCAGAGCAAGATAGTGGCCGACAATGCAGATATCTATCTTAAAACTGGAGGATGGATTTTACAAGCCATAAAAGCTATGAGTATCGACGTGACTAGAGAGCCTTCTGAGACTTATAGGCTAGAGATAAATCACTTAGAGGAAAGGGGTTATGAAATCGTAGATGTGGTTCACTTAGAACCTTACGATACAGCACATGCTTTTGTATTGGCTCGTAAAAAGTAAAACCTGTGATAGCCTTATAAGAAACAGTAACTAAATATATTATAGCGCTATGGATCCAACCGAGAAAAAGTACGATGTAGCTAAACTGCTTAGAAAAAGTGAGTATAGAATAGTATCTGATTATGGTAGTGGAGATTATTGTTTCGATTTTATAGCTGGCAGAAAAGATGAAGGTAAACATCTAGTAATAAGGGTTTCTGAAGATGTGAATCAATGTAGTAGACAGGCGATTCAAGATATGAAAAAACTAGCAGTTATGATAGAAGGCATGCCTTTACTCGTTAGTTCTAAGATAGGTAAGAAGGAATTAGAAAGTGGTATTTTTTATAGAAAGTATGGAGTATTTGTCGTAGATGAGGAAACTTTAAGACTTTTTCTCGAAGAAAAGAACTTTCCATTGATATATGCAGACAAGGGAGGACTTTACGCAAAGATAAATTCTGAAAAGCTGAGAATGGCAAGACGTGAAAGGGGTTTATCTTTAGGAGAATTAGCTCAAAAAGTCGGAGTGTCTAGAAAGGCAATTTATGAATATGAGAGAGGAAACATGGATGCTTCTTTAGATGTAGCATTAAAACTAGAGGAGATCCTCGACACAGATCTAATAGAACCAATAACCAAACTTTCTGAACTGGTAAGACTGGATATTTCAAAGGAGAAAGAGAAAATTAGTGATAATATTCTCTCTCTTCTCTACGACATTCTCTCTAAAGCTGGATTCGATATATGGATCTTTAGAAAAACTCCCTTTGACATGGCCGCACGTAAGGAAAAAAAGGAGAAAAAGGTTATAGCCAAAAACACTAGGAAAGCTTTAAGAGAATATGAGCTTTCCATACTATCAGAAATAGCTGACTTAGTCAGTGCATGCGTATTTCTAATTGTAAAGCAAAAACACGGGAAAAATGCTGAAGAAGTGAATGAGAAAGTATGTGTCCTAAGCGAACAGACACTGCACAAAATCCAGGAGATCCTTTAAGCGTTTCTCTCAAAGAAATTAAAGAAGGTAAGGTATCAATTTTAGGACCTAAACTCGAATTATATTCTGATAAAAACAGGATAGAGCCGTGTTGGGCACCAATATTCTATAATCCTGCAATGGAAGTAGACCGAAACATAAGCGTGGCTTTTCTTCAATCTTTCAGCAAAGCTGGCAGTAAAAAGCTAAGAATATGCGATGCTCTAAGCGCAACTGGTATTAGAGGATTAAGATACGCTAAAGAAGTAGAAAATGTAGAATATGTAATATTAAATGACATAAATAAATTAGCCTATAATTTGATTAAGATTAACATTGAGAAAAACGATTTGAAAGATATAGCTCTGCCTTTTCATTCCGATGCTAACGTCTTACTCGCTTATTTCGCTCATCGAGGCAGGAGGTTCAACGTAGTTGATATAGATCCTTTCGGATCCCCAGTACCGTTTCTTGATAATGCGATCAGAGCAGTAGAAAATAATGGATTGCTATGTGTAACGGCTACGGATTTGGCTCCATTAATGGGAATATTTCAAAGGGCTTGTATACGTAAGTATAGCGCTATTCCTATAAGGTGTGTTTTTTCTCGAGAAATTGGCTTAAGAATTCTCATAGGTTATGTAGTGAAAACAGGAGCGAAATATGGGTTAAGGGTAGTGCCTCTCTTATCTTACTCAAGAGGACATTATATGAGGTTATTTTTAAAAATTCGTACTGGTAAGAAACGTGCTGATGAGAGCTTAGATAAGTTGGGTTACATAACTTTTTGCCCTAGATGTGGAGAAGTTCAAATTGGAAAGTATAGTTTTCTTTTAGAAAAAAAGTGTAAAAATTGTGATTCTAAAGTCAAAATAGGAGGACCATTATGGCTCGGAGAACTCTGTGATAGCATTTTCTTAAAGAAAACCGTAGAAGTTTTTGAGGAGTTTTTTGGAAGGAAAAAAGAAGGTTTTAAAATTCTAGAAAAGTTGTTAAATGAACACGGCATGCCACCATATTTTTACACTACAGATTATATAGCAAAAACCTATAGATTTGAGAAAGAGCCTACACTAAATTCTATTATTTATTCGCTGAGAGAGATGGGCTACAAAACTACTCATACTCATTTCTCCACTAAGGGTTTTAAAACATATGCCAATGTAAATACCATAGTTGAAGCATTTAGACGTGCGTCAGAGGAGTAATTATCTATCTTGTGAAACGTAACTATAATCTATAAAATCTTCATTCCAATCTATCTCTACCCATCTCCGTGTTCTGGAAGCTTTCAAAGCCATAAGTACGTTTTTGAGAGCTATGTAACCTTCAACCGCGCTTACTAATGGTTTCTTGCGCCTTTTGACACATTTTATGAAATGTAAATCCTCTAATAGTAGTGGTTCATTAGTCTCGCTTCCTAAGACTACGTATTCCTGCCTGCTCTTGCTTTTATAAGCTGCCAATAGTCCATAATAATCTAGAGCTGCCTGATGCTCTGCTAATCCTCGTTCTATCACTATAGATTGCAGGATATAGTCTATTGTGATCGCTTTATCATATGTATGTATAGATAGAATGCGTTTTTTGAATGTGGGGGAACTTCTCCAACTAACTCTTAGAAATACGTGAAGGTCTTTTGAAAATTCAAAAATTGAATTCATTTCGATCTCGTGAGGATAACCATAGTTTTTTATACTTGTCGCCGTGACTCTTCGAGGAAGACGATGAAGGAGTGAAACTATTATATCTATATCGTGCACCATTAAGTCGTGAGCCACGCTGAGATACGATTCCGACTTAGAGGATGGGGGACCCGGCCCCACTCGTTCACCGCTCATAAAGGAAATTTCATTGGGATTAGCTATTTCATTTAATCGTTCTTGTAGAGTAGCAATCACAGGGTTAAATCGTTCTATATGTCCTACTGCTACGATTCGTTCTTCTTTTTCCACTAATTTGACAATGTCTAATGCTTCTTTTATGTTAACAGCTATTGGTTTTTCTATTAAGAGGTCTATGGAATCTAGAAGAGAGACTGCGACTCGGTAATGTAGCGGAGTAGGGACAGCTATTATAGCAGCATCTGGTTTTTCCTTATTTTTCATCTCGGTAATGTCTTTATAGGTTTTTTGAACCATGTATTCTTTTGCAACTTTTTTCAGTGTTGCTGAGTTAGCATCCACTAGTATAATTTCATCGATTTCGCCCTTATTGAGGAGTTTCTTTAATACTCTTACGTGATTTCTTCCCCAACGCCCTACGCCTATTACAGCTACCTTCAAAGATACCCTCTCCGATTCGGTAAGGAAATCTTAAATTAAAAACTTATTGTCTATATAGACAAGGCGGTTAACGTGAAGTTGATTTTAATAGCTGGCATGCCGGGAGCGGGTAAGTCTCTAATAAGTAGAGCAGCTAAAATGCTTGGCATACCGGTCTTAGTTATGGGAGACGTAGTTAGAGAAGAGGCAGAAAAAATGGGCTTAAAACCTACACCTGAGAATCTTGGACATGTAGCAGTATTGTTACGTAGAAAATATGGTGATGATATTATAGCTAAAAAAGTCTTGAAGAAAGCGTTTTTACATAAATCTAAAATTATAATGATTGATGGCGTAAGAAGTCTATATGAGCTCGATTTTTTTAAGAGAAAAACAGAAAAGGTGATAATAATGGCTATACACGCTTCTCCTAGGACTAGATTTAAGCGATTGCTAAAAAGAGGAAGGGAAGATGATCCTAAAACATGGGAGGAATTTTGCGAGCGTGATCGAAGAGAGCTGGAGTTTGGAATAGGTAATGTTATCGCATTAGCTGATATAATGTTAGTCAATGAGGAAATCAATAAAGATGAAATCTTGAAAAAAGCATATGAAGCATTAAAAAGGGTAATTACGAATGGAGGTAATAGTTAAAGTCGAAGTTCGTCCTACTGAAGATTTAAAGAAGGTTCAGAAGGCTCTAGAAAACGTTTTTGACGCTGAGGATATTCGAATAAAGAAGGCAGATGAATACAGGGTGATCATAGCTAAGAGTAGCGGATATAAATGTCTTCTAAAACTCTATAATATGATAAGGTCACAGTATATTCTTGACGCTGCACGAGAGTATTTAAAACGAGGAATTTATGGCAATGGAATAGTTTTTTATTTAAACAAGCAGGCAGCATATACAGGCATTGTATCTTTTTGTAGCCAAGAATACGGAGAAAGTCCTCTTGGAGCTATAATGTTCGATATTAGAATAAAAAATCCTGAAAAGTTAATCGATTGGCTAACCCCTAAGACTTTAAACGGCAAACCTATAAGAGAAGTAGAACCTCCTAACGAAGATCCTTAAAACTTTAATTTTCTAAATAGTAGTATAACTTTGTTTGAATCAGGCTTCTTAATCTCTATATTCATTCCATCGGTAGACAAAAAAGCTCTATGAAAAATCTCTCTAGCTTCTCGAAGTAGATTTATCAAATCCTCGCTATATCGTGAGCTATAGTGAAAAAGAAAGAGAAAACGAACTCGAGCTTTCCTAGCGACTTCAGCGGCCTCTGAAGCGGTTGAATGGCCGGAATCTATAGCATTATCTCTTAACTTATTTTCGAAGGTTGAATCATGGATTAGAATATCTGCTTTTTGAGAAAATTCTATCAATTTTTCCGAGTACCTGGTGTCTCCGCTATAAACGAATTTTATACCTTCGCGTGGAGGTCCCAAAACTTCCTCAGGTCTTACAATACGGCCTGAGAGTGTCTTAACAGGATACCCTTGTTGCAATTTTTTCCATAGGCGTCCCCTAGGTATGCCGAGTTTTTCGGCTTTTTTTCTATTGAATCTTCCTGGTCTATCCTTTTCCTCTATTATATATGCGAAGTTAGTGATTGTATGTGATGTTAAAAACGCTTTTATACGATACTCTTTCTCCTCTATGATTACGCCTTCTTCAACAGGCGTAAAATGTAATGAATAGCTTATCCTTACACCCGTTTTTTCTAAGAAATTTTTTAAAACGTCACCGAGAGTTCTCGGACCAAAGATATGCAAAGGTTTAGTTCTACCTAGCAAAGCAAAGGTTTGGATAAGTCCAGGAAGACCGAAATAGTGGTCTCCATGCATATGGGTTATAAATATTTTCATATCCTTATTTACTCCTAAGCCACTTCGCAAGAATCTATATTGGGTTCCTTCACCACAATCGAACATAAAGAGTTTTCCTTTACGCCTGACAACTATACTGGGTAAAAATCTATACTTATGAGGTGTACTAGCATTCGTACCTAGGAAGAAAATTTCCATTATTTCAAACCTCTTTACTAGCTACTACTAAAACTCTTAATAGGTTTTTATGAACTTTAATTAAATGTTTTCCTTCAACTCTAAATTCCTGTTTTATTCTTTCTTCCACATAATTGCTTAACTTATGAGGATAGAGTATTACCAGTTTCCCTTTAGGTTTTAATATTCGTCTTGCCTTGGGTAGGAAGTAATTGTATATATTGGGGAGAGACCTGCCTAACGTAGTGGATGATCGTCCATACGGAGGATCGGTTACTATGGCATCTACGCAATTATCTCTTAAAGGAAGTCTAAGAGAATCAGCTTGTACAATACCCATTATTCTTTCACTTCTTATATAAGTAGTTAAGTTCTTTAGACAACCTTTCAAGACGCGCTTTTTTACATCAAACCCCAATACATCGTGATCTGTAAGCCCGGCTTCTATTAAAATTCCACCAGTACCTGCAAATGGGTCTAATATTACAGATCCAGATGAGGTTCCAGCCAGATTAACCATGACACGGGCAGTAAATACGTCTAACGCGCTAGATATGAAAAATGGTCTTTTACGAGGGCTTCGATTTAAGAAAATACCACGTTTGATGGTTTTAAGCAGGATTCCAAAAGAAAACATATTATTACAAAGTATGCCGCATAATACATAATCTGGAGACTTGAATCTTACATGCGCTTTTATCCTCCGTAATATATGCTCCCCAATTGTAGCTTCGATTGCAGTCGAACTTAGTTTAATGCTGTTCTTTCCCTTCTTCACTATTCTGACATAAAAGAACTTACCTTGTAAGAAGTTCAGATCGACTCTCTTAAGGATTTTTTTAAATATTTCAAAATCGAACTCTCTAAGAAATATTAACTCGAAAACTATTAGCTTTACCATAGATGCCCGTTTTGCAATAACTTCATAAGCTCGATTCAAATTGCTGATAATTTCGATTCTAACTAATGGAGTACTGCCTGACAATAATCTATATTCTATATTCTCAGCTGTAAGAATAGAGAGAATTTCGCTAATCGGGATAGATTCATGTTCCTCTGACAATAAGAATGATAATACTCTACTCTTCTTCATATCTCCTCATGAACTTCCTCTAGAATTTCCTCTTTTGCAGGAGTTTCAAGTTTTCTCCTAGTCGCTAGAAAACTTGCTGCTAAAACGGTTACCATCAGTGAGAAAATAATCCAGTAAATCAAAGCTTCCACACTTCCTTCTCCTTTTAGTAACCTAGCAGTTTCTACTAGTACCTGTCTAAATAACAGTGTGAAGATCAAAAGCATGTATTCACTCCAATGTACTGGCTTATTAGACATTAAACTATCTGCTATATGTCCAGCTACAACTAGAGAAGTGGAGATTATCATTAGATCAGCGACGTAGACTTGTCCTCCTATCAATACTAAGAAGAAGCTTCCTAAAGCCTCTGTTAATGTCTCTACGCCACTGCTTATAACTTCGCTTACCCCTAGCATTGTTGTTATTGAAATTAAAGCTAGACTAGCTATTAATGATAAAAATGTTATCGGGCTTTCAAAATAGACCTGTTTTATTTTTTCGTCCAGCGAGAATCCCTTCAAAACTAGTATAGCGCCTAGAACAGTCATGAACAAAGGCCAGATATACTGCGGAACAGTATAAGACATTACTGTGGTTAAAATTATAAATAAGCCAGGAAGACCCAAAGAGTATTTTCTATATTTTTCCTCTCTTACAAGTTTCTCCAAGTATCTTAATACTAGTACAAAGGATTCCTCTATTCCACGGGATTGTTGGACAATAACTCTCTTAACAGATATCACCGGAATTTTAGACTGAATAATCGGAAGAACTTGTTCGTCTGTAGGCCCATCTGATACTAAAACAACTCCTTTTGCATCAAATCTTGAAAGGACAGTAGTTAACTCCATTGAAATTTTCATATCTGCTTCTATACCTTCCTCGGGAGTACCAGCTACTACAGCTATTTCCACATTATCTTTCTTCATAATCTTACGCATTCTATCATAAATTTGAATAGCTGCGAACAGTGCATTAGAATCCGAGTCTTCAGGACGTTTAACAGCGAAATCTATGGCAACTTTCAAGACATTATTTCTCCCTATGATTGGGGTCTTGAAATTAGTTATCTGACCGATATCGTCATCTCTATCTACACATAATACTAATAGTTTCTCTGGAAACGCTGTTTTCTTCTCCATTAATATACCGACCCTTGAGATAATGAAGCTGAAACAAATATTTAATATTTAGGTTTTTAGAAAACTTAAGGTTTTATCATATTAAATTCAATTAGCAGTTTAAATTCTTCAAAAGTCAGCTTTTCTCCTCGCTTATACTTTTCATAAACCTCTTTAGCCTTAGAATATAAGTTCTTCTTCCTTTCTTCTATTATCCTGGATAATTGGCTTGCCTTTAGCAGTATTGCTATTCTTTCGATTTCATCCTGAAGTCGCCTAATTTCGTTACTCGTTTCAATGAATTTTTGATGGTATTCGTTTGCTATGCTTCTCTTTTCTTCACGCTGATTTACCATTTGTTCAATCTCAGCTTTCAATTGATCTCGTACCTCTCTCAATTTTTTAAGTTCTTCTTTCAAGGAAAGATATTTGTTAGAGTACTCATTCATTTTTTCTATAATCTCTTTTCTGAGTGCTGTTAAAGATGAAATTTCTTCTCGAATTTTTTCTATTTCTTCTCTAAACTTATTATATTTACGGAGATTTGCTAACATTTTTCCTATTTTCTCTATGCGCTCTATGTAGATCTTCTCTTCTTCAAGCGACATAGACTTCGTTTGATATTCCCACTCAAGTTTCTCAAGCTTTTCTGCTAGGATTTCTTCTGAAGGTAAGCGCCGTCCTATTAAAGTTCTGAGGTTCCGCATTTTCCCTCGTTTTTCCCGAAATAATGCTCTTAGATTAGAAAGTTTTTCTGTTATTTTCATCTTTTCTTCTTTTAATCTACGAATCTCTTCTATCAACTTGTTTTTCTCTTCTATAATTTCAGATATCTTTGTTCGATACTCTGAAAGAATTTCCCTTTTTTCCCGTATTTTTAGCGATAATACTTTAACTTCATTGTTAAGTTCGTCTCGCTTAGCTCGCAAGTCCAATGCTAGGGCTTCTTTTTCTCTTAGAATATTTTTCAATTCTCGTAACTTTTCGCTATAGTTTATCACGTCGTCTCCTACTTTACCATTACTATTGTCCCCTTTCATACGATCACATTGAACAAGTTTTTGCAACAAATCGTCTTCTTGAAACCATAGCTGCATACATAGTCCGGCACTGGAACGTCGAACATCTAAGTCTAGATTTAACATCTCTTTATAAATCTTATCGTTACTGAGCAGGAATGACTGTCCAGCAAAACCAGCTCATGCATATATAACTGCTAGACGTAAACTTATACTAGGGTATGTATGAAGGTTCGAGGAAGGATAGTTTTAACAATTGCTAATCCACAAACGATAGATATCATATATGCCTCACTTATCCCTGAAACTCAGGATCAACCATCTTATAGATCAAAGAGTAGTATAGAAAAACTTCCTGGACGAATAGTGTTAGCCATAGAAGCGAGAGATTTAGTAAGCTTTAGAGCAGCTGTAAATAGCTATTTAAGGCTTATCAGCGTATTGATAAGAGTTTTAAGCGAATTAGACTAATATTAGGTGATATCTATGGGTCAAGAAATACCACCTGGTATAAAATCTCAAATAGCGAAGTTCCAGAGATTACAAGAGGAACTGCAATATGTTCTCACGATGAAACAGCAATGGCAAGCCCAGCTATACGAGATTGAAAATGCCTTAGCTGAATTGGAAAAAGTTCCTCAAGATAGACCTGTCTATAAAATTGTAGGGTCTATTATGGTTAGCAAAGATAGAGAATCGATAATCAAAGAGCTTAACGAGAAAAAGGAATTGATAGAAAGTCAACTAGAGACTTTAAAGAAGCAGGAAGATATGCTTAGAAAACAGGTGGAAGATTTAGATAAAAAACTACGCGCGAGACTGGGCGGAAGCAATATTGCAGGTTAAGAAAATAGACAAAAGTCAGCGCAAGCGAATAATTGAAGAGATTTCAAATAGCATTTCATCTTTTCTAGAGGATCTAGTTGAAGCGGGGAAAGTAAGAACATATGAATTTAGTGTAAGAGTCTCGGATGACTGGCCTTACATTCTTGAAATTGACATTTCAGTATCCGTAAACCCCTTTTTCGAGCATGAAAGAGAAAAGATTGTTGAAAAAGCCATGAATACTGGATTAAGAAGAGCAAAAGAAATATTTGCTAAATTTGGATTAAGTGAGCTATAGTATAATTATCGTATAGGATGAACTTGAAGTAGAGGATCTTGGTTTAAAACTCTCATGATATGGCTAGATAGAAATCATCAAGTGGAATGGACGTTAGACTGTTCTTGAGAGGTTTCGGAAGTTTTTAGAGGAATCTGGAATGTGGGCGTTAGAACTTTAATTTTTCTAACTTCTACCTTTTTAATAGGATATATTTTCTTTGCTCTATTAAATATTTCTTGAGCTATTATTCCGAGAACGCTCTCTTGGACGTATTCGTCAAACGTTAATTGCGAAGCTTTTTCAAGTAGTACCTCGGTCATGATACGCCTTATAGCCTTTTCTTGAGAAGTTTTCACTCTATGCATTGTTATCGTCATGGCCATAACTCTTAACTTTACTCCATCTTTTGTAACTATGTTAACAATAGCATCTATTCGTGTAGTACCTCTCCTCACTAAACTTCTAATGTAATCGCCAGAAAGTTCAAAGCCTTTAAACTGAGTATATGCTTTATCGCCGTCAACCTTTACTATTTGAAACTTGAGTTTTATGGGTAGCTGCGATACATCTTTCGTTATGTCGTAAAAACTGACTTCCATAACGCGGCCAAGTAAATGCTTTTCAGAATTAGCTGGTATAACTCCTAATTCTGCAAAGCCGAATGCTTGAGAGGCATAAACAGTGAACCACTTCTTTGCGGCCCATTTATCTCTTGCTACCTTTGACAGTTTTGACAAATTCTCACCCAGACGCGCTACTTTCGATAACGTAAACTCTTTATTAAGTTTTCGGTCTTAGTACATTTAATCCTTTAAGGTTTGAAATGATTTTAATATCACTTGTAGGTTTACTAGCAAATCGTTTAACAAACCTCTAGCCTTAAGTATATCTGCGCTTTTTATCTTACATATCAAAACTTCTTTACTCCTCGTGCATGAGATTTCGTCTGAAGAGTATTCCTTATATGTAATATTATCAGGTTCTAAAGCATTTATAATAGCATCCACATTCTTCACTCCATAGAGTTCTATAGTTACTTCAATTTTCAAAATTCATCTCCCTATAGGTTTACTCTAACTTCTTTATTAGAAATTCGACAAATAAGTCCATTTTCTCTACTGGTATTAACGCGCCACCAGCACGTAGATGTCCTCCTCCCACACCTCCCACATTTCTAGCTGCGATTTTGAGAGCATAACCTAGGTTTCTCTTATCTTTTTCCTCTGGTATTTTCCTAGTTAATCTAGCTGAAATTTTAACTCTTTCTTTCGTATCACCACGACCGATAACAACAATGGCATTAGCCTCCTCACTCCAAATTGAAGATAGTATAGAGGCTATAGCGCCCGTAACTCTGCTATCAGCTATATCTATCAGATTTAAGATTATAGTTGAGCCTAAAACTTTTCTTCGCTTAAAAGCTTTCTCTAAGATTTTAGCCAGCGTTTTCCTATATTGTTTAGCTATCCCTAAAGCTTCTTCTACTATCTTCTCTCTAACGCCCATACATAGGGCAATAGCCACATCGCATCGTCCCATTCTACCACAGGAGTTTAATATTTGCACATATTCTCTAGCATCATAAAGAAGACTGGTTTCATGCTCATTTAATAAGTAGTAATTCATACCGAAAATTC
This sequence comes from Thermoprotei archaeon, assembly GCA_003649235.1. GTDB lineage: Archaea > Thermoproteota > Thermoprotei > Thermofilales > B69-G16 > B69-G16. The sequence goes on along the minus strand of QMRG01000002.1, from coordinate 18,580 downwards.
TTTCAGCATCTTTAAGCGAGACGCCAGTATCTAGCATGTATTTAACAAGGGCAGTAGCTAATTTTCTAATTTCGTCTTTCGATAGTTCATTAATATATTTTAATTTTCCATTTTTGCTAGGGTCTATTCCTATTTTCTTTAGAAAGATTAGGCACGAGTCTTCTCGACCGCTTAATCCTGGAATGTAGGGGTCAAACGTGTATTCTAGAGCTTTTAAAAGAGGTCTATTTTTCGAACTAGCCAGTCTTAATCCTATCTCTTTTCTTAAAAGACCATATTCCTCTGCTTCTTTAGCAATGGCATCATTTAATCCTACAAGGGAGAAACGAGGTCCTATATCCTGTCTATCTCCTAGCGCTCCTATTACGGCTAAAGGAGAATAAGTTATAATTTCATCATCTATTTCTCTTAGAAAAATGTAGGTTAATGCTGCCGAGCTTACTTCGGTTGATCCATTTATATTATGGAAATAAGGATTAATTTCTACAATTCTTCTTTCTCTAGAGACTTCTTCGGGTTGATGATGGTCTAAAATGTAAATAATTCTATCCTTTAGTTTATCTCTAATTAAACTATACTCGCCGCTTCCCAAATCAGTGAATAATATATTAGTATAATTTAGGCTTTTAACTTTTGAAATAGAGTTTTCATCTATCTGCTCCAATATTCTAATGTGATATGGAATATCATATTTCTTTAAGAAAATGGCTAGAAGAGATGCAGCGGTTAAACCATCTGCATCGTAGTGAGAAACTAAGAGGACGGGCCCCTTTTTCTCTAAAATATCATTAATAAATTTTTCTTGATGAATTTTTATAGAGTCTAGGAATTCTGAATATTTCTCTTTATAACTCATGTCTTTAAGAATCCTCCATTACTAGGCAAATATGCTAATTTTCTCTGGTTTATACTCCCAATCTGGAGGAAGTACTCCTCTGGACTTGTAATATCTTGCAAGCCTCCTAATTTTTGATTCGATTAATTGCAAGCCTCTTTTAGAATGATAATCTTTTGGGTGCTCCTCTAAATGTCTACGAACTCTTATAGCTCGTCTTATAAGGTTATATAAGTCTTCGGGAATTTCTGGAGCTAATCCCTTTTCTCTTAAAATCTGAGTAATCTTCTTTTTAGTCACCATTTTTACTAGTGGTATCCCATACTGATCTCTTAGTATGATTCCTATCATTGATGGTGGATAGCCTTTTTTAGCCAGTGAAACCACTAGTTCCTCAACTTCTATTGGAGAATATTTTACCCAAGGCGGCACCGACTTTCTAGCTGGACGAGTAGAGTGGGATTTGCCTCTTTTCTTGCTTTTTTTCACTCGATCACCTAGACGCTATTTTTCACCTGGATTTATAAAACCTTCGCTCATTTTATTTTACGTCTTCTTTCTGCAATGTATCTCCCTCTCATCCTAATTTCTTCTAATCTTTTCAAGATTGATTCTACGTAGCCTCCCATAACTTCTCTATAGCCTTTGACAAACTCTTGAAACGCCGTTTCCACATAACGTGGATGAGTGCTCTCGAGTGCCCTTAATAGGAGATGAATATCCACTGCTCGATCTTCAAGTTCTTTGCTAAAATAGCTGAGACCAAAGTCTATTAAAAAAATTTTATCTCTCACTAATATCATGTTAGATGTAGTTAAATCACCATGAACTATCCCTACCTTATGCAACAACCCTACTTCTTTCCCCAATACCCAGAAATACTTCCTAATTTCTTCTTCATTTAAAGAATCCATAATATCCCTTAATCGAACACCATTGATGTAATCCATTACTATCTCGGCTTTATCCAAGTCTACGTGTAGAACCGTTGGTACAGGTATGCCATTCTTCTTACAAGTAGCTAATATCCTAGCCTCGAGAAGCGTTCTTCTTCTCCTGATTCTCTCATCTAAAACTGAGTTACGGTAATCTTTTCTTATTCTAGTCTTACGAACGACCTCAAATCCATAAAACTTGTCTTTTACTAGGATAGCCTCTGCTCCTATGCCTAAAATTTCCGCCATGGTATCTCCACCTGTTCAAGCCGCCATAGAGGTTTTATGAAGCTTTTATCTACAGGTATTACGATGCCTGAAGTCAGAGCTAAGTAGCCTGCATATGCTATCATAGCTCCGTTATCACCTGCATACTCCGGCTTCACGCTGGAGAACCTAGCGTTATGGATTTTAGCCATAAGGAATAATTTTTTCTGTAGTATTTTACTTCTCGCCACGCCTCCTGTTAAAACTATCTCTTTTTTCTTAGTATGTACTAGCGCGCGCTCAGCTACTTCTACTAACATACTATAGGCTATTTCGACTAAGCTATAGCAAAGATCCTCTATTGCATATCCCTTTTTAAAGAGTTCAAGGGCATGTGTTAAAAGTCCTGAATAAGATACATCTTGCCCCTTTACTATATACGGCAGATCGAGGAGTTGAGTGCCTTTATGATATAGTTTTTCTACTTCTGGAACTCCCGGGAATCCAAGCTCGGTTTCTCTGGCAAAAGTGTCTAAGCAATTACCTAGGGAAATGTCGAGAGTTTCTCCAAAAATCCGATACCGCCCCTCAACGTAGGTTGTTATTAAAGTATTGCCTCCAGCTACATATATTACTAGGGGGTCCTCCATCCGAGTTGAATATCGGGCAATTTCGATATGTGCTATGGCATGATTCACAGGCACTAGAGGTTTTCCGTATTTAAGGGCGAGAGCTCTAGCTAACGATGCGCCTATTCTTAAACATGGCCCCATTCCAGGACCTAGTGCTACTGCTACTGCGGCGATTTCTTTCATACGACAATTCGCTTTTTCCAATGCTGACTTTAAAAGTGATGGGAAAGTTTTGCTATGATGCTCAGCGGCTTCTCTAGGATGTATGCCGCCGCTTATTGGTTTGTATTCTGATTTTTCATTCGCCAGGATTCCTCGCGTAGAAGAAAAGATTCCTATTCCTGCAGTATGTGCGGTACTCTCTATTCCTATAACCAATATTTCATTCATCACTCAAATTATCACAATGTTTCGGTAAAAATCTAACTATTGGTAGAAGCTTTATGGATCGATAAGAATAGTTTATGACTTTTTAGAGATGAATAAGGTGAATCCGCAGCGGCCACAATGCCATCTTTCTACCGCTTGTTTGTGATGGGCCATAATTGCGCCACATTTAGGACATACACGATTTCTTAGCTTAATAACTCCTTTTTCATAATCAACTTCATATCGTTTATGTGCTCTTGACACAATTATTCACCTCCTTGTGCAGGTGTATTACGCTTGATTATGTATTCGGGTTCTATTGCGATAGCGCGTTGAGAATTTTCATATACATGGATCCTGGCAATGCTTCGTCCAGTTCCATATTCAGTTTTGATGGTTCTCACATATACTCTATCAATAGGGATTTTCAAGATTTCAGAAGTTTTCTCTCTCACTTTTATTCTAGGAGGAGTTCCTTTACCAAGGTGATATATAACCGCTTTAATTTCTCTTCTACCTATAACCTTATTATGGAAATCTTCAATAATCTTAAGTTCATATTCCTCGATCACTATTTATCACCCGTACGCAGACCTAAAACGCGGATTCTATTAAATTTTTCTACAACATCTAACTCCGACGGCTCATTCTTGTATTTCTATGATGAATTCTAAAAGAGCGGATTTGACATATTTATTGGAAATAATTATAACAAGAGCATCTTCTGGTTGTCCATAAACTACAAAACTTCTTTCAGGCGATAAGAGAAGAGAAGGTATTGCTAGCAAATCTTCCTCCCCATCCACTATAATTATTACCTTTTTACCTTGTAACGCGGCTCTTATTCCACTGTTAATGACAAACCATGATGTTTTCGTAATGTGAGAAGGAGGATTTTTCAGACTAAGTATTACATTGAAAAACTCCAATATTGGAGTTTCTCTTTTTTCCCTTCTAGTTTTGTAATCTATTACTGCAAGGTCAGGTATTATATGGCCTAAAGTTACCAAATTATACGATACTACATCTCCTATCGAAATTAAAAGCCTAGGCTTAAAATCCTCCATTACTTTCTTAAGTATCGAAATCCCTTCTTCTTCCCTTTTATAGATAGGTATGCCTAAAGGAATTCTCAAAATTTTTTTAGCATTTTCGTCAAAGAAAAATTCTCTGAAAAGTTTTTTCTTAGCGGACCTTAAGTGCATATTTTCCAGGCTTCTTAATATCCAATTTCCTAGCGAGAATAGATCTTTCCACATCCTCTATTATGATCATCCCCACCCAATCCGTTGAAAAATCATGACTACCACAGTTTGGGCAACTATCAAACTTTAACGGGACAAGCAGTTTACAGCGACGACACGCCTTTAAAGAAATACCAACCTTCCTCATGTCTCACCACTCTTTACTGCTTCTCTAGCTTTTCTGACGTCGTGTTCTATCCATTCTATCTTTCCCAGGTAAGGTTGTCTCATTGTAAGTCCTATTTTCAATATTTTAGCCTGACCTCCATAGCTCACCTGAACAATACGAGCTCTAACTTTATCGCCTTTCCTTACTATACGTCCGGTCTTAGAGCCTAGCATAGCGCTTTGTTCTCTGCTAAACGAGAAGTAGTCGTCGTGTATTTGTGATTTATGAATAAACGCGTCTACTGGACCTATACGTACCAGCAGACCGAAATCTTCTACAGTAATTACTTCTCCTTCCACTACTTCTTTTAACATGGGAGTGAACACTAATGCATTGAAAGTGGCTACATGATATACAGCTCCATCTCCGGGAGCGATTTTTCCTATATCCTCTACATCTACATCCAGTATGCTCACTATTAACCCTAAGTCTCTTATTATCCTACCTTCAAAATTTTCTTTTAGTACAGTTAACGCAGAGTCTTCGAGTGGTAGCGAGAACATGCGTGGAGGGATTCTTATAATATCCTTCATTTTTACTACTTTAAACACTCCTCTATCACCACTAACTTAGTTAAACTCTTCCATTCTAAAGAGACCTCACCAATAAATATTTCTGTTTAAAACTAGCTTTTTCTTCTCTCTAGTGTATATAACCGGTATCTCCTTCTTTTCCAACTTTTTTCTTAACTCTCTATCATCGGTTGCTACGATAGCATCAAGTTTTTCTGCTAAAAGAACTATTTTCTCATCAGTCGGCATATCTCCTAAGCACTCATCATCTATGATTTCGATATTTTTGTTTACAAGCATTTTGAGAGCTATTCTCGCCATTCTCGAAGTCCTCCACGAGCCTATACGTGCTATTTTTTCAAGTTCGTAGATTGTACTTCTAAGCACGCATAATTGAATTGGATATTCTATGATTGATCTAATTTCTTCCACCAAATCTATCTTATTTTCGAGAGAGTGTAATATGATATCGGTATCGACAATCACTAATTTCTGTATTCGTCTATTTTCGTTAATTTTATCCTTTATCTTATTCATTCTTTCAGCTACAATCTTCTCTGGCTTTTAAAGATTTTTTAAATTAATATATTTCACGCTTTAAGTACATAACTGAATGAATTAATAAGTAACTTCGTTTTTTTACATTTCATGCGTTTAAACGAGAAAGAACGCGTGAGTAGGAGAAATCGAAAACGAGTTATAATAATGGGAGCTGCGGGACGAGACTTCCATAATTTTAATGTTTATTACCGAAATCGACCCGAATATGAAGTTGTGGCTTTCACAGCATCTCAAATCCCTAATATTAGCGATCGTAAGTATCCTCCCGAATTATCCGGGCCTCTATATCCTAATGGAATACCCATTTACCCTGAAGAAATGCTCCCCGATTTAATCAAAAAATATGGAATAAATGAAGTCGTATTGTCGTATAGCGACCTACTCTATGAAGAAGTTATGTATAAGGCATCCATAGTGCTTAGCTCAGGAGCCGATTTTAGACTTTTAAGCGTTAAGAATACTACTCTTAAAACTAATAAACCCGTAATCTCGGTCTGCGCTGCTAGGACTGGTGCGGGTAAAAGCACGGTGAGCCGACGTATAGCTCGAATTCTCAAAAATCATGGTGTGAAGTTTGTCATTGTAAGACATCCAATGCCATATGGAGATTTGAGAAAGCAAATAGTTCAAAGATTTGAAAAAATTGAGGATTTAGACAAATACGAATGTACGATAGAAGAGAGAGAAGAATATGAACCCCACCTTAGAGAGGGGAACGTAGTCTATGCAGGAGTAGACTACGAAAGGATAATAGCAGAAGCTGAAAAAGAGGCAGAAGTTATCCTATGGGATGGTGGGAATAATGATTGGTCATTTTTTGAAACTAGCCTTTATATAACAGTAGTTGACCCTCTAAGACCTGGACACGAATTAAATTCTTTTCCAGGAGAAGTTAACGTACATCTGGCCGACGTTGTCATCATAAACAAGGTAAATTCCGCTAAAAAAGAAGATGTAGAAAAAGTTATTAAAAATATTAAGAAAATAAATAAAAAAGCCATTATAATTAGAGCCTTATCGGAAGTCAGCGTCGATAATCCATCTCTAATAGAAAATAAGCGAGTATTAGTAATAGAGGATGGGCCTTCAGTTACTCACGGCGGCCTCCCTTATGGAGCTGGTTATATAGCTGCGTTAAAGTATGGAGCCAAGGAGATTATAGATCCACGGCCTTACGCTATTGGATCTATAGGATATGCTTATAAGAAATATACTCACCTTGGACCCGTATTACCAGCTTTAGGATATGGTAAAAAACAAATGGAAGAACTTGAAAAAACGATAAACAGTATTGATTGCGATGCTATAGTTTTAGGTACACCCTCGGATATATCGAGATATATTCACCTTAAAGCACCAGTAGTGCACGTGTTCTATGAGCTTAAAGAGATTGATAAACCAGACCTAGAAGACATCATTAATGATTTTCTCAAAAAATATGGATTAATTAAAACCTAATGTTCAGCAATGAACTCACAATTATTTTAAATATCGGATACTTTAGGAGAATTATAACTTAAGTAATGGAAGATATCAAATAACATGACAAGAGGTGGTTGTTTGAAAGTTATATTAGCAGCTGTACCAGGAGCGGGAAAGACTACGACGCTACAAATTTTTTCTAAAATGAAACCAGATGTGAAAATAGTAAATTTCGGGGATTATATGATGAAAATAGCTAGAGAAGAATTCGGTATAGAAAATAGAGATGATATGAGGAAGAAATTATCTCTTGAAGACTATAGATTTGTGCAGATAAAGGCGGCCGAGGAAATAGCTAGGATAAGCGGGAATGTAATTATAGATACTCATCTGGCGATAAGGATGGAGAGAGGATACTATCCGGGAATGCCTAAGGAAGTCGTATCCAAGTTGAAACCTGACATCATAGTACTTCTCGAATTCGACCCTAAAGTAATCTTAGAAAGGAGGAGAAAGGATCTTAGTATAAAGGGAAGGAAGATAACTGAAATAGGAACTATAGCGGAAAGAAGAGAACGAGAAATCGAAAATGAAGAGGATATCGAGCTTCACCAGCAAATGAATAGGTATTTTGCAGCTGTAGCCGCAAATGAAGTTCAAGCAACAGTAAAGATAATAAATCTGCGTAGAGTTCCTCAAACTAGACCTTTTGAACATGCAGAGCTAGGCGCCAAACTTCTGGCATCGATCTTTGAGTAAATTTTGGGCGCGAGAACGATGAATGAGAAGAAAGTCATTAGTATAGAAATAGACGATCTTAAAAGGATATATAATTATGCTCTTTCCCATTGTAGAGAAGTTTGTCCTGAAAAAAGAGATCCGGATACTTGTATAGTCATAGTGGAAATAGGTAAGCTACTTGGAATATCTCCTCCTTGTGTTGAGGATTACGGTGGCTTTAGTGAGAAAACGTTCAAGGAGTTAATCAAGGAGATTGAAAATAGGAGAGGTAAGACTATAGACCAAGTGTTAGAAGAGATTCGAGATAAGGGTTATAGAAGCCTGCAAGACCAGATAGACGAAATGGATGGTCAATTCGCTCTTGATGTACTTAAAGCATATGAAAAAAGAAAAAGAAAAGAGGAAAAGGGAGAATGATAGTAGTTTTCGTAGTAGGAACAGCAGGATGCGGCAAGAGCACTTTTACAAGAGCGTTTTCTGAATTTCTCCATAGAAAATCTATAGATGTAATTAAGGTGAACGTAGATCCTGCAGTTGAAGAACTCCCATACGAGCCTGAAGTCGATGTTAGAGATTATATCTCAGTAAGAGAGGTTATGGAAAAATACGGTTTAGGTCCTAACGGAGCCATAATAGCTTCTGTCGACCTATCCCTAAATTACGCACACTTTCTTAAAGAAGATATTGAAGAGTTAAATGCCGATTATGTGATAGTTGACACTCCTGGACAGATGGAGCTTTTCGCTTTTAGAAAAACCGGAGAGTTTTTTACATCATTTTTATGTAAGGAAGATTGTTTTATAATTTATATACTTGATGCAATTTTAGCCCGTTTTCCTTCAACTTTTCTTTCCTCACTTTTTCTAGCTAAAGCTGTAGATTTCAAATTGAAAAAAACACAAATCAACATTATAAATAAAGTTGATTTATTAACTCCTAGAGAACTCGAGAATATAATCGAATGGATAGAAAACCCGGAGAGACTCATGGACGATCTATCTGAGGAGACACGTGGGCTTGAAAGGGAGTTGAGCGAAGGATTATTCCAAACTTTACGTCATTTTCTAGAAAACATCGCGATATACCCGGTTTCTGCAAAAAATATGCAAGGGTTAGATACCGTCTACGGGATAATTCAACAGATAACGATGGGGGGAGAAGAAGCCAGTACTAGCTAATTTAAAACGGTTGTCTATAAACCACTCGCTTTACTCTCAAAAGAGGACCGTCTATTTTGCCACTCGGTTTTACAAATCTTATGAGAAAAGGATTTTTTTCGAGGTTTGTTTCCTCTATGAAAAGTATTCTATCGAAAATATGCGTTAAAGAGTTTAAGTTAGAGATCTCGGTATAATTAACTTGCAAAGCTTCGGAAAGTGCCAGTGCAAGTTCTTTTGTAGCATCAGAAAAATTCTTAAGAGTGGCTACGCTAAAACTCTCTAGAGGAACGGAGGAAGGTCTAATATTCAATTCTCGCGCCAGCTTAACTCCTGTTAAAGAAATTATTAATGGATAGAAAGAGTATCGATATTCCATTACTGTCAAAAATACTAGCCTGCCAGGATTGCCTTGTAATCCTTTACCCACTATTAAGACAACTCGAGCATTATATGCTCGGGCTATTTCTGCCAAGTCAGAGATGTTATTTTTGCCTCTGTTTATGCGTAAAGCGTCGGGGAGAACGTGTGCGAGGTCGTTAGCTAATGATCTTACTCGAGGATTTACATGTCTTGTAGTAGTAACTATAATATGCAATTTTACACCAGGAATAAAGTAAGATTAAAACCTAATAATACTAGCCTAATCCTATTTTTTTCAATTCTTCTGGCGAAAAAGTACGTCCAGCAGCTGTTCTTGGAATCCAAGCGCCTCCAGCAAATGTATATCCGCATTTTCTACAGGTCCATATTCCAACGCTTACTCGTTTTAGTTTACCGGGCATTCTGCAGCGAGGACATCGGTGAGGAGCACGCATCTTCTCTTCTATCACTCTAACCTTCTTCCTTAAAGTTGCCCCGTATCGTGCTCCGAATCTTCCAGCACTGCCTACTACTTTAGTTCTACCCATGCTCTCACTCTCGGATTACTATTAAGCTTACCTAACAATTCTATTCTCCCTTATATTTGTTGTTTATAGCGCTGTCTTATTACTCATTATGGACAGATGGAAGTTTTTCCCTTAATTCCTTAGATACTCTAATTGCTAGATTTTTTGCTTCAATCAATTCTCCATAGGTAAACGTACCCGGATGACCTTTCTGTATACCCGTAATGTTGTTATTATCATCAATAACGAAAGTTATCCTAGCGTCCATAACAAGTTCCTCCTCGTATGAAGGATCTACGATCAATTTGTCGCCTATCTTAGCTATAGTCACGAAAACTGGTATGCTTCCTAGAGGGAGCGGCACTTGTTCATCTGTAATTCTAACGTCTCCATTTTCGATAACTGCCTTATTATATTTAGTTGTTAAGATGGCGGAGACCGAAGCAAGTGCTGCGGCGTCTATAATGTTTCCACCGTAATCTAGCGCATATATATCGATAAATATGGCCCATACTTTTTCTCCAGGAATCAATACAAGTTCATCAAGTTTTATTATTTCAGCGCTTCTAAGTCCTCGATCTACTACTCTAGAAAGTTCCACGTCGTCTTCCCCTGGAGGACCAGGTTCAAAAATAGGGGAAGCTAGGGGTATAAGTTCGGCGTTCACTATTTGTATACCGCGATCTGGAGTGTCAGGGAAGGGTTTATCGATCTGTATTTTAACGCCCGTGATGACGGTCGTATCGCCTAACTTTACGATAGCTGATCCGTTGGCTTTTCCTATTAGACCTGTTGTGATCTGTATTTTCCGGTATTCATCAAGTGCTCTATTGTCAATTCTCTCATTTTTTCTCAAAAGTGAGAGAATGGTCTCTTTTTTAATTTTCGAAATTATCAACTCGGATTTATCATTCACTTTCTAAAACCTCCTTGCTTATTTCAAGATACCTCTTTTTTAAAGCTTCTTTCTGAATTCTATATATCTTTTTTATAGCATTAATAGCCATTTTCAATCCTTCCTCAAATTCCTCCCCGCTAAATCTCCCATCGGCTTGAAGCAAAGTTATCTGTCCTAAGCTGGGCATCATTGCTATAGGCATGTCTCCTTCTCCATACTGATCTTCTAATCCATTAAGATCTATAACTAATTGACCATTAATCTTACCTATGGCAGTAGCAGCTACTAGGTCTTTAAGAGGTATTCCCGCATCGGCTAACGCAACAGAAGCCGCTGTTATACTGGCGGTTCTAGTTCCACCATCTGCCTCTAATACTTCAATGAATATGTCAATTGCTGTTCGAGGGAATTCTTCAATAAAAATAGCAGGTTCTAAAGCCTCTCGTATAACTTTGGATAGTTCTATTTCTCTTCTAGAAAATCCTGGTGATTTTCTTTCATCAACAGAGAAAGGAGCCATATGATAACGGCATCTAACAATCGCTCTATCAGGTATTACTACATGACGTGGATGGGCTTCTCTAGGACCATAAACTGCAACTATAATTTTATTCCTACCTAATTCTATGTAAGCCGAACCATCGGCATTTTTCAGAAGCCCTACTTGAATTTTCAATGGACGTAATTCATTCGGTTTTCTACCATCTGTCCTTATTCCCTTTTCATCCAATAGTTTAACTGGTTTTTCTCCGCTCATCTATTTCACTCTCTTTACTCCACTTATGTTTCCCTGTGAAGATAGACCTGCCTTCTTATCAGTTTTTACCTTACTCAAAAACTTTTTTATCCTATTCGTTAACCCAGGAATATGAGCCTCTCTCTCAATCTTCTTTATGGCCATTACGGCCCAGGCCTCCATGAGAGGGTCATCTCCAACAACTAGGATTCTGCCGTTCTTCCCTATAACTAATTCGACATGAAGCATGTTTTTTAACAGGTTTATCATGGAGCCTTTCTTTCCTATTACTCGTGGTATTTTAACAGGAGTTATCTCAACTAGCGTGCCCTTTGTTATCTTGCCAAGCTTGGATTCTTTAATGGTAAGTAGAGGATCTCGCGTATAGTCAAAAGCTAGAATCTTTGCGACTATTAGATCTCCTATATCTAAGAGCTTTGAAAGGTCTAATTTTACGGCGTCTGTTGGACGCGATAAAACTTCAGAAACCGGTAGTACCGCTTTATAGGGAGAGTTTATATCAACAGTCCACCCTGTTAGGCCTACGTCAACTATCTTACCTATTACTATATCTCCTTCTCTAGGCATGTATTTGCCTTTTAACGGAATTAATATTAGCTTCTTTTTATCCTCTATTTCAACTATCCCTATAACTTTAGAATATATTCTTTGTCTAACAATATATATAGGACCTTGATATTCATACCGACCATATGCAAGAGGTTCGCCTGGTATAACTACTTGTTTACTTTTTACGTAAATAGTCATATCGACCACTTAAGCATCAAATTAGTCTGTTAGATGCAATACATTGATAGAACTATTTATTCATTACTTAATAGTTAAGTGTATTCGAATAGAACTAACTGGTTGCGCTTTTTATGATACGTACTTCGCCTCTTCCCTTTGTCATTTTAGCTACTTCTTCGACTAAAGTGCCTTGAAGCCCTGCTGGTATCTCTAACTCAACTGACCAAGATCCATCTGATAAGTAGTTACTTCTTATAATTTTTCCAATTTTCGATAAAACACCATAAGCCTTACCAACATACTGTGGGGGTATTTTTACAGCTACTAATGTTTTAGCCATTTTAAGAGGAAGAACTCTAACGAGAGCTTTTATAACCTCATTTACCTGAACCTCAACTGGTTTGAACGGATCTATACTTACCCTAGCATTCTCAATAGCTAATTCGATACGTTTTGGAGGATGGGGCAATCCAGTTCTTGGATCTATGCAATTTCTCGAAATAAACTCTATAATTTGTCGTTTTTTAGCTTCTATCATTTCCCGTCGCTGTTCAGCTGTTAATTGAAGTTCCCCCTGTCTTACAATATGCTCAGCTACTTTGTATACATCATCAGTTTTAAAAATTTGCTTTAATTCTATTTCTGAAGCTTTTAACCCTCGCCGTGCATCATAGTATATGAATTCCCCTAGAAGAACGTCGTGGATATCAACGTCTTTTTCTCCTTTCTTAAAAAGCCAGGCTTTATCAGGATCCACTATTACCTCAAACTTCTTATCTCTTAACTTTAGTCTAGCGATAGCCTGCTTGCGAGTCATGATATCACAGTATAATTATTTTTTAAACTCTTCTATTATCTTCGCTAACTCTTCCTCTGTCAATTGTTTGAAAATTTTATCTTTTGTATTAACATATGCTAGTTCTATTCTCTCTATGCTAACTCCTCCCTCTATAGCCCTATCCATAGCTAGTATGGCCAATCTCATAGAATCTTCAAGCGAAAGAGTACTTCTATAATTCTTTTCTAGAACCTCTAGAGCCGCTTGACCGCCACTCCCTATAGCATGTGCTTTATAGTTAACATAAGTGCCTCCAGGATCTGTTCCCACTAAATGAGGACCTCTCTCATCAACTCCAGCTATCAAAAATGATACTCCGAAAGGCCTCACTCCGCCATGCTGGGTATAAGCCTGTTTTATATCACATATCTTTTTAGCTAACAGCTCTACTGGAATAGGTTCTCCATAGACTAAGCGATGTATCTGAGCGTATATTCTCGCCTGGTCTATAAGTATACGAGCGTCACTTGAAAGTCCGGCGAATGCTAAACCCACATGTTCATCAATTTTCTTAATTTTTTCCATACCTTCCATTAATGGAGAGACTTGTCTTTTTTCGACGGCCAGAACTACTCCTTCGTTGCTCTTTATGCCTAGTGTAGTCCATCCCTTTTTTACAGCTTCAAAAGCGTATTCTACTTGGAAGAGTCGTCCATCAGGGCTAAAGATAGTGATTGCTCTATCGTAGCCCATTGGTCCAGGAGCGAACAATTTGAACACCCATCTTTATTACCAGTGAACCGTTTTTAAAGATAACTCCTATCAATTTTATTCTAGACTTTGACTTTGAACCCTAAGCAGTCATAAAAAATTTAGAATTTTGTAGCTAAATCAGCAATCACTGGTATTTTTAGCCATTTACCAGTATAAGCCATGAATGCACCGTATAGAGCTAACGCCAGATGTATCAATAGTAATGGAAGATCTAAAAGCCATAGAATGAATAGTAATATGCCGATAATCCATATGAAGAAATGAAGTACTGTAAGACCTATATGTATTATTAAAGCTTGTTTCGCGTGAAAGAGGGCAAATTTTGATTCTTTCTTTGTCACCATTACTACGAGTGATCCAAGCACAGGAATTAACCAGGCAATAAGACCGAACAGCTTCTCATCATCGCTAGGAGTGTACTCTCCTGTTACGACGCCTGGCTTAGTCGACGGAGGTGGTGGTAAAGCCATTTTCACACCAGAAGTTAGGATAGATTTTCTTTAATATAAACTTTACCTCACATAATATCTTCAAATATTTCTGAACCTTATTTTTAAAGCAGTTGAAGAATTTTGAATTATTAACTAGAAAATAAATCCATAGCTTATGATAATTATCGACAAAATACACTTTGCTATAACTATAATATCTTAAAACGTAAACCAGTAATTTTCTCCAAAAATTTCAAAGATATAGCACCTTCTCGAAGTATTACGGGAGGCTTATTCGTTAAATCAACCACAGTGGAAGTTGGAACTTTCTTGAGAATACCGGCATCAAGTATCAAATCTATATGACGTAACTCCTTTTCAATAAGAGATGGATCATAAATGGGCGGTTTCCCTGAGATATTAGCACTGGTTGCAGTTAAGAAAACGCCAGTTAGCTTCACAAGTTCTAAGGGATATATGCTCGGAGGCAAACGCACTCCTACACCGCCCTCTTTATTTACAATTCCTTCAGGAAATGTTCCAGGCTCTTTCGCCTTTAAAATTAAAGTTAATCTTTCAGGGAGTAGTGAGAGCAGTTTGTACGCCGTATCGTCTAAAATAAAATACTTCTTTATGCTTTCGATAGAGTCCACGAAGATCGATACAACTTTTGTTTTATTTCTCTGTTTTATATGGAAAACCCTGTTTACACTATTTATATCAAGAGCATTAGCCGCTAAGCCGTAGGAAGTATCAGTGGGTATAGCTACTACACCGCCTCTTTTTATAACGTCAGCTGCTTTTAGCAAAGCGTCTTTAAAAGTTCTGCTTGTAATTCTTATTTTCCGAGCTTTCGTCATAGAGGATAACTCTTTAACACTTTTTTCGCTTTCTTAAGGGTTCCAGTCGTTTTTATAATATGTATCGGATTTTTATAGTTTTTATAGAAAGCTAATACTGTTTTTGCCATGTGTACGCTTTCGCGTCTAATTTTTATTATTCCACCTTTATTGGGAGCATATTCTGCTATGGCAAATTTAGAGAGTGCGTACTCTCTCATTCCAAAAAGTTCTACATATATGGATGTAAGCGATTTTCGAAAATCGCTTACATTTTCTGGTGTAGGAGATTTAAAAATAAATACTATATATCTATAACTTTCCTGCATTTTGATCCTCCGCTAAGTATACGCCTGGCCATATGAAACGAGGAGAAAGTTTGAATCTATTTCTTTCTATGATTTTATGAATATTATTCGACAAGGAATCCAATGCCCTATCATATTCTATATTAAAAAAGGAGACAAGTATCGAAGCGAGGCTTCGAGCATCACGCATTTCCGTAAACGTACTCGCTCCACTTCCAAATATGAACTTAATATTTTTTCTTGATATAATTTTCAGAATTTTATCGTATAATTGCAGTGTTCTTATCCATTCTGCTTTGCTATTAGCGTATATTAGCGGCTTAGCCGTTAACTCCAAGACTTTATCTTGTTCCAAAATTAGTCTTACATCGCCCTTAAATAATGTAAACTTATAACGTGGATCTACTTGAATTATATCGATTCTACGATCTCGACAACCAAACGCTATGAGCTTTCTAGAGATTCCTCTAAGCGAGATTAATTCCACTTTTCTTCTATATTTCCGCAGATATTTCTTAATCGAGTTTATATCAGAAATTGTAACATCGATTCTTGATACAAAATCCAATCCGCTTTGCTCTATCTTATTTTTAACTATAGAAATGCTCTTAAAATCTCTGGCATGTACATTAATTCCCAAAACTTTAAAACCTAAAAAAATGGCCGTGTCTATGATTTTATTAAGTTCTTTTTCCGAAATTACACGGGGAGTTATAGTAACTTCAGCATACCTACGTTTCATCTTATCACAATCATTAGAAATCATTCCAACTTTAAGCCAAGAATTTCTAAAGCATGCTCTATACTGTGCCTCCTCCGTATATGGGGCATAAATGAAATTTTAGCCTTGATGACATCATCGCCTTGTAATAGGCGAGTTTTTCCCAAATAGGCTTGTTGTTTATCAAATCTAAGGTATAGATTTGAAGAATCAGTTCTTAGATCTAGCGAGTCTATGATTATTTTTTTATCTATTTCATCAAGTTCTGAAAATATGTATTCTACAGCTTCCTGAGCAGAGGTCTTATCTCTAATCTCAAACTTTATAATTACTATTGGGTTCTTATAATGACCTTCCAGCGGCACTTCACTAATTTTTACTTTTTCCCAAACATCCGATGGAAGTAGATTCAACATCGCCTTTTTTACTTTCTCACAATTCTCAGTAGCATGACAAAAGGATTCAAGGAATAAAGCAGATATTATTTTTTCTTTCCTACTCATTTTCTACCTATTCTTTACTTTCCCCACTCTTCTTAATAGCTCTTTTCCTTTTTATTCGTTTGTAAAAACCACATACCCAATTTCGCTCAGGGTCGCTCTTAATTACTGGATGGTGAGGATCTACCATAACGATTTCATACCATTTGTACATACCATCTTCTCCAACCCAATAAGAGCCTAAAACCACTAGATTCGGATATTTACGTTGAGCTCTTTCCTCAGCGATCAACTGAGCGCTTTTATGAGGGGAATAGCCATAGACGCCCATTCGCTTCGGTCTTCTTCCCGATCTAGGCCTCGGCCTATTTAAACCACCTTTCCTCACTCTGACTCGTACCACCACAAAGCCCTGTTTAGCCTTATAGCCCAGAGTTCGCGCCCTGTTAATACGCGTAGGTTTTTCCACTCTCACTATTGTGGGTTGCCTTCTCCACATTATTAATCTCTTCTTATAAACTTCTTTAAACTCTCCTGAATCCGGTCTTTTCCACATTTTCGCTACGTATTTGTAGTAGCCCATAAGTATTGCCCCATCTCATCCAAAAAGACAGAATATTTAAAGTTAGCGCATTATAACAGTAACATTAAATATTCGTTATATAATTGTTGAGTTGCGAGAGAGGTGTTTAAATGCCTGAATTTAAGGTAGTGGTCTCGGATCCTAAAACGGGAAGAGCTGAAACGGTAGAAGTAAAGGGGGGTATGGCGACGCGGCTAATAGGACGTAAAATAGGTGAGGTCATAGATGGGGCTATAATAGGGAAGCCTGGATTAAAGCTGAGAATAACCGGAGGGTCGGGTAAAGCCGGAGAACCTATGTTGCCATTCTTACCTGGCGGAGCTAAACGACGTTTACTCCTTTCAGGCCCTCCTGGTTTTCATCCCGAAAAGAAGGGTATGAGAAAACGCAAACTAGTAAGAGGCAATACTATAACTGATGAAATTGTTCAAATAAACATGGTAGTAGAATATCCTGAAGAAACCCAATGAAGTTAGAGGGATTGTAGTTGAAGGCTATGCAACCACTTATAAATATAGGAACCGCAGGCCATGTCGACCACGGAAAGACAACGCTAGTGGAAGCTCTCACAGGCATTTGGGCCGCCAGACATTCCGAAGAACTCAAACGAGGAATAACCCTTAAGCTCGGCTATGCCGATACAGCAATCTATAAATGTCCCAACTGTCCTCCTCCTCAAGCCTACTATACCGAAAACATGGCACCTAAAAATCTCACTTGTAAATACTGTGGTAGTAGATTAGAGTATTTAAGACGAGTATCTTTCGTAGATGTACCCGGCCACGAGATGCTAATGGCAGTCATGCTAGCTGGGGCAGCGCTAATGGACGGAGTGATTTTTGTGATCGATGCGTCTCAACCCTGCCCTCAACCCCAGACGCGAGAACATTTCATGGCATTAACAATTATCGGAGCTAGAAAGATTATCTTCGTTCAAAATAAGATAGATATAGTATCTAAGGAAGCGGCGAAAAAAAACTATGAACAAATTTTAAAATTTATAGAAGGTACGTGGGCCGAAGGAGCGCCTATAATACCTTCATCGGCTTTGCATGGTGTAAATCTAGATGTAATCGTATGGGCTATGGAAGAATTGATGCCAAATCCTCCGCGTGATCCTACAAAGCCTCCCCTTATGCTCGTAGCCAGATCTTTCGATGTGAATCTTCCAGGAACTCCTATCGAGAAGTTAAAAGGAGGGGTTCTAGGTGGAACTATAATGCAAGGCAAATTCAAAGTAGGCGATGAAATAGAAATAAGACCAGGTGTACGCATAGAAGAGAAAGGAAAGGTTAGATACGAGCCTTTGTTTACGGAAATCGTAAGCTTAAGATCTGGAAGATTTGAGCTAGAAGAAGCATATCCAGGTGGATTAATAGGAATAGGAACTAAATTAGATCCAAGCTTGACAAAGTCCGATAATCTAATAGGCAATATAGCGGGGAAGCCAGGCACCTTACCCCCTGTCAGAGATGAAATTCTCTTAGAAGTACATCTACTAGAAAGAGTTGTTGGAACTCGGGAAATGAGGAAAGTGGAGCCTATCAGAAAAGGTGAAGCGCTGGTCGTAAATGTAGGGACAGCTGTTTCTATCGGAGCAGTTACACATGTGGGGAAAGATGAAGCTGAGATTAAGCTTAGAATACCT
>QMRG01000001.1 GCA_003649235.1 Thermoprotei archaeon | reverse complement strand
TGGACTGTTGTTACACCGACAGGCAAGAAGTGGACGGTGGAAAAAATCAAGAAAGAGGCCGAAAAGATGGTCACCGGCATCCGCGTCGCTGCCAAGTATGAGGACAGATACCTAGAAGCAAAGACACCTAGGGAGCGCGCAAAGGTCATCGATGAGTATCACGACGAGCTACGTAAGGAGTACGGCATAGAGTTCGACCTGACCGACAACTTCATGGCCATGCTACGTGTCTTCACAGGCGAGCTGTAATGAGCCTCAGGAAGCAGATTCTCAAGTATCTGGAGACGGCCGGTGGCGCAACGAATTACGAGATTGCAGAAGCACTTGGAGTCGATGCAACACATGTCTCGAAAGTCATCCATGAGATGGGTGATGCCGTGAAGCGTTTTGACGTAACATTTCGTTCAAGGCGACTTCGTCAAACGAAGTGGTTCGGAACAAGAAAAGGCACACGCTACTTCTACTACGTCGACCGTAAACGATTCGTGGAGTGGTTGGCAAGGCGAATTCGCGTACGGAATCTGCGTAGTGTTTCGACGTTTCTGCGTCATCGCGGATTCACGCGTGAAGAGCGTAAACTCATCATGAGGCTTCTGCGAGCTCGTAGGAGGTGATCAGAGTGCCCGAATCCGATGAATGGATTGAGATGCCTCTCTCCGAGGTGCGAATCGTTATGTCGGTTAATGGTAAGACTCGTGAAATGCCGCTGGACGAATTCTTTGCGCTGATTGCTCAGCAGCTAGAGCGTCTCAAGCGTGAGATAGCAACACTTGTCGATAAGTTCCTCGGCAAGGACGACGAAGTTTGCATCTTCGTGTCGAAGGACACTCTGTTTAAGTGGTTGGCGTGCTACGTCTACGAGCAAGATTGGGGCGACTATGCGGACGAATCCGATGATCTGGCCAAGGACATTCTTGAGCGCAATAAGGTGATACGCGAGATGGCGAAATCGAAATTCGAAGGTGGACAGATTTGACGGAGCGCATGCGACTCTACATAGTCGAGGATACTGAAGCACGATTTTCTCCGGTGTTCTACCTGACAACAAAAGTGCCGAGTAGTCCGACACAGGAAGTCGTAGATTCCTTTGAGGTGATAGCACCTAAACGAATTGTTGACTGGCTAATAGAAAGTTGTGAGAGTACTAAGCCTCCGAGGAGGTAATCGGAGTGTTCTGGAAAGAACGAGCTGTATGTGACACCAAATGTTCCTTATGTGGTTGCATCATACCTGAAGGCGATTATCTATTCTGCGAACTGCGAAGAGTAGACAAGCGAAACGTAACATACCGCTACTGTTCAGCGTGCGGTGTTACGCAACTAATTCGTGAAGCATATCACTTACTGGGGTTGCTTAGAGATGCCCTTTCATAGGAGGGCAAACCATCTCCTCGGGTGGCTGGGTCGTCTGATTGTCTTCAGGAGGTGACCGTTTTGGAGCTAACGTATGGAGTATCATCGGAAGTGGATGGAGACAAGCACATACTCATATGGGACTTCGACGAGCAGAAACTAACGAATATTTCGAACGAGCTGCAGAAAGTCAGCGAGGCCTACAAGCTGTCAAACATCTACGTGTTGGAAACGTCTCCTGATAGGTATGCTGCGATTTGCTTCAGTGCGTTCGACTGGCCGACTGCGCTGCTGATCGTTGCGCGGACGAAATATGTCGATGAGAACTTCCTCAAGCTGTCAATTAGACAGAGATTCTTTACGCTTCGTGTCGGACCGAAAGGTGGATTCAGACCGCGTTGTGTGCTCGTGATTTCGTCGGATGTTGCTGAGACGCCACTCAACGATTTGCAGACATGGTACGTGTATGTTACTGGCCGCAAAGAGGCTTACAGACCACTGCAGGACTGCATAGCCGATCAGCATCTCGTCGACTGGTTCCAGGGACGCCTCGCTGAAGTGCTGTCGACGAAGCTCGAAGACCGGGAGGTGAGAGAATGAAGGGAATACGCTATAAGGGTGGCTTCTACAATGCGCTCAAGCAGGCTCTCGAGGAGACTGGTGACAGCATGGAGAGTCATGCAAAGCACCTTTCGCAAGCAGTAACTGTGCTGTGTGACGGCGACTGGGAAAGGTGCAAAGCGATGGCAGAGTTCCTATCCAACCTTGTCATCTACACGTTCTCACTTGGAGTGTACTTTGGGTTGAAGCATCCAGATAAAGCCTCAGTTGAGGAGGTGGAAGAATGAACTGGAAGCGTGCGCTCAAGAAGGAAATCAATCGTGAATTCGAAGGTGACATCAGGCTTCTGCAAGAGCAGCGTCGTCGAATACTGAGAGCCTATGAACTGAAGCTCAAGATTCTCCAGATACTCGAACGGCCCGTCGAAGCGATATTCGGAAGCACGAAGGTTTACATTCGGACGTTTGACTTCCGCGTTGCGCACGAATTGTCGCGTAAGCTCGGCATAATCTTTTGGAAGGACACGGATTCGTACGGTGCCACATACACTGGACAGTATAATGGCATCGAGATTGAGATTTACGGCATCAAGCAGCTACCTGGATGTAAGCTTGTGCCTAAGACTCGAACTGTGACCGAGACATACTACGAAATCGTCTGTGGAGGTGAGTCGGATGCCGATTAATCCGTTGGATGAGGATGTCATCGATACGATGTGTGAGATTACGACTGAAATACACAAGCATCTCTCGCTTGAAAGCAAGGTGCAATTGGCGAAGCAAGTTGATCCGAAGATACTGGACGAGATTCTAGAGGATGCCAAGACGAATATCGAGGCACTGATTGAGCACACATCGTGGTACGGAATCTGGACGATCATTCAGAAGGTGCTCAAGAAACGCTGGAAGGCAAAGAATGACGCCTAATCTCCCTCTACTTTTCTGCCTCGGATAGAGGCGATCAAGACGGTCGCCTCCCGAGGTGATGTGTTTGAAGTATGAATGGCAACGTGTAGAGGAAAGATGGAGACGGAAAATGAGACAGATGAAAGTGAAGCCAACGATACAGTTTCCGACGGTGACACAGTCGCTGAAGTTGCGGGCGCGTCAGGAGAAGCTTGTCGGAAAGGCGGATGCGAAGCGCCTACTTGATGCGATGAGGAGGACGATGCGATGACATATATGACGGCGACAGTGAGACTGCCCAATGGGAAGATCTACGGGATATATGCGCACTATTCGGCGATCATGCAGGTGCTGAGAGAGCAGTCCGTCGACTGCATCCGTGAAGTGATTGAAGATGCGAAAAGACGGGGTGTTGAGACGGACTATGAGCTCGAAGAGGACGTCATACGTGTCGACTACTGGAACTGTGTGATCGTCGACTTCAAGTCGAAGCGTGCAATCGACGTGATGAATGGATGCTTTGATTTGCAGGCACTCTTGCCGGACTTCAAGATCTACTGGATTAACCTGTTACAGGACTTACATGAAATGGCGGAGGAGCTGTTTGAGGAGGGAAAACCATGAAGTTTGTGAACTGTGGGACTGACTTCTATGATGACGTTGAAGTGATCTTTCCGTGGACCGATACGTTCGATGCAGAGACAAAGCGGCAGTTGCTTGGACGGCTACAGGAAGTCATAGCAGCACTCGTACGGGTAGATGATGAGCTAACGCTAGTTGACAGGAAGGCCTTTGCAGACTGGAAGGTGCAGCAAGGATCGACTGATTCGATGGTGTACTCGAGCTTCGATGAGTTCGTAGCGCGTGCTCTCGAAAAGGATAGAGTTGTAGCACTCATCATGAGGAGGTGACAGACCGTGTTCGTGCCAGAAGTCCGCCTTGAACATTGGGAAGACTTCGAGAGGATAGCCTCGAAGTGCAAAGTGAAGACGTGCTGCATAGTGCACGGTTACCTGCGCAACAAGCTACTCGTTCAGGCGTTTGATGGCACCGTCGTCTATACGATAGAGCAACCTGAACACAGAAGCCGCAAAGCCTACCTGCTGGGTAGGAATGTTCGAGAAGCTTATCTCCTGCGCAAGATACGTGGTTTACCGCCTGAAGAGCGTGACAAGCTCTACTATCAGTGGTGGCAGAAAAGACTTAAGCGCGCACTGCGAATCCTGCTACAGGAAGGCTTCCTCGAAGGCCGATTTGTCTCGCTGGTTCCAGTCGCAGAGGTGGAGTCTCCATGAAAGTGAAGATCCGTCTCACTAACGGCGGCTTTCGCACCGTCAATTTCGTCTGCGCACGTCACAAGCTCATCGACGCTATCCTCGAATACATGCGTCTACACCCTGAGGTGCTACGTATTGAAGAACCCGCAGAACTTTCCAAGATCTATCACCGTTAGATGGTTCGACGGCTGCCCGTTGTATAGCGTCCGTATTTCGAAGTTCCTTGGCGAACACCAAGGCGTCTTCGTCTACCAAACCGAAGACGGCTGCATCATCCAGATTCGCCGTCGCAGCCTACAGAGATTCCTCGGACGACACTTCATCTATCCGAGCGAGATCCAAAAGCCGCACCTTCCAACAGAAGTCAGAGGTTACTTCTCCGAGCACCTCTGCCCGAGATGCAAAGTGCCCATGATCTGCCTCGGCCGCCGCTACTACAAATGCCCAAATTGCGGCATCATCCGCAAACTTTAAATACGCAAACACCGTAATCTTTTCGGGGGTAAACACTTCAAGGGAGCCTTTCTGGCCGAGTGAGAGAGCAAACCTCTCTCACCGGCAGTCAGGAGGTGGTAGCCTTGTCTCTGACTTTTGAGAAGTTACCCGAACAGATAAAAGGCGACTCTCAGGCAGTGCTAGACTGGCATCTGAAGCGAGCATTCAAGGCACGCCGAGCACTGATCTTCATTTTCTATGAGGTTAACTACAAGGGCGAGGAGTACATCCAGGGCTGCTCAATGAGGCTACCCAAGAATGATGACGATGAGTCTTTCGTGAATGCTATTAGGGCTAGACTTGCAGAAGTCCTGCACATGATTCCGATAGAGGCACTCTTCGGAGGCAAGTGAAATGTACTATCGTAACATCGAGGATGTGATCGAGGCTGTCCGTGCAGTTGAGAAGGCTGCACTGAAGGTTAAAGAGCGACATGACGAGGCAAGCTATCAAGAGCTCGACGATGCCATCTTTAAGGCCGTACGAATACTAACCGAGTATTACGTCGTCTCAGAGGACAGACTTGATCCTGCAGCACTGCTACGCTTCTTTGCAGACCTCTGGGAGGTGGAATGATGCGAAAACCTCTGATTGATGTAGACGACTTCGGTATGGAGGAGCTTCAACAGGACGTCGACGAGATACGGAAGATCGTAAGAGCCTTTAGAAGGCGACATGGAGGTGGACTGAGTGAAAACTACAGTCAAGGTAAGATGCGTAATCGATAAAGTCGATACAGAGTTCGGTACCATTACCGAGACTGGAGGCGTCTTATCTTTAGCGCATGACGACTATGGCATCACGATATTCAAGAAGCGTGACGGCACACTGCGCATCGAGCTCCACTACAGGATTCGTAGACCATGTCATGACCATGATAACTATCCGTGTGTGATATTGGAGATTCCTCCTGACGGAGTCGTTATGTGCAACTGTGGCAAGCACAAAGAGCAGTGGGCGAAACTAATATTGCAGGCTGACTCAGGCTATCTCATGTCGCGCATATTTTACCGAGACAGCGGCTGGTCGAAGCCGAAAGAGGTCTGCTTTTAGAAAGCGCTCGTGGAGGAGTCGGACACATGATCCGTTGTCGAAAGTGTGGTTGCACGACCCTGAAACTATTCGGACGGTACATCGCAGAGTCGCCAGTAGTCGACGAGTTCGATGAACACATCTACTTGGGTTCGTTCACCGATAAGTGCAAGTGTAAGCTCGTCTACGACAGAATTGTCTGTGCTAAGTGCGGTAGCAGCGACATCGAGGATCTCGAACAGCTTAAGGAGTACCTTCGTAACTGGTTTAACGTGGAGGTGGAGTTCCGTGAGTGAGCGAAAACTGAAAATTGCATTTGTTTTGGGTGCGTGTGCATCAACACTCGCACTTACGTCCAAAATTGTCTCAGGTGAGCCCGAAATAGTCTTCGATCCAAAGCAGATAAAGAGGGCAGCGGAGAAAGCCTGCGACTTTGCAGGAGATGTACTTCAGCTCGGTGAAATCTCCGAAAGCGAAATCGTCGAGGTCATCAAGGAGCTCGGTCTCGAGGAGTACCTTGTGGAGGAGAAGAAATGACGCATCTGTGTCCGTCGTGCATTTACTGCTATCGCGTCTACGAGACGAATCGCTACGGCAAAGTCATTCGAGTAACCGAGCATTGTCTGGCACATAGAAATCGACGTATTAGGCCGCCTGTTACGCAGTGCGAGGCCTACATGCGTGCACTTCACATGCACCGGTGTGGGAACTGCGGCAAGCCACTTGTTGAGCCACCTAGCGTGTTCACGCAGAACCACGCGTTCTGCAGTCAGAAGTGTCGTCTCGAGTACATCCGCAAGAAGATCACGGGAGGTGTCTGACGTGTTCTGCCCGTTATGTGGCAGGCAACTCAAGCTGGTGAAGCGTCTCGGAGGACAACCCTACGAAGAAGTTTGGAGATGCCCTTTTCATGGTAAGTTTATCTACAGAGACTACGCAGGAGAAGCCGTGCTTCTATTTCCGAGGTGACAGCTGTGCAACGTATCTTCGGTGGTGGAATCATCATCAAGAAAGGACGCTACATTATCTTTCTGTCGAAGCTGGCAGGCGAGCCGTATGTGAGATTGCAGCTCAAGGAGGTGGACGAGTGTGATTCGATGCAGAAAGTGCGGAAGTCGTAGCTTCATTCTCAGTGGAACCGTCTATCAAGACTTTTGCGTGAATGATATCATATACGTGAAAGACGGAGATGCCGAAATGGATTTCGACGATGTCGATCCAGGAGGTGTCTATAGCAAAGTCGTCTATGACGAGATACGTTGTGCAAAGTGTGACTCGACAGACATCGAAGGCATCGAGCAGCTCAAAGAGCTGATACGAAAGCAAGTCGAGCGGGTCGAGTTCAAGTGCTAGTAGCCGTCATCGTTAACTTTGCACTGTTCACACTTGTTGATTGGCTGTATAGGGCGTGGAGGAGGCGTAAGATGAACGAGAACATAAGACGGTTGCTGGAAATGATGCCTCTCGACGAGTGGCCCGAACACAGCGGTGAGCTGTGTCCCATCTGCGGTAGCACGCTCAAAGAGGACCCGTTAGGCGGTGTCTATCTTGTCTGCCCGAATTGTGGTTGGAGTGGATGGTAAGGGGTGAGTGACCGTGGAGATTGTTAAGAGAATGCCTGATCGAATCGTACTCGACGTAGAAGAGTGCTTTAAGACAGGCGTCAATAAGGTTGTCTTGGTCTACGGCGGAGAAGTGATCGCTACTCTAAGTCGTAAGTTTCTAAGTGCGAATGCACTTTTGAATGGTAAGCGGGAGAGCCGATGAGTCCGAGAAGAGCACAGCGACCCGTCACTTTGCAGCTAAACCGCTCTTCCTCCTGGCAGACGGGCAGGAGGATAGGACTCATCGGCCCCGAAACTGGAGGTGAGATGCATGAACCTGAAGCAACTTGAGCAAATTAAGGAGAAGATTGACGAGATAAAGCTGTTAATCGCAGACGACCCTATCGGGTGTTATCCTATCGAGCGGGCACTGAAGCGTCTGGAAGTCAGAGTGAACGACGAGATACAAGCAGAGCTTTGGAGCCTTTACCGCTCCGGCCGATTACGAATAGTGGAGGAAGAGACAAATGGGTCTGAGTGACGTTGCACCTTTAGACATCATCATTCGTGCAACTCACACAGAGATTTACTTCGATGCAAAGGACGGATTGCGTACCAAGCCCAGTTCTGTGCTCGTAGAGGTCGACGGTGAGCTTGTCGAGCTTAGCAAATTAATCGACGCATATCGAGAACTACAGAAAGCGAAGCGGCAGAAAGCAGCTCGACAGGTGATCTATAGCTGGCAGCAACCAGGCACCACTTATGAGGTGCACGGCTTCTCAGAGCTGAGGTGGTGTCCGATAGTTGGCGGCTTTGTCGACAGTAGTCGGTGCGAGACATGTCCTCATTATGATGACGGCTACTGCACGTATTGAGGGATGTGTATGTTGCAGGTCCAGATGTCAAACGGAAACGTCGGCTACGATGCCCAGTATTGTGCTGCAAGCACATTCGGTGGGCGTTCGACTTCACCTTCTGCACAGACAAGGAGGTATGACGATGACTAGACTGTACTGTCCATTCTGTGGAGCACCTGACGAAGAGCTAACCTATCACGTATACTACGACAAGCTGATCAGGCGACGTGTTGCAGACGTTTACTGTAACAAATGTGGAAGGTCGGCTCTGATAGTCATTATGGAGGGAGAGACGTGAAAATCGAGGTTTATGTCGATGGATTATGTGAACCTATCAATCCTGGTGGAACTGCTTGTTTTGGTGTTGCTATCTTCCAGGACGGCAAGCAGATAATGACATCATATGGTGTTGTCGGCTCGGGTAAGGACATGAGCAATAATGTTGCGGAGTTTGCAGCGGCAGTCAAGGCACTCGAGCTGCTACGAGGACTAGGGCTGCAACGAACTGAGATCGTCGTCTACAGTGACAGTCAGCTACTGGTCAACATAATGTCTGGTCGATGGCAAGCACGTAGCGGGCTGTACTATTCGATGTACGAGAGAGCTGCTGCACTAGCGCAAGAGTTCGAGAACATCACGTGGACGTGGATTCCGCGTGAGCGGAATGAGCTTGCCGATTCGTTGTCGCGTAAGGCATACGAAATGTGGTGCGAAGCGCACGGACAAGAGCCCGTCTATGCGTCGTATAGGCGTCCACTATCGACAGGTCTAGCAATGACGGCGGAATGCTGCCTGACGTGTCGTTGGAGTCAAAGGCGAGGACCGCACATTGGCTGTTTCTATGGCGGGAAGTGGCAGAAGTGGATTCCGAAGAGGCTAGCAAGGTCAGCAAAATGTCCAAGGTATGAGCCTAGGAGGTGACGCAATGAAGGTAATCACGGGTCGATACAATCCAGACGGAGTCCAAGACGTTCACTGTCCGTACTGCGGAGCGAAGGCCAAGAAGTTGTTGAGTGGGCACTACCACTGCGAGGAATGCAATGCATGGTTCGTCGATGGAAGCCGTCCCTTCGTCGTGCTGGTGACAGAAGGCGTCTACTCAGACTACCACATTGTCGGTGCGTTCTCGTCACGACACCTAGCACGGAAGTTCCTCCGCATGTATCGTAGTAAGCCATGGCATGATCTCGTTCGAGTCGAGGAATTTGAGCTCGATGTCTGCCTCGAAAAGATCAAGACAACGGTCTACATGGATCAGGACGGCAACGTTCCGAAGGTCGAATACGAGTTCGATGTCGAGAGTGGCTTCAAAGGATTCCAGAGTGGGCTACTCGTATGGACCGTTGATACGACGGATGTCGTGCGAGCCATCAAGGTTGTAAATGAGAAGCGAACGTTGATTCTCGTGCATGACGTCTGGGACAACGAAGAAGCCGTCCGACAGTTATTTGGAGGTGACGTGGATGGATCCTAAGGAGTGGTTTAAGGCTGTAATGAGGCAACAGGAAGAGGTCAAGAAGGTGCTGAAGGAAGCAGAGAAGTATGACGAGGACATCAAGAAGGCACATGGTAGGCTTCTGGCCAGCGTAGTGGCTTTCGCATACATACCCGTACCGATATTGTCTAAGGTGAAAAATCAGAAGCATGTGACTGTGGGAACGCTTTACGTGGCGTTGCATGCCGCAATCGAGCAGATTCATCAGTATCTCGAAGATGCTGGTTTTAGGGCTGCTGCACTTGAAGCTCTCGTGCATGAGGCTAACAAGCACGGCTTCACTGTCGTAAGCTAGGAGGTGAGCGGTTTGAGCTTCAGGGAAGTGGAACGCAAACTGAACATGTTGGCACGCTATGCGAAGACTCTCGGCTTCACGATCGACGATGTCGAGGTGGCAGCTAGCTGCGAAATTCAGCGTGAGGTCGGCAGTGATCAGATACACCTCGTTGAGCAGGGCATCTGCGTCTACCTTGAGCTGTGCTATGTGAAGCGCTCCAAGAGCAAAACATTTAAATAGATGTTCGGAGATTAAATTAACCGAACAGTTGATGATGATGAAGACAGTATTCTTGTAGAACCCTAAGTTCCGAGGTACCAGAACATGAGGGTCCTTGTTACAGGTGGCGAAGGCTACATCGGCAGCAACCTCAGACGCTTCTTCCCTGCTTCTTGGGAGTTCATCAGCTACGACATCAAATCTGGCCACGACATCACCGACTTCGACAGCATCGAGCAGGCCATCTCCAACGTCGACATGGTCATTCATCTTGCAGCTGTCTCCGCATCTGACACTTGTGCGCAAATCGAAACCTCTTTACGCACCAACCTTTATGCTACAGCTCAGATCGCAGAGATCTGCAACGTCCACGGCATCGATTTGCTGTTTGCCAGTTCGTTCGATCCACCCTCCACCCTCTTCGGCTGCCTGAAAAGAGCCGCATCACGTGTCGTGAAACAACTCAACGGTCGCGTCTTCTACCTGTCACACGTCTACGGCGGCAGCAACTACCTTCGTCTGAAGGACGATCTAATCGCACGTTGGGTCAAGACACTCAAGCGAGGCGGTGTCCTACACGTCTACGGTAACGGTAACCAAACAAGAGATTTCATTCATGTAGATGACGCCTGCAGGAACATCATTCGGTTCGCGCAGTCCGACCTTCAAGAAGCCTTCATCTGCACAGGAGTTCAAACGTCGGTTAACGACATCCTGAACATCTTCCGCAATTTTTGTCTGCGTCATCCGAATCTTGACCTGAAATATAAGTATCATCTGTCTCGTTTTGAGTATAGCGTGACGACTCCTAAGCCATCATTCTCCTGGTCAACTTCCGTAAAAGACGGTGTTATGAGACTCCTCTCCGAGGTGTTTGAATGCGCCTGATAGAATTGTTAGCTCGGCTTGACTGGAGGATGATTCTGCGTGACGCCATCGAAAGGCGTCCGTCTAGCTGGTCTGAGAGGCCAGTCATCGAATGGCGTAATGCAGGCGACTGCATTTACTGTGCAGTTGTCGAAGCTCTCCGTGACGCAGGAATCGATCCCTACAAGGCACGTGTTGTAGGAGGTGAACGCGATGCTTCTCCTTGAGCCGTTTCTCACAGGCTGGTTTGCAAGCGCCACTGCACTTCACGCAGTATCCGCACTTCAAAAGTTCACCAAAAGAGACTTCGACCCCTCATGGAGGTCAGACTTCCTTTACGATCTCGTGTCAGCCGTATTCCACGGCATCATCCTCGCATGGATCGTCGTTACATGGTGGTTATGATGTCCGTAAAGTGGTGTCCTGCTCTGAAGTGCTTCGTGCATCCTGAGGCTTGTAGACACTGTCCATATGTATGTCCGTTCGAAGGTGAGTGTACATGCGAGGTTACTCTGACGGACGAAACCTGCACGTGACATTCGAAGGCGAAGAAAGTCTGCAGCTGGTTCTGCTGCTGGGCATAGCCTTGCGTGCTCTACGTCAACAAGGTAATCAGGCTGCACTCCGAGAAGCTCAGAACTTCTATGAGAAGCTTGAACGAATAACATTTAGATGGAGGTGAGATGGTGTCGCCTTTGGAAATCTTCCTCACAGGCTGGTTTATTGCAGGTGTCAGCCTGAACGTTACAAATACTCTGTTCAGAATCGTGACTGAGAGAGACCTGAGAAAGTCCTGGAAGGAGGAAGCTGTGACGAGTCTCCTTGCGGCAATCATTCAAGGAGCAGTGCTAGTGTGGATGCTGCTTACATGGTGGCTATAGGAGGTGGATAGTATGCGAAAGGCTTTCGGAGAAGTGAAGCTTACGCTCAAAAAGGTCAAGGTTGCCCTGTCACTATTCGGCTTTGCTCTTTACATTGCGGCAAGCATCATCGTTTCGTCCATTCAAGCTATGCCCCGTGTAGTTCGAGAGGTGTCATCTGATGAGTCTGAGAGTACCGCATCCGACTGATGCAGAGTTCTTTCGCGAGTCCTTCGACTGGCGTGGCTACTGCCTCGCCTTCAAACAGTGGAAGGCACGTATCCGTGAGCTGCGCGAACAGTACGTTCAGTCCGGGAAAGTCGAATTGGCCAACCTTCTCGGCCAGATTCTAGGGGAGTGAGATCGTGAAGTATAAGTGTCCTTTCTGCGGCCACGAATGGACGCCTCGCGTCGATGAGCCGGTTAGCTGTCCGAGATGCAAACGCTACTTTACAAAGGACAAGCAACCACAGAAGCTCGACGTCGAGGAGATCAGACCCGTAAGAGTACCCGAAACTCTCAAATGTGAGTTCTGCGACCGTAAGGCCAAGTATTTCATTGCCGGACGTAACGTCTGCGAGCATCACGTTCAGAGAGCACTGAAGAAGGAGGAGACCGAAATAGACTATCATTCGATAGTCATGACGTCGACGACCCTGAAGGAGGCAATTCGTAGAGCACTCATTGAAAATGCTGAGCGGCTACCCGAGAACGAAGTCATCAGACGCGTTAGCGAAGAGTGGATGCGACAGAAAGGCATGCCTACGTGGTGAGGGTGATGCCATGGTGCCCGTTTTGCGGATCTGAAATGGTCTGTGTGCGGAAAGACGTCGAAGCAAGAGGTTGGGGTAACACTGTCCTGGTGAATGAGTATGTCTGTCCGAAATGTGGACTACGCGTAAAGGGGGAGTGGAAGGTTGTTAGTCTGGGTAATCGTCGGCTGGAAACGAGGCAGAACGGAAGCCGTCATTGCGAAGACTCAGCGGGACCGTGAGACTGTAATTGATTTCTTCAGGCGCAACGACTGGAAGTATGCGTCGATCGCCATGTTTGTAAGAGGCGCTCTAATAATAACTGCCCCGGATGCCCATGAGTGGATACGTTTACGTATGCCTAATCTGGAGGGATGGTAGTGGACGAGATGAGACTGATACGGAAGATCCTCTCGAAACTGAGGCGACGCCATAGCAAGCGCATCAGAATCGTGGACCTGTTCGGCGGCGTAAGCGACAACAAAAAGCGGTCGTCGTATCGGTATTACAAATACCTCAAGCGATGGCACTACCATCCTGAAGTATTTGCCTTCAGGGTGGCCAGAAAGCTAGAGAGAAGCGGATGCCTACAGATCGTGTACGCGGAAGGTCGCAACTGGTTAGTCAGTAAGTTGGACGACAACGTACCGTGGAGGGAGTTCTGGAATGCTCTGTGAGAAGTGTTACTACTACTCGCATTCACGCGTCGGATGGGTCTGTGCCTTCACAGGTGAGTACAATCCTCGGAAGGACAAGTGTCCGCACTTCAAGGATAAGAGTGAGGCTAGAGTACCCAGTGTGAGAGAGCTCGCCATGGAAATCATCAGACGTCTTGCTGAGGTGGACGAGACTGACGCGGAAGCCATCAGAGAGCTGAAATTGGCTGCGAGGCTCGTCGCAAGGAGGCTGGACTTGTGATCAGGAAGGTCGTAGCCTGGCTACGAGAAATCGTCAAGGAAATTCGCGAAGACAAAGGTCTACTGCCACAAGTAGAGTTCTTCGGAGCGAACCTCATTGGTATGACACTTGCACTGCTAGTTGCAGAAGTCAATCCGTATGCCGCAGTAGTCGTACTGTTCGGATGGCTGCTGTTCACTGCGTGGTGTGCGTATCGAGAGATGAAAAGGAGGGAGAGGCTTGAGTGACCGTACGTTCAGACAGTTTCTGAAGATCTTGGCGAAGACGTTGGTAAGGGAAGGACGTAAGATACTCAAGAGTTGTATTGGGCGAGCTCTGGAAGAAGTCATCGTCATATGCATAGTTGGGAAGTTAGGAAGCTGGGCTTTAGGTGTCGCTTTTGGTGAGATCCCTGCCAAAGTTATGCAGGTTGCTGCATGCGTATTTGCAGTGTTACGAGCACTGTATTGGATTTGGCGCTGCGAGGAGAAATGAGTTCCATGAAGCAAGCAGATGAGTTCGACTACGAAGAGTGGTACAGGGAGCAGGCTGAGCGACTAGCAGAATTGCTGATGGAGGCATTGGACGTTGCCTGTAACATTAATGAGGCGGACTCCCTGTGGGATCCGATTAAGCAGAAGATACAGGAGCTGGACTTGCCACCTCGTCCGTGCAAGAGGTGTGGAAAGATGCTGAGTTACTGGGATTGGGCGATAAACAAGGGCTACTGCGTCGACTGCATAAATGAGTTGATGAAAGAGGAGCTTGACGATGAAGTCTAATGTGAACAGGCTTGACGAGGAAACCATACTGGTGATGCTTGAAGGCAACAACTACGTCGAAGTGAAGCTGACGCCACAGTTAAAGCGAAGACTGTTACGAGCCTTGATGAAGCTACATGAACGCAACATAACGCCGAGGTGGCTGCTCGTGGACTGGCATTACTTGTATCGACAGCACTTGCAGGCGTTGAGCTCTGACGAAAGAGAGCGCGAAGAGCGTGAACGAAGAGTTTGTCGAGCACTGAAATGGCATCTCTTCAGACGGATCTTTACGATTTCCGGATGTGACGTTTACCTTCACGAAGGTACACCTGAAGTTGTTGCTGTTGGAGAGTGAGAAGTATGAAGCGTCTGATCTTTATGGGGCCACACTGTAGTGGAAAGACGACTCGTGCAACACTCGTCTACAGAGTGCTAAAGGCGGCAGGCTTCGAAGTCGCCTTGCGCCCTGAAGGTGCCCGACAGTGCCCGTATCCGTTAAATGAACAGGGAGGCTACATGACACAGCGATGGATTCTGAATTATTATCGTGCCAATGACGTATTGCGAGACTACAATGCCCAGATTGTCGTCATGGATAGATGCTCATTGGACACAATACCTTATACGACGTATCTGTACAGTGTTGGACGCCTCTCCGACAGGCAATTCGAGGAGTTGATCTTCGACGCGTGGAGCATCTACAAGTCCATGAAGGGCACGAAGATTGTCTTCTACTGCGAGCCACTGCCTCTCGTCGCAGATGGTGTGCGAAGCACGAATCCCGAGTTCAGAGCCTTCATCATAAGGCAGTTCGAAAATATACTCGGACTGATTCCCGATACTGTAATCCGATTAGGAGGTGAAAAGAGTGAAGAAAAACGTGATGTTGCAACTCAAGATTGAGTTGAAGCGTTTCAATGAGCCGCTCGAAACCAAAACCGCTATCGTTTATCATCAAGTGGAAATTCCAGAAGAATTCCTGGAGGCACTTCGCGTGTTACGCAAAGTATCCGGAAGTTCTGACAAGTACTCCGTAAAGGTTACGTTAGAAGGCGGAACAGAGGTGAGGTCCGATGCCGATCTCGATTGAGCGATTTAGACAGCTCGAAGAGACGCACTTTCCGTTTGCGTTCCAGTGTATATGCGGACGACGTCTCGTCTGTAGCAAGGAGACCCGAGAAATTCGCTGTGTCTGCGGACGGAAGTGGTTACGACGGAGAGGTTTTCTGCTATGTCGAGGAAAATGGGGTTCGGTGCAAATACCTTTAAGCGAGAAGTAGAAGAGGCACATCGGTGTCGATGCCCAAACTGCGGTCGACGGCTCACGATATTCAAGAGGAAACGGGTCAACTATTGGATTGCTGTGTGCGCGTGCGGGCTACACTTACAAGCGCCCGAGAGAGTGTTGTTGTTACGTCAACTAGATAGAATCAGGAGGTCGAAACGGTGAAAGTGGTCATCAACAATGTGAACGTGCTGGTCGAGTATCCTGATGTGATATTCGACCTCGAGTACATCTACGAGCAGCTACCGGAAGGTCTGGCGGAGTATGATCCGTGGACGTTTCCGGCGGTGAAGTACTACTGGAAGTACTACATGCAGATCTACAGGACAGGTAAGGTGATACTTCACGGACTGAAGACACTCAACTATGGTGATGTCGTACGAGAAGCTACTAAGGAGCTCGAGAAGTACGTTGGCAAGCTGCCAGAGCCGAAGACGCGCGTTACGCTGCTGTCTGCAGGGGTCTACGTCGACGAGCCCATCGACATTGAGGCTCTTGCAGAGCATGGCGCCATCTACACACCCGAATATACGAACTGTGCAACGGTCACTGTCGCTGGACACAATGTGCTCGTTTTTCCGAGATACATTTCGATATTCGGACTCAAGTCAAAAGAGCAACTCGACCGAATCGTGAAAGCTCTCTCCGAGGAGGTGAAGTCATGGCCAAAGTTGACATCGAACGTCTTCTAGACCCGTTGATTGTTGAGCTCCGAAAGCGCATTCAAAGCGTTCCTCCTGACGAACAGCTACCTGCTCGTGTATATGTCATCCTCAATCTCCTAGACGATTGCAAACCCATGGCTATAGGCACTCTCGAAATTGCCAAGGACTACCTTCTACATGTCGAGCCATCCGATAACCGAGATCACAGAACCCTAGCCTACATTCGCTGAGCTCCAAAACATTTATAAATCTTGGAGAAGATTAAATAGTGTGGAACTAGGAGGTCAAGAGGATGAGAACTTTTGACTTCGGTTTGAGTATCTCACGGTCATGGGTTGGAGGTACCCATGACAAAGCGCATGGGAGGTGAATGGTGGGATGCCAATCAGTTTGGATGAGTTTAACAAGCTTCCTGCCGAGAAGGCTGTCGGAAGCAGAGTTTCCAACGAGGAGCTTCTAGCTGAGCTTTCTCAGCACGCAATGACAACTGCTGAGGTTGCCGCTTTTCTCGGAGTGAAGACTGGCTCTGCATACAGGAGACTCAAGCAGCTACTCGACAAGGGATTAGTCGTAGTCAGATACGACGGAGCCAAGGCCTACTGGGCAGCTGCTCAGACTGCCCAAGAGTCCAACTTCTAAGCGAGGGTTAGCCTGTGAAGGCGATCATTGTCACCGACTGCTACGAACAATTCAAGGGGCGTCTCGAAGAGACATTTGACGATTTCGTAGTTTACCAGCTCGACAACGATCCCAAGCGTTACTACGAACAGGCACATGCCGTTGCAGCGCAAGCCTCACATCCCCTCTTTCTTTTTCTGTCAAATCCGGTCCTTGCCGCAATTGTTACCGCTCATATTATGCGTCGCAGATACTACGTGGATGACGACGGCAAAGTCCGATTTCCTACGTTCTACATTGTCGAAAACCTCGAATCACGCTTACGGGTTTTGAAACTGCCATGAAGGTCGAGTGGTCGAAACTCCTTGATCCGAATCTTGCCTATACAGCCAAAGAAATTGCCTTACTTCTCGGTGTTAAGGTCGTGACAGCTCGCCGTTACATCTATCGCGCCATTGCATGTGGCATCCTTGAAGAGCGTCAGAAAGGACGTGTAAAGTTCTACGCGTTGTCACCTCGTGGGAGGCGTACACGTGCTCGAAGCGCCAATAGGCTTTCCTGATACGAGATCACGCTCCTCGTTTGAGGAGTCCGTATGGCGGGCATGGGTCTGCGGAATATGATGAGCGGACGACCTGCCATACGGAGACCTGATGATGAGTGCTAGACTATCTGACACGATGAGGAAGGTACCGGTCGCTGAAGGTGCCGGCTGACACGGTTGAGTATGACTCTCCGTGTCAGAAGCCGGCTAAGCCGGTAAAGCTGCGGGAGGTGGATGTATGAGCGAACGTGCGAAGACGGAACAACTCCTACGTGAGTGGTCTCAGAAGACCGGGAGGCCGTTTGATGAGCTCATGGGAAAGCTACAGCAGAACATCGAGCAGCTGAAGACGGTGTTGCCTAATGCGACGCCGGATCAGCTAGAGCGAAAAGCACGCTTCATGGTCTACAGAGAACTCAAGTCA
The DNA here is from genome assembly GCA_003649235.1 of Thermoprotei archaeon. Taxonomy (GTDB): domain Archaea; phylum Thermoproteota; class Thermoprotei; order Thermofilales; family B69-G16; genus B69-G16. Next base: position 36,303 of record QMRG01000001.1, on the reverse strand, counting down.
CTGATGAGATATCCAAACCTGATGACGTTTGACGGTGTATTCATAGGCATCGGACCTGCAATGGACGTATTCGCACGGCGTCGTGAGCAGGCACTTCAAATGTGGCAACAGGATCCCGGTAAGGCAATCCAGGAAGGCCTCTGTGACGTGAATGGCAAGCCTATATTCAGGATGCCATCAGGGCAAATCATAGACATATCGCAGCCAGTCATGCTCAGACAGACAATTGCCATAGCGAGACCTGCAAGTGGAGGACTCACAAAGCTCGTAGTGCAAATACACAGACGTGACCAGGTCAACAATTTGCCGCCTCTGGGCAAGCCAGTAAGGTGGTCTGCGAACAAGAGAGCTGAGACAGAATTCCGTTATTCGACGACTGCGGTTGCCGCTACGAAATTCACGCCGATTGATGTGCCTGACTTCAAGCAGTCAGTCATCGAGCTACTCGAGGCAACTCCTGATCCGTTGAAGGTGACATGTGCCACGATCGAGCAGTGGCATCAGCAGCATCAGGCAGATGCCGAGAGAATCTGCGTCTTGAAAGGTGCAGTAGTCTTCATGAGGACAGAACCGACAGCGGTCGGCAATCGTTTGCTAGTAATTGAGGACGAGACACTACTAGACTTAGAGGCCGAAGGAGTCACGGTTTGGATCCATCAGGACATCGCTCATATGATTGACTTTGGTGTAGGCAGTGAGGTCTACGTCGTTGGTCGAACAGTGCAGATGCCTGGATGGAACAGAGAGACGCGGCAGATCGATCCGAATGTGACAAGGATAGGCATCAATGCGTTCGGTGTCTTCGCCGATCCGAAGTTCAAGGTGCCTATCGATGAGCAAACAGTGTTTGAGCAGTAGCATCCCACGGCCTCCCTATTTTTGTGAGGTGATGATATGGAGTATGAGATTACCGAAATAAGAGTTGAAGGTGAAACCGTACTGGTAGTGCTGAGCAGTAAGAATGACAGCTTCGGAGTGTCAGTTCCTCTTGACGAGTTTGAGAGATTGTCGGAGACTGAGCTTGATGCGTTTCTGAAGAGTAAAGCCGAAGAGCGAGTCCAATTCCTCGAGAAGTTGAAAAAGCAACAAGAGGCGGACAAGAAGAAAGCGAAAGCCTTCATGCATTTGAAAGGCCGAAAGATTAAAGTGAGGAGGTGAGAGTGTGGGCTGGAACATCCTGAAGCAAGAGGAAGCCGAAGAGTTAAAGGCCGAGGACTACTGGCATAAGCCTGAAGAGATCGTGCAGAAGTCAGGGCTGAAGGTGTTGATGTATGGAGAACCAGAGGTCGGGAACGTCTGCCAGGCCCTAGACAACCCTGGCTAAGGTACGCCCAACTATTTGTTTGCCTGGCAGACCCCGAGAACCCACTTTGCCCTGACGTTTCCAGAGCCACTTTACGTCGTCGACACAGAGTTTGGCGTGGCACCGTTGCTACAGAAAGAGCCCTTCAAGAACAAGGACATACGAGTCTTCGAGGCATGCGTACTGGACACCAAAACGGTCGAGGTCGATCCGATACAGAGTATTGAGGCGTTAGAGAAGGCGTTGACGGCACTGAGGACGCTTCAGAAAGGCACAGTGGTCATCGACTCGGTGAGTGATGTCTGGTCATGGATGCAGGCATGGCTGGAGGTAGTTGCAAGTAAGAAGACGGCGAGCGGACAGCCGTATCGGTTTGAGTACGGCAAGGCAAATATGCGATATCGGAAGCTCATCTTGAGGTTGCTGGCACAACCGATAAACGTGGTGTTGACTGCAAAGACGACTGAGAAGTATGACTCGCAAGGCAATCCAACGGGTCTGTATGTGCCGCGAGCTCAGAAGGATACAGCGCATATGGTCGACGTGGTTCTCTACGCGCGAAAGGAATTCGATCCGGTTGCCAAGCGATGGAAGTATGTGTCGACGCTTCAAAAATGCAGGTTTCAGAGAGGCTTCGAGGTTGAAATCGAAGATGTCACCTATGACAAGCTCGTAAAGTTACTGAGAGAACAGCTTGGAGTGGTGATTAAGTGAGCGACAGAGCCGAGATCGTAGAATCAAAATACACTTCAGTGCTCAAGGAGCTCTTCGACAAGTGTCTGCAGATCGTCAGAGAGAAACGCAAGTTGTATCAGGATGCATGGTACGACATGGAATGGCGAACATTAGACGGCGTGATTGCATATCGAGCAAAGCGGCTCATGAGGATACCGTCGAAGTATCTGGATAAGATAATACAGGAGCACATACATATAGTGAATCTGTGCGTGATGGCACTCGTAAAACTCTACGAAGAGGCAAGAATGAGAGGGAAGAAGTAATGTGGGTGGCAATCATACCGCGGTCGATATTCCTGCTGGAGTACGCTGAGATGGGCACCATGCACTTTGTGGTGCCCGACAATGAGTTGCTATATGACTACTACACGGCATCCGACAAGTTCAAGATGATTGATAATGGAGCGTATGAGCTCGGTCGGCCGCTACCTGATGAGGAGTTCGTGTACCTAGCGGCGCAGATAGACGCAGATGAGATGGTTGCACCGGACGTCTTGATGGATGGTGAGCGCTCCCTAGAACTGACCAAGCACTTTCTGGAGTCGTATAAGCCTTCGTGGTGCCGCGTCTGTGCCGTGCCACAAGGACGCAATCCTGAAGAGTTCATTGAGTATTACGGAAAGGTAGCCAAGCTCGATGTGGACACGATAGGACTGCCCATATGGTTGCAGAAGAAGTTTGGTGCACGGTTTGCAGTATTCAGTAAGCTACGCAAGAAGAACTTGTTGCGCCGAGATGTTGCACATCACTTGTTGGGACTTGACGACTTCAACGAGCTGAAGCAGTACCCAAAAGGTGCGATACGCTCGGTGGATACGAGTTTGCCGTTGACGCTTGCCTACCACAAAGTGGAGCGGCCTGTTGACGGGCTGTCAAGAGTCCCAGTCAACGCACGGTTCGACGGCTTCCAGCACTTCCTTGCGAGACGGCTAACAGGGAGGTTGCTGCAGATTGCCAGTTCGTGCTGACTTGATGGTGGCAGACTACTACACAAATGCGGATGGCAAGGCAGTCGTAGTACTGTTTGGTCGCGACAAGCACGGCAACAGAGTCCGTGTCGAAGACGACACATTTAGGCCATACTTCTGGGCTGCCGACCCACACGGTCCTGAGACCGACATCTTCGGCAGACCGATCCGGAAGATTTACGCGAATCATCCCAGCGAAGTGAGGCGTTTGCGTGAACGATACGAGTACCACTGTGAGGCCAACATTCCATTTGCGTTGCGCTACCTGATCGACAAGGGAATACGCTGCGGATTCGAAGTCGACAATGAAGTCCGTCCTGCAGAGCCGCTAGGTACACCTCCGAAGGTGCTCTATTTCGACATCGAAGTGTTGTCTCCGAAGGAGATCCTACCGCGTCCTGAAGATGCGAGATGGCCCATTGTGTCTATGCAGTTCGCCTCCAGTCATTCGCAGACTGTCGAGGTGTTCGTCTATACGCCAGGAGAGTCTCACTACTCGGAGAAGCCTGTGTATGTGTATCCGTGCAAGCACAATGAGGGCACAGACCAAATTGTTGCCCGAGTGCATTTCTTTGATAGTGAGATTGACATGCTGATGAGCGTGATTCAGTTTATCGTTCGTGAGGATCCTGACATATTGGCAGGCTACAACATCGAGAATTTCGACTTTCCGTACCTGTATATGAGGTGTAAGAGGTTAGGTGTGCCTCTGAGTGAGATCTCTCCGTTAGGTTATGTACGCGTCGAAAGGAGTCTTCACGGTAAGTTCAGATTTGACGTAAGCGTGAAAGGCCGTGAAGTGTTCGATTTGTATCGCGCTTATCAGAAGTGGACGTCAGGCAGACAGGGTGTTCAGACGGATAGGCCTTTCGGGGTGACTTACGACTTTAAGGTTGTCGTCCAGACTGAGACAGGCTTCGAGTATACGGACTACGGCGACAGAATCGAGGATATTGCAGGTACGGATGTGCTGATTGAGTATGCTGCAAAGGACGCTTATGCGCTGAAGTTGCTCGACCGGTACTGTGGACTGGTCAACTACTTTGATCAGTTGAGACGGATCGTAGGTGCACCGTTAAAGTGGGCGTTCAGTAACAAACGCCTCATTGAGGTGGAGTTACTGCGAATCCGTGAGAGGCCGCTGCCCACACGGTCACAGCATGAGAAGGCGGATATTCAGGGCGCACTGGTGATTTCGCCGCCTAGACCAGGCATCTATGAGAACGTTGCGGCTTACGACTTGAAGTCGCTGTATCCGACGATTATCTGCAACTTTAACGTCTCGCCTGAAACGAAGGATCCGAACGGTGAAATCTATGCCGGCATCGCACGGTTTAAGCGGCAACCGGAAGGTTTGATTCCGCGTGTCGTCCGTCGCTTCACGGAGCAACGTGAACATTACAGGGCTTTGCGTAAGCAGCTGCCCGAAGGTTCAGAGGAATACAAGCGCGTACGGCAGCTTGAGACGCTGTATAAGTTTTTGGCCTGTAGTGTATACGGCGCGACTGGACACGAGTCGTTCATATTGTATGATCCGGACTGTACGGCGTCAATTACGTGGGTTGGACGTCAATGTATTACGCGTTTGCGTAAGGCACTTGAGAAGATAGGTTATACGCTCGTGTACACGGATACCGACAGTGTCTACGTGCAAATTCCGTCTGAGAGTAAGCGAATGGTACATGTGATCGAACATATGCTGAACGAGGAGCTGTATAAGTTCGCGAGGACTTACGGCGCAAAGAGACCGCCGGAGATCAAGTTCGAAAGGCTCTTCGTGAGGATATTCTTCAAGCCAGGTGAGAAGGGTGCAGTGAAGAAGCGTTACGCAGGTATCACGGATACAGGTCAACTGTACATCATCGGGTTTGAGCCGAGGCGAGGCGACACGGCAGAGATTACGCGACGAACGATGAAGCGCTTTTTCATGAAGTTGCTTGCAGAGAACGACCTCAAAGGTGCCGTGGGAGTCATTAGAGAGGCCTACCAGCAGTTTGAGAAGCTTCCTGTGCAGGACATTGCAATACCGAAAGGTGTGGACTTGCACCGAGAGTACAAGGCGAGAAATCCTTGGCTTGAAGGCATGCGAGTCGCCGAAAAGGAGTTCGGTTGGCACTTCCGTGAGGATAGGAAGCCCAAACTCGTGTATACGATTCGTGTAGGAAGTCGTCCGTGCAAGTCGATATGTATCACAGAGGATGTTGAACGGTTACCCAGAAGTGTCGTGGTGGATTGGAAACGCATGAAGGAGGTAACGCTACGGAAGAAGTTCGAGGGATTACTAGCCGCATTGGGACTCGATTGGAATACTGTAATTACGGGAACGCGACAGACAACACTCGAGGTCTGGTAGATGTTCCTGCATAAGAGTATGCTACAAGTATGGATTCAGTGCCCACTGCAATTCAAGTTGCTGTTTACCGAAGGACAGCCACGCGAGGTAACGTATGAAATGCAGCTAGGGTCAATGTTCCACGAGTTTGCAAAGGACTTCTTTGACTATGTGGATCTGAAGACTGCGAGGAAGTGTCAGACACTGGACGAAGTCAAGCAGGTCTTCAGGAGGCTGGTGCTCCCGGAGTTCCCGAAGGTGCTACGGAAGCTGTGCGTGAACTTTACGTCATTCGAGGCGTTGCGTTACTGGACGTTGCGGAAGCGAGGACGGCTGGATCTCTACATGCCGATAGCACGAGAGCTGACGGTGTCAGATCCACAAAGTCTCATGGCAGGCACAATTGACAGGATTGACCGTATGGAGGACGGCTCACTGTGCATTGTCGAGTATAAGACCGGTCGACCGCAGATTCGCTCGGTGCAACGAGAGCTTGCATTTTACAAAATACTACTCGAGAATGCACAAGTGTACAAGTCGCCAATTAACTGGCTTGCCATCTACAATCCGACAGAGAACAAGTTCTACGTGAAGAAGTTCACGGATCAGCTCGTCCGTGCAACGAGACGCCGCATAAGACAGTTTTGGAGAGCCCTCGAACGAGATGAGTTCGAGGCGAAGCCCGGACTTCACTGTACTTGGTGTCCCGTAAAGCACATCTGTCCTGTTGTAGGAGGTGAGCAGAATGAAGGTGACACTGAAGATACCCATGCCTGATGGGCAGACCATGATAATTGAGGCGGATGGAACGCCTGAAGAGGCAGCCGAGTTCCTCAGGCTGTGGCTTTCATTTCAAAGTCCGTCTGACGAATAGGTTTGCGTATGCGTATGTAAGCTAGGAGGTGGACACGTGACAGCCCTCGAATTAACGGATAGTCGAGGCAGCATGATACTGACATTCCGTGATTTGTCGACAGGGCAGATTCACAAGGTGAAGCTGGTACTGAGTCAGTGGCAGGAAAGCTATATCGAGTTCGACGGAAAACGCTTGCCACATGTAAACCGACTACGCTTTGCGATAAGCCTGGAAGCAGGGCATCCGCCTCAGATCGAGCTTGAGTTGGGTATGTCGGTGATACCGAACCAAGGAGGTGATAGTCCGTGAAGAGGATCTACAAGACATACTTCCACGCTGCGCATCGAATCGAGGGACATCCGAAATGTGGACGGACTCATGGACATACGTATCACCTAGAGGTCGTCATCGACATCGACGGATGGATCGACTTCCACGACGTCAAGATGTTGACATGGGAGGTAGTAAAGTGGTATGATCATGAAGATCTCGGCAACATGACGTGCGAGCAACTCGCGTTGTGTATCCTGCGCAAGCTCTGGACAGTCTTTCCAAAGGCAAACGAGATAACTGTGCGTTTGTTTGAGACGCCTGAATTCGGCGTCGAGGTCACGCAAACTAACCCTACAGGAGGTGGTGAATCGTGAAAGTGTGTGAAATCTATCGGTCAATCCAAGGTGAAGGGCTCGACATAGGGAGACCGACAACATTCGTGAGGCTGTCCGGCTGCAACCTCAAGTGCACGTTCTGTGACACGAAATATGCCTGGACAGAGTTCAAGGAGATGACACCAGAGGAGGTTGCCAGTGAGGTGTACAAGCTCGGTTGCCGCAACATCTGTATTACGGGTGGTGAGCCGCTGCTGCAAGACCTCACGGAGCTACTTGATCGGTTGCGCCATAGGCGTGTGACAATTGAGACAAACGGAACGATCTGGGCAGACTATGACGTAGACCTCTGGACAGTGAGTCCGAAGCTGTCGAATTCGGGACAGCTTCAGCATGCGCGACCTGACATTGTAGGTCGCTTTGCACGAGAAAAGCGCAACGTGCAACTAAAGTTCGTCGTGAACGATGAGAAGGACATTCTCGAAGCAATGCGGTTCTGTGAGCGTGCAGGAGTACCGGCCAGAGTTCCAATTGTATTCCAGCCGAACAATGCGCTGTTCAAAGGGCAAACTTGGAGAGCCGACTATGTCAAGAAGCTCGGTGAGCTCGCTGAAGTCGTTCAGAAGATTCGCAGACCCAATGTGAGGCTGCTGCCTCAGCTACATGTCCTCATCTGGGGTAAAGTGAGGAGGAGGTGAAAGTGTGTCGGCATTAGTCCCGTTTGAAAGCCATCCGAAGGCAAAAGTCATAGCGAGACATGTTAAGGCCATCCTCGAAGAGCTCGGACTTGATCCTAACAGTGAGGCCTTCAAACGAACACCGATCCGTGTAGCTTCCGTGCTGCTACGGATGACTGAGGGCTACAACCGTGAAGTGACACTGACACGCACGTACACAGAGAGGTCCGATCTCGTTGCGTCGTTCGGCATACCGTTTGTGAGCATATGCGAGCATCACTTGGCGGTGTTCTATGGAACCGTCGATATTGGTTATATTCCGCGGAATCAAGTGACGGGCATGTCGAAGCTCGATCAACTCGTGGAGAAGTATGCGCTACGACCGCAAATCCAGGAGCGGTTTACTTCGCAGATTGCGGACGAGCTCTGGAAGACACTGCAACCGAACGGTGTCATCGTCGTAACTGAAGCAATCCACACCTGCAAGCTACTCGAGGGCTTTCAGCCGTCAACGTACACCTGCAGCGCATGCCGTGGAGTCTTCCTCTGGAACACTGCACCCCGAGACGAGTTCCTCAAGTTGAGACTTGCACATAGGAGGTGATAGGTGTGATCGAGATTAAGGAGACTAAGATCCTGAACGATCCGCAGAAGGTAGCTGTCGGTGCAGCCGTCTTTCATGTCGAGACTACCTTTGTGGTGCCAAGAGCTGACAATCAAGCCGAAGTTGAGCAGCGCGTCAAGCAGCAGGCCGTTGAGCAGACGAAACACAAGGCAGTTACGCTGATCGCACAGGAACTAGCGAAACTGCCAGGTGAGTATGTTACCGTAGAGGTCAACGTCAAAAAGCCTGTGTTGCTGCTACCACAGAAATACCCTGTGACACGTCTGGCTAAGCTTCTCGGAGGTGAGCGGCATGCAAGTAGTGACACTTCTGTCAGGAGGACTGGATAGCACCACGCTACTGTATCATTTGTTGGACGATGGCTACGAGGTCTACGCACTGACCATCCTTTACGGTCAGAGACATTCCAGAGAGGCGTCTGCCGCAAAGCGAATCGCTGAGCGAGCAGGAGTCAATCATGTACTCGTCGACCTCTGGGACCTGAAGAGTGTACTTCACTCAGCGTTAACGGGTCATGCAGAAGTTCCGAGTCCTACCGCAGAAACACCAGATGCATACGCGCAGTCTCTGCAGTCGACGGTAGTGCCGAACCGCAACATGATCATGCTGTCGATAGCTGCAGGATACGCCTATTCGATCGGTGCACATGCTGTAGCATATGCTGCCCATGCATCCGACTATGCAGTATATCCTGACTGCCGTCCTGAGTTCGTCCAGGCACTCGAAAAGGCACTACAAGTGTCGCTAGACGATAGCTCATTCAAAGTCATTGCACCGTTCGTTCACATGAAGAAAGCTGAAATTGTGCGTCTCGGAAAGCTGCTAGGTGTGCCGTTTGAGCTCACGTGGAGTTGTTATTGCGGAGGACGAAAGCACTGTGGGAGGTGCTCGAGCTGCAAGGAAAGACACAGAGCGTTCGTAGAGGCAGGTGTCGAGGATCCAACGGAATACGAGACCGAACCTATCATTTGAAGTGTTTGCAGGAGCCCGAGCGGCTAGATGTGCTGCTCAGGGCCATCGCGAGAGCTGTAACTGATGAGGCCACACAGAACGGATTCGTCTTCGAGCAGCCATGGAAGGACGCACCGAAGCTGCTGATGTATGTGGTCACTGAGCTGTCAGAGGCAATGGAGGCATGGAGAAACGACGACAGAGATGCGTTCGAGGAGGAGATCGCCGATTCGTTTATCAGGTTAATGCATATCGTGGGGCTGCTGGACATTCCGATAGGGCAACGAATCGAAGAGAAACGACGGAAGAATCGGAATAGGCCATATCGACACGGTAGAAAGCAAATCTGAGGTGAGCGGATTGGAGTTCATCGTGGACAGCCGCGAAAAGTGGAAGCTGGTCTGGGCGAGCAAGCTGCGGAAGCTAGGCTGTGATGTGCGAATCGAGGCACTTGAGGCAGGCGACTTCGCAACGAAGCATACGGTCTTCGAGCGAAAGACGGTAGCGGACTTCGTCCAGTCAATGCGAGGCAACTACGGAAGAGTCGGAGGCCGTTTGTTTGATCAGGCGCACAAGCTCATCAGGTTCGCGCAGAGAACGGACAGAATACCGTTCTTGGTCATAATTGGAGACTTCGGCGAATACAAGGAGGCAGTCAAGCAGTACGGCAACCTCAACGTCAATGCAGTGTTCGGTGCAATAGCCAGCGTGATAGTTCGGTATGACATCAATGTCATCTGGAACCTCAGAGGCGAGGACGAGGCCATATTTGTCATGTATAAGATAGCTGAGAAGGTTGCAGAGGGAAAGCTAAATGTGCCTCACAGGCAGTCGATACGAAAGGTGCATACAGATCCGAAGGTGATACGAGTCGCAAATGTACTCGGTGTCTCACCGAAGCTTGCAGCGAGGCTCGTTCAGAAGTTTGGTGGCTTGAGGCGGATATTGCTTGCGTCGGATCAGGAACTCATGACTGTGAAAGGCGTAGGACCCGTTGTTCTTAGTCGCATTAAAGCGCTCATTGGTGAGTGATAAGATGTGCAAAGGCGTTATCGACGCGTCGAAGGCTTTCAAATGTTCGAAACGGGTTCGTGATATCGACAGACATCTTGCCGACGAATGGTCAAAGCCTATCGAATGGAAAGTCCAACCGAAATGGTGATCGGAATGTTCGATGACATAAATGCGATAGTGCCGAATGTCACGGAGTGCGTCTACAAGGACCTTACGAATTGCGACTACTGTCCTTACAGAGACCGATGTGTGTCAACGAAGATTGTCGATGTGAGAACGGACAGGTGTCTAGCATGACCGACGACGACCTCACATTCTTTTGTTCTGGTTGATACTGGACGAGGAAGATGAAGAGAAGTCCGAGGAGGTGAGAGAGTGGACGTCTACAGACTCATCCTCGATGAGCTGACTGAAAGAGGATGTGCGTTCGTGCATGAGCACGCACCGTATTTCATCTGTAGTGCAGGTGCTCATTTGTTTCAATCTGATGAATAAGAGACGATACGTGTGGATACGTGCAGGAGGCGTACCTGACACGAGATTGCATGTGTTAATGGTAGCACCGCCAGGTGCTAGCAAGAGCTTCTGGTTAGAGCAGTTTATACAGGGTGATCATGCCATATTACGGGACAGTGGAATAGAGGTTGGCTACATACAGCAGACGACAGCTGCAGGATTTGTAGGTACGACACGATTCGTGAATGGAGGCAGAGTTTACGAGCCAGGGCTTGCAGAGATCTACAAGAATGCCATACTAGGCGTCGAAGAGTTCAGTGATCTGACGAATGCGTTTCAGACGGAGCACGGACGCCAACTCGAGAATGCGTTGCTGACCGCGTTGGATAGTGGGCGAGTCGAAAAGTCGCTGGCATCAGGAGAGATTCGCTATGTGACGCATGTGACGCTACAATGTGGTGTGCAGCCTGCACGATACGACATGTCAGGAGGTCTCGGTAGACGATTCCTGTTTATTGTGTTCATACCCTCGGAGAGAGACTTCGAGACGTTGAAATGGGCACGAAGAGCTGCGACTGGAAAGAGGCTGAACCCTCTAAGAGTGGATCGAATACGGATGGGAATACGGGACATCATACGGAAGCTGGACAAGGTGCAGGATGTCGAAATAGACGAACGGCTATACAGGTTCTTTGACCGGAAGACGGATCAGTTCAGGATACTGCATTTCGAGGAGGAGCTCTGGGAGAGGTTGGCAATAGGGTATACTGTGATGAGAGGACGAGTCGACAGGGTGTTAAGGGTAACAGTTGACGATGAGTTGTTGCGCATCATTGAGAGGGCGGTGGCCGACAGACGTAAAGTGCAACGGGGAGCCGCATATTTGCAGGTATTCGTGGCGCTGAAGGATCTGGGAGGAGAGGCTACACCACGGGAGTTGCGCGATAGGTTGACGTGGTATTCGCTGGATTGGTCGCAGTCAAGCCCGTTGATCGCGGATCTCATGAGGATGGGTGCCTTGGAGCATTCGGGAAATAAGGTAAAGTTAGCTTGGAGCTGGTAGCTTATGGAACTCCACATATACTGTCTTCTTCATCATCATCAACCCATAGGAGGTGTGGACATCTGAACTTGAGAAATATGCAGGAAAGGTTAGCGGCTGAGGAGACTGCTTGGAAGCATTACGAGAGGCTGGTGAGCGCTGTCGATGTGCTTGGAGAATTCCCTTCCTGTGAGGCGTTTGCCGAGGTTGTCGAGGAGCTCGTTCGGCTTGCGAATGCCGTAGGAGTTGATTTGACAACGTGCCTGTATAATGTCATGGTCAGGCGCCGCATGAAAGCGCCTAAAAGGAGGTGATGTGTATGGACATAGGAATGGTGGCCTCATATCTGATCGTGGCAGGCACAACAGTCGCGGCAGTAGCGTACATAGCGTCAGTGCTCTGGCGCAAAGGGGCAAAGAAGTACAGGCTAGTCTGCAAAGTGTTAGATGAGCTAGAGGATGTCTACAGTGAGTTCGTCGACGAGGACGGTTCACTGAAGAACCTCAAAAAGTTCAAGAAGGAGGAGCTCATAAAGCTAGTGGAGCAAGTCTGGGAGGTCGTTGTGGCGATACGAACACTGGTTAAGGATCCATAGGAGGTGACGTCATGTCAGAAACAGAGGTTAGGAGGCTCAGAGACAGGCTCCGGACGCGAATCATAGCGTTTAACATTGCGCTGCAGGACTTCATTGAGGCGGTAAACAGTTACATGATGGCAGTGGATAGGCTCTTAGAGGAACGGCAGAAGTCGTCTCAGGAGGCTTCGAAGTAGCTTTCGCAAGTGCCAGCCATGTCTGCCGAACAGCAGCAAGGCCAGTCTGCGGAACGGACACGTCGACGGCGGAATTTCACCGTTGTAGCACCGAAGTGCTTCCATGTCCTGCTTCAGCACTGCAGCCGCAATATACCTCCCCCGTTTTTGTAGCTCCTCGATTAGTTGCTGGCCCAGCTGTAACGTCCTCCGTTTTGCTTCTGCAGGTGGAACTCCATCTGCCAGTAGCATCAGTCCATAATTGGCAAACCTCTTGAAGTAGTGTTCTTCTGCTAGCGTAAAGCAGAATGGCTCGTAATAGCCCCAGTAGACCCTGCAGCCTCTTCGCCATGCCTCGACTCCCAGCTTCTTCGCTGAGAGGCAGGCCATCGTGTAAACGATCTTGTCTCGTAGTAGCTCGACGTTGTCCAGGTCGATGACCTTTTCGTTTTCGTCGCCGTAAAGTGCATCTTCGTTGCCGTGATCGTAGAAGACGAACATTTCGAAGGCACGCTCGAAGACCCTTTCGACTTCTTGTCTCGTGTAGGGTCTGCCTGTCATCGCCCTAACGACGTACTTTTCGCGTAGCTTCTCGATGGCCTCCTCTGCCCATCTGACGCTGTAACTTGTCACTACATCAAACTCAGGAGCTACTACCTGTATTCGCATATCGCATCACCTCTCTGAGAAATGACTTCGACTCCCTGAGCAACTTTGTGAAAGGCTTCACGAGGTGCTTTTCGACGTCCTTGTCGCTGTCTATGAGCTGTTCGAGCTCCCTGTACGTCAACACTCTGTTGCCGATGATCACTTTCCCTTCAGGATTTTCGCGTGCTTCCTTTTTCAGGACAAGTTTGGCCAGCTCTTTCTCCTTCATCACGCATCACCTCCAGGTAGTGTCTACTTAATTCATATGCAGCAGGCACGTAGGGTCCTCTCACTAGTCTCCGAAGCACATTTATCGCATCCATTATCGTATAGTGCGCCTTCACTAGCCGATCAATAGCACGGAGCTTCGACGTCAACGCCGCATCAGTATTCTCGATGGATTGGTTCCAGTTATAGAGCAACAAGCAGCACTGCTCAGAGAAGTCCTTCATGTAAGGCGTTATCGGCATCCTGGTCACCCTGTCGAGCAACACGTCGGCCACCTTGTTAACTGCTGCAACGTCACCGACCATTCTGGTGCCATTTGCCATTCTGACCATATCGTCGATGCACCTTTCAATGGTGCGGCGTGCTTCCGTTGAATACCCTCCGAATAGTCGTTCGAAGTTCCTGAAGCGCATTAGATATCGCACTCTATCCGCACACCTGTAGAACGCGTTTACGCTCATACCATCACCTCCCAGCTCAGCTTTCTTTTGATAAGTGACCATAATACCTTTTTGAACCTGTCGTAGCTGTGTCTTCTTCTTATCTCGCGAGCTATCCCATACGACATCTGAGTCAGATCACGGTCCCGCCTCAACCATCTGCTTAGCTGCCATACATCACGAAACTCAATGTAGAGTCCTTTCGCCCAGTCGATCCAGTAACTCTTCGGATAGTCTCTGCTGTTCGTAACCAACGGAATCGTTCCGCATTGCATTGCCTCTTGCAACGTCAACATGAACGGCTCGTAGCCATCATGCGGCACCACGAAATACTTATACTCGTTGATAGTGTCGACGAGACGCTCTTCAGGCAGATAGCCTCTATAGCATCCGCTTTCCAGCAGTCTATCTTTGTATTCGCCGTCGCAACGTATGCGTCCGTAAACGTCTATGTCATCGTATAGCTCTAGGAACTTCACGTTGAACTTGTGCGGCGCCAGATTGCCCCAGTATAGGCACTTCTTGGGTCGTTCGTCCCATGGAATCTTCAGCCTGAACTTCGGATTACAAGGATGATACATCCGTATGACGTTTCGCAGCAGCTTCGCATTCTCTGGCACATAATTCAAATTGAGAATCGTGTCTATTTGTCTCAGGAATCGCCTTACGAGAAGTCGTCTGTCAGGATCATCGACTCGCCGCCCGTTGATGCAGTCATAGCAATGATTGAGCAGTATCACGTTGCATTTGTGCGTCAGCCTATAGTAGTAGACGGCTTCCATGACCCTTGGGAACTGCTCGTTCATGACGATGACATCTGGCTGCAATCTGGCTAGCTCTTCAGCGATGATGCATCCGGGATTCTGCTGTCGATAGACATGCGCATCTGGCAACATAGTCTCCACGACACGTCCTGTCCGCTCGATGCCGCCGCCAACGTTCAAGTTAAAATACACTATCGTTTCAGCTCACCCTCCAGCCACTCTATACTGTAGCGTTTGTCAGGCTCGACAATCTCTTTTATGACATCCAGCATACCTATCTCCTTCAGAGCCTCTACATAGCTATACAGCTTCCAGTGCTCCATCTGACAGACTGTTGGTATCGGAGTAAACAGGTCACCAGTCGTTTCAAACTGTGCACCGAGACATCCCTTTCCACAGAGATACTTCACGGGACACGTCTCGCAGTAGGGCAGTGTATTCGCATCAAACGTTAGCACTGTCATCCAGAGGTCCGGATTGACTGCCCTGATTTGCATGCGCTCGTCAAACTGTGCCACTTTGAACTGTGGATATGCTGTTCTGTGACACGGGAATATCGCCAGGTCTTGCAGTCGTACAGACATTACCGATTGTATTGAGCAGCCTAGTCCTCGTCCTACTCTTGTTAGTGGGTTGCTTAGTATGTTGAAGCCTTTTTGTTTGAAGATGAAGTCGATGAATTTGTGTTTTCCTGTTTTGCTGTATGTCCACCTGACCAAAAATTTGATGAAGTTTCCTAGGTGTTGGATTTGTCGTGGCGTCCATTCCGGATTGCGTACCTCTAGCAGGTACAGGTTCCACCATGGTATTTTGTGCTTTTTGAACATTGCCTGGAACCACAGGAAGTTCTCGGGCCAGTATTCGATCAGCTCCGAGTAGACCATCGGGTGAAAACCGAAGCCGTGCTTACTGCAGAACGCGAAGACCTTGTCGTAGAAGGCGTCGTCGCGCGGATCCACATCGTAACCCTTCAGTGGTCTGTTCGCCTCACAATACTTTCCGTCGATGGACGCACTCAAGAACAGCCTGATGCCATGCTTCCGTGCCGTACGGATCCGTCGCTCTACCTTTTCAACCAGCTTGTCACTTAACATAAAGCTGAAGTTTGTCGGTATGACCAACGACGGGAATCGTCGCTTTAGCACCGCATCGATGACTTTGAAGCCTACCTGCTGCACGAGTGGTTCACCGGAGAACAGCTCAAGGTTTGGCCTGAAGCCATTCACTTTGAGCCAGTCGAGAAGTCTCCGTGCATTTTGCACTACGGTGTCCGGATCGTACTCCGGATACAGCAAGTGCCCGTAGCGTGCCAAGTAGCAATACTTGCATTGCTGGTTACAGTTTGCCGTAACGAACAGCTCCACTCTCGACCAGTTAGGATATCTGTCTGGCTGCTTGAATCCCTTGTAGAATGTCCGTCTCAGGAACGTTTGAAGCCACTTGTCATTTTCGTCCTGATATCTCACTTCTCACCCTCCTGTCAATCTCCTCAAACGCTCCATTACAAAACAGTCTTATGAGTGACACAGGCACAATGTGAATCGAACCCGTATTCAACAGGTTCTCCATCGGACAGTCGAGTCCTGCCTGTGAGAATATTGCAAACTTTACCGCCCAGTGGTCATCCCGATACAATTCGCTGACCTGTCCACAGGCGGCTAGCTCTTGAAGTCGTGCAACTACTGACGAGACGTCAAACTTCCAGAAGTCGTGGTGTCCGCGCAAGACATACTGCAGACGCACCAAGTCACGCGTTATGTACCGTCTGACGTGCTGGATGTGCCCTAGCTTGAACAGTGAGACGTCCCAGTTGTCGATGTCCGTCTGCAGTACTGACTGCACGTAGTCGTCGCGGTTCAAATAGAAGCTCCTGTGACAGATGTGAAAGCTGCCGTCATAACCGAAGTTGCTGTCGCCTCCCGAACACGTGAACATTCTCTTTTTGTGGAGCTCGTAAGCATAGTCGTAGATTCTCCTTAGACGGTAGTGATATGCAGTCTTCAGGTCGTGTGCGTAACACTCCTTGACAAAACTGCAAAAGATCTTGCCGTCCTCGGAAGTGTACTTCCCTGGAACCATCATCGTCGGGCAGTACGTTCCACGTGCTATCCGCACATTCCTATTGGTGTTCGCCTTGATCAGCTCACGCTCTATTCCTTCAAAGTATGCCTTGTACTCATCGATCAGTTTCGGCTCTCTTACCATCTCTTTCAGATTGTCGATGGTGAGCGTTGCCTTGAAGCGGAACTCAACGGTTGTCTCGCCGAGATTCACGCCCTGCAGACTGCACACCAACTGCTTCAAATTTTGCGGAATTCGTTCGGCTGCACCTTCCATTCTGTTCCTGTCCGTTATGAATGCCGGCCCATCCAGCGACACCTGTACTCTCACATTGACCTTATGCGGCGCAACCCTCATGATGAACTCTCTGATGACCTCAGGCTTGTACATCATTGATGTCGAGAACGAAATTGTCTCCAACGACGGATTGCTGAGGAGCTCCTGCACGTCTATCTTGCTTAGCGTCAGCGTCGGCTCTGTACCCCAGAAGCCTATGTGCTTTATTCGCAGCTTCGCAGCATCCCTGATCAACGATGAGAGCTTTCCCTCTAGCTCCTTGTGCATTCTCACCGTCATCGGCGTCTTCGGTATATAGCAATACTTGCAGTTGAATGGACACCAAGCCGTGGTTAAGATTTCAAGCGATTCCATTTAGAACACCGTCACATCGTCATAGTCGCGGTACGTACCATGATAGTCGTCATAATACGTTCCGTAGTGCATTCCTTTGTCTCCACTATAGTTCGTAGATACGGCACCTGAGTCGTAACCTACATCCTCTGAGACATCATGATCAGAGTATACGCCGGAATCGACACCTGAATTGTAGATGTTATGCTCGTTCGGGTAATGTGTAGTGTAGTCAGCTCCGTAATCAGAAGGATTAGCTCCTGAGACATACGATGCATAATAGAGCCCTTTGTCGCCTGTAAAGTGATCTGTCTTCGCTTCGATGTAGTACGAGCCGTCATCCCCCGGGTTATGCTCGGTATCAACTCCTGTCCAGTACTCAGGCCAGTCTTCGAGGTAGTAGCCATTGTCGACGCCGGTCTCCGCTCCACTGTTCACAGGAGATCTGTCCGTACCCAAATTCGATGGGTAGTGCGTACTGTGATACGAAGAGTCGTGCGATGCACACATGTTGTCGTACAGCGTATCCGTCTTGTCCCGGATCTCATTTATGTCGGCCGCATCAATTGATACTCCAACCGAGATGTCTTGTGTCCACGTAAAGCCCATACCTACCACCAGTAGTCCATGTCATGTAGTTCATTGTGGCTGTTGTAATAGTAAGAGTCCACACCATCTTCATGAGTTCCACAATACGACGTATAATCGGAGTACTTTTCGGCAGTCTCATCACCCGAATTGTAACCCGTATCTGCACCTGGATGATAACCCGTTTCGTTTCCCGTCTTGACTCCATAGTAGTATTCGCTATCGTAGCCTGGATAGTGATAGTCTCTGTCACCCGAATAGTTGCTCACGTTTTCCGATTCTCTAACACCATCATAGTGGATCGTGTAATCTGCTAACCAGTCAGAAGTGTGCTCTCCACTGTCATCCGAACTGTCATATGAACCCAAGTGCCCTGTATTTTCGTCGTTGTAGTGTGTGTCAAAATTCTGACCGTTATGGTCATTGTTGTCATCATTGTAGTGCGTGCTGTCGTGGTCATCATGGTCTGCGGTCTGTACGGCATCATTATACGTCGAATTATCTGCAGAGTCGTGACTCGGACACCGGTGATCCCATCCGTAGTCGAGTCGGTCTCGCAGCTCCTGGAAGTCTGCAGACTCTATCGGATCACCGGACGACACCGGCAGTTCAATCCAGCCTGCACCTGTGCATCCCGGATAGTTGATGCCTAGTTCCGAGTAGATCGTGTCAATGTTATTCTTAATTTCGTTGACGTCGTCGGCTCGTATGTCAGTGCCTGACGTTATCTCTCTGCTCCACGTGAAGCCCATCAGGATGCACACTCCAAGTGAGCTGGCTGACACCTGATCTCTTTGTCTGTGACCTCGAGAACCGTTAACACGAGCTGATCACCGACTTCGAACTTACGGTGACATATCGGACATTCGAGATCCTGGAAGCAAATGTCGGCATAGTGAGCAGTCCCATAGAAGTGATTGGCATAGACTTTATTCCACTTGAGGTCCGACGAACCTAAGTTGTAGTAGCCGCCTGTAAGCGGCAACAGCGTCTGATCAACATAACTAATGTTACGGAGGACTCTGCTACTTGAGACAACCTCGGTTCCTCCGACTTTCAGGGATAGCGCATCGAAGTGATCGTCCGTCTTCAGTATGTTCGAGCCGGATCTATAAAGATTTGTGTCGCCACCTATGATAAGCGATCCGCCCAGATACAAATTGTGCCACTGGTAACTCGATGAGCCAAGGTCTCTTGTACTGTTGCCGTCCGGAATCCATGCCTGAGCAACAGACGAAATGTTCTTGATGGAGCGTCCACTGGTGATGACGGTTGAGCCGCCGATTTGCAGATAGGTCAAGTTGAGGTAGTCGCCTACAGAGTTGCCGATTTCGTCGAGGAGTTCGCTCCAGGTGTCAAATGGCATTCTGGACCAGTCAATTGAAGGAATTCTAGCCAAATCGAAGACTCCTGAAGTGATCTTGGAAGCATCTAGGTTTGGAATCCTAGCTACATCGAAAACTCCGCTCGTAATTATGCCAGCGTCAGCAGAGACATTCTGAAGAACTCTACTGCTTGTGATGACTTCAGTCCCGCTAATCCTCAAGCTTCCGAGGTTGCCGTAACCTGAAAGTTCAAGGTTACGCCATCTATAACTTGAAGAACCAAGATCATGGGAATTATCGGAATATGGAAGAATTGTTCTTAGATAGGCAGTATTGAAAAGCCACAACAAGCCGTTATGACGTATTTCGAAAATTTTGTTAGTGCCATATTTCAAAGCGAGATGTGCATTAGATGGGTCGTCTCTCGCAAACACTCTGAACGGTCCTCCCGTATGAAACGGTGGTTGTATTGCTATTCTGCTGATCTCGTAGTCACCAGACGAAGTATATTTTCTCCAGCCAACATGCAATTCTCCAGAAATGCCATTCGGAAGCGACACTCCAGAACCGATTACGTTAGTGATTATGTAACCATTTCTCCATTTATAGCTTGAGCTACCTAAATCATAGGCACTATCTGAGCTTGGAAGCAGGGTCTGAGCTATCGAAGCGAAATTCTGCAATACCCTTCCACTTGTAATGACTTCGGTCTCTCCGATTTTCAGTGAGCCTAAGTCTCCGAAGCCTGCTACGTAGAGATTCTTCCACTTTGCACTGCTGCTACCAAGGTCGAGTGTTGCATTGCCTCCTGGCAGTACACTGTTCAAAAACGTAACATTCGCGCCTGATGTGTACTCCTTGATTTCGTCGACGCTGAGCGTGCCTGAAACACCCAGGTCACCACCAATCGTTTGTCCATCGACGACCAGTGACACCGCATAGATCTCATTCCACTTGTTGCTCGGTGACCCAATGTTATACGTGCCCATTGGTTCGAGATCGCCGTCAACCATTACGTCGCCTGACGGATTCAGGACAAGGTTGCCGCCGGAACCTGTCGTAATGACGAGTGCAGGCCCGGAGCCGTAGATTTGCCCTGACAGTTCGAGGGATGACGCGTCTCTGAACTGAATCCTTTCACCGTAGATGGTTATGCCATTCGTGTCAAGTACAACGTCGCCGCCTCCAGCATAGAACTTTCCGTCGGTTCCTACATAACACTGTATGTCGCCGTCCTTCGAACTCCGTGTAGTGAGCCCCATGACACCTGCTCCGCCATAGATCTGGATTCCCTCATCAGCGTCGATGATGACTCCACTCTCGTCGTACCACCGTCCGTCCTTGACTGTTGTACTGAGCTTTATGTGTCCTGCTTGTATGTCCGATGCAAGAACCTTTCCATACGTGCCGTCTATCGTCTCATCGAGCAACACAAAGCCATCTGCACTGAGTGCTGCACTTTTCACTCTCCTGTACGTGGAGCCATCTGCAATGTCGTCCAGTGTATCTGAGCTCTTGTCAAACGCAGGGAAGGACAGCTTATCGGCCGTGATTGAACTCGTATAGATCTGTCCACCGTCAATCTTGGTCACATCGGAAGGATGTCTCCAGTCCGATAGGTACACCGAACCACTTATGACGATTTTGTCCGACGAAATGTTCAGGACTTCATTCGACGTTATCGTGTTCGTTGCAATCCTGTCTGCCGTAATGCTTCGTGACTTTATCTCCTGCGCAGTTATCGTGCCAGTGATTATCGATCCGCCATGAATAAGCGTTGCATTCCAGACGAGTGTATGTGTTCCGTCCTCGTTAACAGCAATCAAGAATCTGTCAGGCGCCCATGATGGCTTCGTGTCCGACACCGAGAACGACGTATTCGGCTTCTCCCAGTAGATGTACTTCTTGTTTGTGTAACCGGAGTTGATAGAGTATGCCACACCTTCGTAGTAAAGTGTGCCTGATGTCCAGCTAACGTATCCCGAACTTGGACTGTTATCAGTGAACGCAATTCCATCCAGGAAGATCGCTGACACGAGAAGTTTTCGTGGTGTAACTGCACCATCTTGTAAGTGAGCCTCCTTGACGGCCTCCTCAAGAATATGCTCAGACTCGACGGCATCTGGCGCAATGTCCAGTGAGTCAACTTTCACTGGAGATGCCGACACTTCATCCGAATAGTCTGAGGCATTGCCTACTCTATCTACGGCTTTAATGCGGTAGTAATACGTGGTTCCATAGTCGACCTTATTGTCTACGAAGATTGTCGATGCGGTTCTCGCATATTCTGTAGTAGGTGATGACGACGTTCCTCTGTAGATAACGTAGTGATCGAGATCTGCCTCGGTATTCGGATCCCACTCAAGGATAATACCCTTAATGCTTGGAGTTGCAATGAGTCCTGTTGGAGTTGCTGGTGGACCTTCAGGATAGTCTAAACCTTCACTAAGAGGTTGTGGAGAGGCGGACACCTCGGATGAAAAGTCTGAAAGGTTGCCTGCTCTGTCATATGCCTTGATGCGGTAGTAGTACGTTGTGCCAACTTCAACATTCGTGTCAACGAAGACCGTACTACTGGTCTTAACGTATTCCGTGCTTGCAGGAGACGACGTATCCCTGTAGATGATGTAGCCATCTAAATCGGCTTCAGTATTCGCATTCCATTGCAGACGAATGGCGCCTGGTTCGGATGTTGCAGTTAAACCAGTTGGAGCGGAAGGTGGACCTGGAGGATTGTCGAGCTGCGAGGATGCCACCGGATAAATTCCCAGATCTTCGTACTGTCGAGTCTCCTTGATGTACTTCTCAAGAACGGCTTCTGCTCTGTCAACTTCAACTGCACATACAGCTAACTTCTTGGTGATCTTCCAGATGCGGTAGCTGCCCGACAGGTTCAAGTGCTCGTTTGAGATCGTTACAGTATCGCCAGGATAGAGATCGTAACCATCTGTGATCTTTACGGTAACAGATACGCCGCTCGATTCTTTGTTCAGTTCGGCGAGCTTCTTCGCGGCAAGTGAATTCAATGTGGCAACGTCAGACGCCTTCTTCTCGGTAAACACGGCAACGCTGTCGCCTGAGCCTGCGACTCCATAAATGGTGTTACCGTCCTTGTCCACTCCACGGATGATGACCTTCGTACGCTTCTTGGACCGGTCGATACCGCGTCTCGAAATAGAAATGTAAGACAGTGTGCCCTTGTCTGAGCCTCTCGCTCCGATATTGAATCGTGGATTACCGTATTCGTCGTAGTCAGTCCACCAGTCGGAATTCAGTACATCAGCGAGAAAGGTAGCTGCATCGAAGCAAATTGTGTAGTCGAAACGCACAGATACTGACGTTGTCGGACAGCTACCTGCAGTGACGCCAGCTTCGTCACAAATGGCTTGCAGAATCGTATTCGCAGGTGTACTGTCGTAGGTGCCCGTGAAGACTTTCGATTGCATCCGCACGATGCACTCGTCGTAGGCCTTGCATTGCAGGTAGTCCTGTGAGTATTTTACGGCTGAAAGAATGCCTTGGAAGAGAACGGTGCCATTGAAGCTTATGCGAACACGACGATCAGATACGACAAGTGATCTGTTTGCCGATGTATTTGGTAGCCTGAAGACCGCCTCTTTGTGACCGTTAAGCTCCTCGACTATATGTTCGATGATGCCGGCTAACGGTTGCCAGGATGCGTCGTCGTAATATTCGATTTTCCAGCCAGGCATGCTACATCACCGTGTAGTCACTTCCCTTTATGAACTCGAGGCGGTATTCCACATCGTTGACGCGTCCGCCTCTCTCTCGCCACGTGAAACTTGCGAGAATCCACTCGCCGTTGTAGTTTGTATCCGGAGTCGCAACGGTAACCTGCTTGTAGACGAGATCGGCTAAATCGTCAACGAGTGACTTGTCTGTCAGGTAGCCTTCCCATGTCATCGTAACGGCTTGCTTTCCAAAACTCATAATGTAGGGTAGTGAGCCTGGCATGTTGACAGATTTCACTGCTGCCGCGTACTTCACCGTAACAGTTCTCGGCGGAAGTGGAAGTGTTACGGACTCAATTTGCCAACTCATGGCAATCTACTCCTTATTGCTTCGGCTATTCCTCGGTTAACTGTGTCTTGAACTTCTTCGAGGTCGACGGATGAACTCACGGTTCCGATTGTTATCGATGGGTAAATATACACGACTTGTGCAGGTGAGCCAAAGGTGGCGCCTGGACCCGTCACACTCTCTATTGCTGAGCCTGTACGATTGAGCTCACTTCGGAACGACTGTAACATGGAAGTTGCTTCGGCCGTTCGTTCTGCAATGTCCTGCATCGTATGTGCAATGCAAATGTTTCGTATAAAGTTTAATGCCGAACCAAGCGCACTGCCTACTGCTTGACCGAAGCTGCCAAGTGCATTCACTGCGCCCTGAATCGCATCCTTTAGCGGGCTCAGTGTACGCAGCAGCTCTTTCAGCGTATCGATGAGCCCGTCGATTGCATTCCGCACATCCTTATTCGTATTGTAGAGGTGCCAGAGCACTCCGATTAGGGCTACGACGGCTGCTGC
The DNA here is from genome assembly GCA_003649235.1 of Thermoprotei archaeon. Taxonomy (GTDB): domain Archaea; phylum Thermoproteota; class Thermoprotei; order Thermofilales; family B69-G16; genus B69-G16. The sequence continues at coordinate 12,753 of QMRG01000001.1, read as the reverse complement.
GGCAACTAGCGGATGATGTGCGAGAAATGTCAGAGCAGCCGACAGTCCACCTATGGTTTTCCCGAAAGCCGCGATGATTCTTACTTTGTTGTTCATGAGTGTCGAAAACAGTTTTACGGCGCTACCTGCTGCTGTGAATGCTGGGCCTAAGGCCCATGCAGCTGAGCCTATGCCGACGAGCAGAGGTGCAATGCGGATCAGTAGTGGAATGATCGGTGCAATCAGTGGTAGGAGTTGCTGAACGAGGCCGATAACGTCAAGGACGGCAGCTTTGATGTCTGGGAAGATTGGTAGCAACACGTCGATGAAGGTGCTAGCCAAGTTTTGAATGGCCTGGATGAGCTGCGGATCGGTGAGGAGTGCGAAGATGGCACGAAAGAGTTCCTCGAGCTGTGGACGTAGTGGACCTATGACATTCGTCAAGAGCGCGAGGAATGCTCCTTGAAGCCCTGACAACATTGCTTGTGCAAACATGGCAATGTCGGGCATCTGTCCAAGGGTTTCGCGAAGCTTGCCTATTTCTTCAGCTGTTCCGAGTCCAGTTGCACCGAGCAGTCCTATTGCTGTTGCAAGCGTATCAACATTCCGTTCTAGGTTGCCGATGGTGTCCAGTATCCTCCTGAAGGTGCCTGTGAGTTGCTGACCCCACCGTATTACCGAGCGCCCTGAATAACTGAGAATCCAGCCGAAGAAGCCGACACGCCATCCTGCACGATACAGTGAAATCGTAAATCGATTTGTTTCACGCGATGTTCGACCGGATTCGCGCCTAAATCTGACAATTGACCGGGCTAGTCGATCGGAAGCCTCACGCCAGCCCAGCGTCTCAGCAGCGGACTTCAGTGCCTTCTTGCTCCAGTCGTCAAGCTCGCCACCCGTTTGAACAAGTCGACGTGCGACCTGCTCAATGTATTTGTCGGCCGTTGCATACTCGCTTGCAAGATCGTATATCGATCTGGCCGCTGCGTCTGCTCCTTTCTCCCATGCGCTCGACAAATCTCTCCAGAGAGCCGTTGTCTCATCGTAGGTCTTGCCTAAGAACCGCATCTTCTCAAAGTGAACGCCCAACGTTCTCATTAAGTCCCAGATGCCGGGTATGGCTTGTTCTAATGCCGCTAAGAACTTCAGTGCTTCCTCTCGTGTCAGCTCCTGACCTGCAACCATCTTCTGCAATGCAGGCTTGTTCTTCTCGAGAGCACTCCGAAACGCCTCCCAATCGATATTGGCTATTGCATCAGCGATCTTGTCGGATTCGTCTGCACCCTTCTTGAAAAGCCTCACAACGTTCTGCTCTATCGATTGACCTGTTTGTTGTGTAGCCTTCTGTGCCTGCAGTTGTTGCTCCATCCATTCTCTGTATTGCTGCTTCATCTCATCGGTCATCTGTGTCACGTCAGTGATGGGCTTCTGAACTTTCTCTGTTGCCCGGGCTACTGACTCCCATGCTCGTATCGCAGCATCCCTTAGCCATTCCTGCTCCGAAATAATGTTCTCTGTGTCTTCTTTCAAATGCGACAGATCACGAGTCATCTGATCCCTAAGGTTTGCTAAACGTGTCCGAAAAGCAGCATCGATCTCACCAGTACGTGATCGAATAGCTTTCGCCAATTCAGTAACGCGCCCAGTCATCATGTCTGCCGTTCGCGCCTGAGCCTTTGCCGCAACCCAAAATGCATCTATGATGTCGTCACGTGTCAAGCCGAACACTTGCCGCATACGCTGAAGTGCCATAGTGATCTTCGGCGCAGATACTCCTTTGATCTGTTCGGCAATTGCATCAGCAATAATGCCAATGCCTCGCATTGCGCGCGTTTGGTCTTTGGCACCTTCAGTTACTTGCTGTCTCAAATAGTCGAGCTGGGCACCCATCTTCGGAAGAGCCATGCGGATGGCATCGTACATGTCTTCAAAAGGTACACCAAGTCTTCGGCCAAGTTCTTCTGCAATCGCATACAAATCCCAAATGTTTCGCGACAGATCTTGGAACGACTTACCACTAGCCTTGGCAAGGTCGCGCAAGATCAATTGTCGGGCAGCGAACTGACCTAGGTTACGTGCAGCTTCAATGACCTGTGCGTCTGTTGCCTCGATACGACCCCGTAAAATGGCAAGATCTTTTGCGAGTAACTTAGGTATTTCACCTCCAATTTGAATCCAGCGTATGATAATGTCTAGGATGGCTGTCGACGTCGACACACTTATCACCGCAGGCCTAGCATTCTACGTTTGGCAAGGACTTTCTCCTTGGTAGATAGCTTTGGCACGGATAGACTTTCACCCAAAATCGCAATATCAAAGAGGAACTTTTCGAGGTCGGAGCCCTCCAACTGAACCACCTCACTTGGGCGTCGCGGTAGTTGACATAGCAGCCCTACGAGCCTTCCTACTTTGCTGCGTGCGAAATGACCGACGCTGACGTTCTGCAGCTTCAGTCAAGCCGCTGAACTCGTTAATGGCTGCAATCAGTTCAAAGGCATCGGCAGCATCGAGTTCATCGACTGAAATTTTATCAGGGCCTTCGCCGATAGGTGGCTCGACGACACACGCTGGTAGGATCACCCTGACGATGTCTGGCAGTATCTGTCGCGCTCCTTCCTCTGTTGGTGGCACCTTATCATAAATCTGTATCATCTGCAGGAAGGCCGAGAGCGGCATCTTCCGAATGACAAATCGGGCTCCTGACGATGTGACGACCTCCTTCGTCTTCATTCTACGATACTCCTCTGCCATGTTCTCACCTCCATCTTGCGATTCGATCCAAAAGACGCCTTATAACCTGGAGTAGCCAGTTAAATGTGCGCCGAAAAACAGGATGTGGGGGTGTTCCTGGATGCATGCCTATGTCTCTGCGGCCTGAACGCCACGTCAATCGCTTGCCAACGTTCTTCTTTTCCTTCTTGATGTACAGTCCTGGCGATGCCCTTGTGCCTTCAATGATCATTCGTGCCTTCGGATGTTCGGAATGCAACCACCACTCCATGGCTCCCAGCGCCTCCGCAACGAGACTCTCTCTAAACTCACCAGTGCGTACCGGTGCCTCTTCTCTAAGATGTTCGACTGCCATTTGCCAGAGCTCTTCCTGCGAGTACTGTAACTGCTCTTCCATTCCCTCGATCTTCTCTTCGACTTCACGCTCGAACTCATCGTAATTGTCGATGATCTCTATTCGGTAGGGCATCTCTATCACGGCGTTGAGCTCGTGTTTATGACCGTTATCTTGCAGATGTAGCCACTAGACGAATCGTAGATCGCCGTCCAGCCCAGCGACTGCACGATTCGGTCACGTCTGTCAAAGTTCGCCTCTGACGTGTCGAAGTACACCTTCGGGAATTCTGCGATGAGCTTGTAGTTCTCGTATCCAGACGTTGAGTCTCCTGTCGATTCTCCGGTGAACGTCAACGTCAGTGAGACGCTCTCCAGTGACGTTTGTGGCTCCGTTGCTGTTGCACTTCCGAAGAATCGTTTGTAGAGATCCCAGCTTAGGAACGCTACGTCCATGTCGCCGCTTACTGTTAGGCCCTGCACTCTGAGTCCTGGTAGGAATCGGCTACCGAGTACATAGGCATCATCAGGTATGTCATTCTCTATCGTAAAGCGGAAGGCTTCGACATTGGCAACGTCGCTGCCGCCGAGCGAAAGTGCGCCTTCGTAGAAGATAAACGGTCTCAAGCTGGGCAGCGTTGGACTGGATGGCGATACAAGGGACTCCTTCTGGCCAATGACGTCGACTGACGCCGTTAAAACCTCTCTGGCAGTTGCCTCGAAGCCCAACGAAGTGATGCCGACTCCGACTACCTGTCTGGAGAGGCTGCCGACATCTGGGCAGATTTCAAGTGTTAGGCTAGGTAGCGTGTCTGCCGGCGTGAATTCGTGCTTGTAGGCGCCTCCGCCACTGTCAGTTGTCGTTGCTGAACCGAGTGCTGCCTTGAGTATCAGCGTTATATTGTCAGGCGCGACTACCATGTCAAAGCTGCCTCCGACTCTGTATGGTCCTGGGACTCTGTAGCGCCTTGCCCGGAGTCCTGCAGTCTCAACGTCGATCATTTGCTGGTCTGACGTTATGGATTCACTGACGACGTCGATCCAGTGATCGATCGTGGCTGCATTGCCATAGGACGACTCTTCAGCCAGCCCGATAAACCTTGCCATGTTCACCTCTCACCTCCATTACATTGTGAAGCGTATGAACCTCACAGTGAGCTCTGCCTCGTGCCTTTCCCTAACCATAGGCCTAAACACCTCCGTCTCTATTGTGTCCACCTCCAAGTTATCGACATAACCGTGAAATGTGCGGTCTGACTTCAACATGTCTTCTACGTAGCCGAGACGTGTCAGGACGTCCTTCAAGCCGCTCTCACCTGCCGCAATCTTTGACACAACTCGTATCGTGACGTTCATTTCATACGTGGACTTCGTAACCGTTGATGGCGTGAGTCGTACCCTGCCCGGAAAGATAAACGCACACGGAAAGTGTATCGGCTTTGATTTCCTGCCGACGTATACGGCTGCAAAGACGTTGTTGCCGTTGCCATCCGTAAGATTCTGCAAGTCCGTCTTCAACTGGTCAATGATATCCAGGAACACTTCGCGCCAACTCATGCCTGAGCCCTCGCATAGTAGCCATATTGCGTCTTAACGTAGTCCCAGAGGCTATCGCCGAGACGCGCATGTGGATAAGGTGCGTCCGAACCCCTCTTCACGTATTTGAGTGCTAGGTCTGCCATGACTTTATACCGCTCTATCAGAGTATTCAATGACGGCGACACAACTCCGAGGCTTCGTTCGACTTCACTTGCGTAGGCTGTAAGTGTCAAGAACGCTGCATTGAGCAGTACGGCCTGATCAACGTCACTGTCCGAGGCCTGACTTGACTTCTCCTTGTTCACGATGAACTGTGCGACCTCGATTTGTTTCTGGATGACGTCGTCAGAGACGTATTCGGACGGTAAGTCTTTGAGAAGTTCGCGAACGTCGGAAACTGTGACCGTCATCCAATCACCTCACGGAGCAGCTGCAATTCTGCAAGTTTGTTGCGCGTGTAAAGGTTGTCGGCTCTGTAGTTGACGAATGGCAAAACTTTCTGCACGTTTTCGGCTTTCAGGATTAGGTGTGGCGAGATGGCTGTGAGCACCTCGCGGAGAAGGTTGACCCTTCGTATGGTGAGGTAGGCCCATCGATCGTTGATGTCGTAGGGTCCGCTAAATACGCGGAGTCGTTGCGAGATGCGCAGTAGGTGAGACCGCTTGCCGACGATACGCAAATAGGGATTGTAGTGTCCAGTCTGGCGATCGAACAGGACGCCGACGTAGCCGTGCAGATCGATGAGTGCAGCGATGTAACCTAGCTCGCAGTCATTCAATTTTGGTCACAAAATTATGTTGAGAGCAATTTGATAAGTTTAGTGGAGAATCGCTGGAAGAACTTGGAGGAGTGTGGCGATGATACTGGAGAGGCCAGTGATGACGGCAACAGTAATGGCGGCTTTTTCCTTGCGATGGAGACCAGGATTGAAGCCGTCAAGGGCTCCGAGGATTTGGTTGACATGAGATTCTAGGTTGTCGAGTTTGGCGTAGATGGTTCGTGAGTTCTGACGGAAGCTTTGTCGGAGGTCGTCGACAGATGATTTGAGATCGGCGACTGCGACTTCCAATGCGGCAACACGTTCACGAAGCGTAGGGCGTTTCGTCATGGAGCATCACCTACGCATATGACCATCCGAAAACGTGATCTACGGTGTCACTTGAGCTGATATTTATGCGGAAGGTGGTATCGTTGACGTCGCTAATCCACCAATTTCTGCCGTTGAGGTTGTCCTTTGGTGTTATGCGTATTCGGTTTTCGTCTGGAGTGATGTCGAGTCCGTGTTCGACGTCGACGTAGGTTGAACCTGCCGCGATCGTTGCTTCACCGTCGTTCTCAGTTACAAAGCCTAGATTACCCTTGATTATTGTTCCAATTCCATTGTCTGTGATAATTTTAGGAGCTGTTGAATTCCGAAAGTCATTAAACATGATGACTGTTCCATAAGAATTAGAATCGACTATGATGTCTTGCTGTTTATTGTCTCTAATGATGTTGCCGACTATCATGATGTGGTGCTTTTCATTACTTCCATGTATCCAGATACCGCCTTTTTCAGCTACATTTTCAGTGTTGTTGCCAATAATAGCATTTCCTTTTATGATGACATCTGTGAGTTGTTCATAGGAAGCTTCTGCCTGGATTCCTGGACCATAACAGTTGCATAGATCATTACCAATTATTTCGATATGACTGCCACCATATTCGAGGTAGATAGCTCCGTGTTGTCTCGCATATTCGACTACATTACCTATTATTGAGACATGATGTGAACGGCGTGGAGTTATTGGACACCAGGCGTCCCGGATCACATTGCCGATAATAGTGGCATAGTAGACTTCACAGAGCCTGATGCCATCGTATACTGCGAAGTGAATCGAGTTGTTTGAGATTGTTGCGTAGTTGCCGAGAATATTTATTCCAAAGTAAATACCGTCAATCAGATGGTTTGCAACCACCTTATTATAATCTCCGACGACATTCAGAGCGGTTCCACCGGCCCGTCTAAACTACAATTCTGTACAATGCTCTGATTCGTGTTTTGCAAATAGCATATATCGTTGAACTCCTCAAAATAGACATTTTCAATTCGACATCTATTGCAGTCTTTAAGGTGCAATCCTATACCTTTTGTATAGTCATAGCCGACTATCTTGAGATTTCTAATGAGGATGTTTTCTGCTCCCTCTGCTTTCAAAGCTCCATCGTCGTTATTAGCTCTTAAAATAGCGTTTCCCTCTGATTCTAATAAGATATTACTCTTTAGGCTGACTACAGAAGAAAGAGGGTACTCGGCGTTCTTAAGAAAAATCTTTCCACCTTCCGAATACTCTATCGCTTTTGCAATGGCAGTCGCGGCGTCCTCATCCTTATAGTCTATGGCCAACGAGTCACCGTTAAGGATTTTGTAGTAGTCTCCATCCTTGTAGATCAAGTAGTCGAAGTCACGTTTAAAGTGCTCACTTCGAAGTGTGATGCTCATCACGATCCCTCCCCGACCTGTGTATCACCAATCATCACGTCGAATGACTTCGTGACCGGGAAGATGCCTTGACCGACGGAAACATCACCTATGTAAATCTGGAACGGTTTGCCACGTGTGACGAAACCTGAACCTACAGATGTTTCGCCTACTGTGACTGTGAGACTGAGCTCGTAAATGAACGGTTTGAGAAGCGAAACAATCATGTTGAGGAACCGTGGAGTTCCGTCTTCGAGTTTGCTGGTGTCGAAGTAGAGCGAGCCGCCAAAGACTTGTGTGCCAGCACGAAGGTCGAATATTGCGCGAGAAATCTTGCCATTTGACGACTCGTATGACCAGTCGAAAGGTGGACGTGACAGGAATAGAAATTCGACGAAGTCGGAACTGAAAAAGCAGTAAATGTTGTGGATGCCTGTAAGATCGTAATCTTCGGGAGTACAGGTTTCGGTGGCGTCATACGGCACGAAGACATAGGAGTCGTGATCGCAACGTGAGACATAAAGGAGTTCGTATGGCTGGAGAAGTGGACGTCTCACTTGCTGGTCACCACGCACAGCTTAGTTGTGACTTTCGTAGAATGTGAGGCGTCGTTGTTGCGTACGAAGATCTTTGCGTACCGAAAGCCCGGTGAGATGGGAATCGATTTGACGGTGTCACTGCCAATGTTAAGACCTGTGTAGGGCTCGGTGTCGAATGTGACGCCGTCGATGCTTGTATAGACAAGGACGTCCAGGTCGGTACTTTCGCTTTCATCGTAGTTGTGGATGACTTGCAAGACGATTGTACGTGCACGCTCACAATCAAATGCCTGACTTGTGTGAGTGGGATTAGCGCCGCCGCTTTCGGTGAGAGTAACTTCGTTTTGCGGTGTGTAAATGAATGTGGCCTCAACCGGGCGGAACTCACTCATAGAGGACACCTCACTAACAGGAGACTAAACGAGCACAAAAAAAAATCGGGGAACTTAGGGGAAGGCGTCACTGATCGGTCAGCTCGCTTAGCTGGCTACGTCCTCGATTACGCAGATTCTGTTGGTCGAACTGGTCTGTGAGGAGCTCTCAGGTATGACCTTCGTGTTGAAGAACTGCCTGACGATGTACTCTGTGCCGACGCCTTCGTGTCTCTTCTGTTCGACGAGAGGTATGCCTGCAGGTGGCCGGAGCACTGCATGGATTGCTGTCTCAGCACCTTTCACGAGCATTATCGCGTCAGTTGTTAGGTACTTGCTCGGTAGGATCTGTATGCCGTATCCGTCCTCGATGAAGTCACGGATGCTTCTGTTGATGTTGCCTATCTCGACGACTCTGAGAAGCCCTGTCCATGCCTTCATTGGCAGGACAAGTGCGACTCTGTTTATGTCGGAGTCAACGACGCCCTTTGCCGACATCACATAATTGAGTCCTTTGGCGATGTCGGCAGTTATCTGGGAGGCCGTTGCAGTGTCCCATGTTGCTGATGCCGAGAACGTATTCCCTGCACCGTTTATTAGTGTGTCCAGGATGTTCTTGTCCTTCTCGTAGGCCAGAGACTCACCGAGGCGTCGTATTGAGATTTGCCACTGGACGTTGTCGACGCCCCGTATTCTGGCCTCATCAGTGATCATGAAGCGGCCTTCGGCTTTCTGCATGCTGAAGGTGAATTCGGTCCAGTCGATCAGGCTTAGTGAGGCGCCTGCACCTTCTGGTACTGGATACTCAACGGAAGCCTCACTGGGCATTGCGTATTTGATGTCAAGGTTGTCGAATTGCTGTACGCCGACTACCTTGACTCCTGCACTGATGAAGTCGGCTCTCTTGTAGATGAGCTGCTTGACGATCTCACGTTTGATGGCGTCGTCCGTAGTCGTCGCCTGAAGCTTCTTGATTCCTTCAGCTAACATCTTCGTGTATTCGTCTGCCATGGCTTACACACCTCCTAATAGTAGCAGGACTTTTATCTTTCCGCCCGCGTTCGCTGACTTGCTTTCTAGCGCGATGCCAACTGCTTTTCGTAGGCTTGACCAGAGACTTTCTGCATCAGTTGTGTCCACTGTTAGTTTGTCGACGTATCCAGCTGTCGAAGATACGCCGACGAGGTCCCCAGGACTTATTGAGCTGTTTGCGTCGTCGAGCTTAACGTAGGCAACGCCTCTGCGTACTATGGCCACCTTCTGATCGGACTGGGCAGTTCCAGTTATTGGATCCTTCGTACTGGTCAGCGCGATGCCTATTGGTAGCTCAGTGTTCGTGCACTTGTGGGCGTTGCCTGAAGACTGTAGGGAGAGGACGTAGCCGTAGTCGTCTAGTGCATCACTGCAGGTCACATAGACGCTTTCCTCATGTTGTACGAGTGCCATTTCTCACCTCACCCCTCTATGAGTGCTTTTACATCTGAGATACCCATCTCTGAGAGGACTTTCTGTACCTTTGCCTCAACGGACTCTCCTTCGTCCACTGACAACTTCACCGTCATGTCTGCAAACTTCTTGATGTTCTCGAGGTAGTTCTTCAGGAGCTTCTTGCGCATGTCGAGGTCCTCAACACCCTCAAGGAACTTCTCGGCGTCAAATGATTCATCGATCTTCTTGATCTCCTCGACAAGCGCTTTGATCTCTGCTAGCTTTATCGCCTTGATCTTCTCCTCGTAGTCGTTGAGCTTGGCCTCGTACTCCTTGATCTTTGACTCTAACTCGCTGATTCTGGCCTTGGCCTGCTCAAGCTCGCTCTTGGCAGCCTCTAGCTCACTCTCTTTCTCTTCAAGCTCTTTCTCTAACTCGGACATTTCACCCTCCTCCATCTTTTTAGGAGACGGATAGGGATACGGATACGGAGTCTTAATTGCTTTCTTCAGGATGTCCATTACCTTCTTCACGTCGTCCGCACTGATGCCGGCCTTCTTCAGTTGATTTCTGAGCCACCGCAGGAACTGTGCTCTTGTTGGCTTTTCCAGTTCAGCCTCCTTCTTCTCCGGGCCGGGATAGGCCTCCGGAGAAGGATACGGGTACGGATACGGTGTCTTTATGGCCTTCTTTAACACGTCGATGACTTTGCTGATGTACTCGTCGGGTATGCCGGCATTCTTGAGCTGTTCCTTGAGCCAGTCGAAGAACTCTGTTCTCGTTGGCTTGTCAGCCAGCTCAGACGTTTTCTTCACCTCCATCTTTATAGGTCTCGCGGCTTCGATCCGGCACGTCGGGCATGCCGGATTTTCGACCACGGCAACAGCTGTGAACGTGAGGTCCTTCACGATGGCTTGACCTTGAGCTTCATCGCAGATGACATCGGCCTCGATGCTGAGGCCATTTGCGATTCCGAGCTCGATTTCATCTATGGCCTGCTGATCAAAGATGATTCCTTCGAATTCGGCTCCTTTGGGCGTGTTGCGGACGGCTGTTACGAATCCGATTACGGACTCATCCGTGTCTTGGTGCCTGCGCTTTATGCGCTTTCCGACCATTGTATGGGACTTTTCATGTATGACATCCAACGGGAAGTAAGTCGGTATTCCGTCGAGTCCGGTCCATACTCCTGTCTCAAGCAACGTGCCCTTGATCTTGAGCACGTTGCCGATTCGTTGCCATTCGAAGCCACTTAGCGAGATCTGTTTGCTTACCGTATTCTTGACCTCATTCACTTCCTCCGTTGCATCTTGTGTCCGAGTTTTCATCCTCTCACCTCAGGACCCGATTCCTCTCTTCGGATTGTCCATAGGTTCAATCTCTCATCTCGCCGTATTGCCACGAAGTGACCTTTCAACTTCTTGAACCGTATGTCAAACTTCCCGAACATGTCACTCATCGAATAGATGCGAACTGTACCCGAGTCGATCCGTTCGATCCATGCAGGCGTGTTCTTCGTCGGATTGCCTGGACCTCCAGGCGGCAGATACTCTGGACCTTTCACTCCTTTGTTCCACCATGATCGGTCGGCCCATTCGAAGATTGCACTTGTTGAGTCAGCGGCACGGAGGTCGTCGCGGCATACGAACGCCATCAGCGGTTTGTTAGGCTTCCAGTCGATCTTGATTATCCAGTATTCCTCGCTGGGACCGACCCTTATCAGCTTGCGTCCTTTCCACCATTGGTGCTGGTAGATGCCCTTCACAGTGACGGGCTGCTCAATTATCGGTGGCTCATCTGCGAGCCACACTTCGTGGACGTCCAGGTAGCTTGTTGACTCGGGCAGCCGCATCACTGTCAGTTCATTGCCGAGCCTTACGACGTATTCGTATTCCACTTCTATCACCTTCTATCCGACATCATCTTGATAAGTCTTGCTTGGCGGAACATTTCGCCGCGAACAAGGAACTCGAGAAGTGTCTGATGTGGTGTTCTGCGGTTTCGTTCTACGAGCTCGAGTAGGAGATCGGCAGCTTCAGGATGAGACAGCATCTGACGGGATGTCAAGTTGTGCTTTAGGACGGCTAACCGATCGATGAGCGAGAAATTGGGATGGTGAAGTTGTGGATACCGTTCGCGTAGTTGCTTGTAGCGTTGCCAGCCGTTGAGGATGATGTAGGGTCCTCGACGTGTATGTGGAATGTTGATGGTACCTTTCAGGATAATGTGAGGTGCAAGGTACACGTAGTCGAGTCTGTGGAAGACGCGAATAGTGGCAACGACTACTTTAGGTTCTGCTTCTGTGACTACACTATCCGCTCGTGTAGCTGGCCCGTCACTTGACACGTCTGACCACCTCGACAGGCTTGATCTTCACTTTGCCCTTGCGGATGGCTTCGACAAGTGCATCACGGATCTCGCGGCGCTCCTTAGGTGTTTTCGCCTTCCAGTACTGGTACTCCTCGGGTATCTGCTGGCGAATTTCGGGTGGCAGAGCACTGATGCCGGCCGGAGGCATCCATTGCTTTTCGACGGCGCGTTTGGACAGAACATACGGCATCTGGTTCTCAGGCTTCCACATGAGCCAGACGAACTTCTCGCGTGGCATCTCGTCGATCCACGGGTTGGGTAGCAGCCTCACAACCCATCGGCCGGTGAAGCGCTTTCCATAGAGGAAGAATTCAACGAAGTCCGGTTTGACAGTGCCAATGTAGACGGTAGGACGATCAACGATGCTGAAGACACCTGCCTCACGCTTTGTTGCGCCGACTTTGCCGGGTGGAACTACGCCTTCGACAGTCAGCCATTCGATTGGCTCGGGAGCCTTCCACTCGACCCACAGTTTGCGTCTCGGCGATGCAATGTAGGTCTGCGGCTTGTTTGTCATCTTGAAGTAATACTCCCAGTTCTTCTCGATGCGCTTCGCTTCCTTGAGTGAGTCGACGTCGTCTTTGATGCGGCCTGGACGTTCATGCATGACGGTGAGTCCAAGAAGGTAGGTTTTCTTGGCGTCAGCAATTCTGAAATCCAGGTGAACGGAGCGTCCTCGGTAGTGGTTCTGCATGACGGCGGCGTGTGGCTTGTCGTCCATGAAAGCCTTGAAGGAGGCCAAGTGGAGCTCCTCAAGGCGTTTGATCTGTAGCAGCTCCAACTTGTGGGCGATCTCGATGACGTCCTTGGCACTGTCAGGCTGCTTCTGTTGAGGTCGCCTCTCGATGAACTTCGGCTCGTAAGCGCGAATCCACTGAAGGCCTTTTTTCTTGTCAATGTACCAGTTGACGGTGTGGAAGGTGATCGTGACGATGCTGCCGACAGGTGCACCGCCTTTAACGTTGAAAGTCTTCGCCAGATGCATGTACTTCTTGCCGTTGAC